>JAFQLV010000012.1 GCA_017396515.1 Clostridia bacterium | reverse complement strand
GGCAACATCGATTACAGTGAGGATTTCTTCGGAAAGAGTGCATTCCTCACCGTTTCAGGTCAGCTTCAGGGCGAAATTATGGCTCAGGCATTCGGCAAGATTTATACCTTCGGCCCCACCTTCAGAGCTGAAAAGAGCTACACCCAGCGTCATGCGGCAGAGTTCTGGATGATAGAGCCTGAAATTGCTTTTGCAGACCTCAGTGACGATATGGAGCTTGCAGAAAGCATGATTAAATATGTTATCAATTATGTTATGGAGCACTGTCAGCAGGATATCGCTTTCCTTAACCAGTTTGTTGATAAGGGACTTATAGAGAGGCTTACTGCCGTTGCTTCCTCAGACTTTGCAAGAGTGACATACACCGATGCAGTTAAAATGCTTGAGGAGCACAATGATGAGTTTGAGTTTAAGGTGTTCTGGGGCTGTGACCTTCAGACAGAGCACGAAAGATATCTCACCGAAACTATCTTCAAAAAGCCCGTTTTCGTTACAGACTATCCGAAAGAAATCAAGGCTTTTTATATGAGACTCAACGACGACGGCAAAACAGTTGCCGCTTGTGACCTGCTTGTTATGGGCATAGGCGAAATTGTCGGCGGCTCACAGCGTGAAGAAAGATATGATGTGCTCATTGACAGAATCAAGGAGCTTGGCCTTAAGGAAGAGGACTATTGGTGGTATCTTGACCTTCGTAAGTACGGCGGCACAAAGCATGCAGGCTTCGGTCTCGGCTTTGAAAGACTTGTTATGTACCTGACAGGTATATCAAATATCCGTGATGTGCTTCCCTTCCCCAGAACAACCGGTTCTGCAGATTTTTAATGCAATAAACGGAGGTAACTATGGAATATAAATATTACGATCAGGAAAAGCTGTATCTGCTTAAGTCAAACCTTGTGAAGGAATATAATAAATTCAAATCGCAGGGTCTTAAGCTTGATATGTCAAGAGGTAAGCCCGGCGCAGACCAATTGGCTGTTTCAAACGGTCTGCTTGATGCCATCACCTCAAGAGACTGGGATGACGATGCAAGCAACCATTCACTGGAATACAGAAACTACGGCCTTCTTACAGGTATTATTGAATGTAAGGAAATTTTTGCAAAGCTCCTTAAGGTGCCCACAAAGAATGTCATTGTCTGCGGTAACTCGAGCCTTAACCTTATGTTTGACTATATAACTCAGTGTATGCTCACAGGCTCAGGTGCCGCTGCATGGAGAGACCAGGGAGAAATCAAATTTATCTGCCCTGTACCCGGCTATGACAGACATTTTGCTATATGCGAATACTACGGAATTAAGATGATTTCCGTTGATATGACTGAGAAGGGCCCCGATATGGATGCCGTTGAGGAGCTTATCAAGGACCCGAAGGTCAAGGGTATGTTCTGTGTGCCTAAGTATTCAAACCCCACGGGTGTTACCTACAGCCCCGACACAGTTGAAAGAATGGCAAAAATGTGTCCCGCCGCTGAGGATTTCAGAATTATATGGGATAATGCTTATATTATTCACGACCTTTCAGAGCATGGCGACAAAATGGAATCAGTCTTTGATGTGCTTAAGAAATACGGTCACGAGGATATGGTAATTGAATTTACCTCAACCTCAAAAATAAGCTTCCCCGGTGCGGGTGTTGCCGCTATTGCAGCATCAGACAAAAACATTGATATGATCGTCAGCCGTATGTCAGTGCAGACTATCGGTTATGATAAGCTCAATCAGTTCCGTCATGTTAAGTTCTACAGAGATGTGAAGGGTATCATGAACCATATGAGACTTCACAGAAGCATCCTTGCACCTAAGTTCAAGGCTGTTGTCAATGAGTTCAACAATCAGCTGGGCGGTCTGGGCATTGCCACATGGACTAACCCCAAGGGCGGCTACTTTATTTCACTGGATGTTATGGAAGGCACTGCAAAAAGAGTGTATGAGCTTTGCAGAGATGCAGGTGTTACCCTCACAACGGCAGGTGCAACCTTCCCCTACGGTGTTGACCCTAAAGACCGCAACATCAGAATTGCCCCCTCATATCCTCCCGTTGACGAGCTTCTTTCGGCAACAAAGCTCCTTTGCCTTTGTGTTAAGCTTGCCGCTTGCGAAAAGCTGTTAGAAAAATTTGAATAAAAGCTAATCCACCTGAATCTGTTGAGGTTCAGGTGGATGTTAATTTTTGCCTTCTAATTATTCCAGAATTTTCTGTCAAGTGATCTGTACTGCACTGCCTCTGTTACATGCTGAAGCTCAATGTTGTCACTTTCGTCAAGGTCCGCAATTGTGCGTGCGATGCGCAGAATTTTATCATAGGCTCTTGCGGAAAGCCCCATTGTTTCAAAGCACCTTTCAAGCATCTTTTTGCTCGTTTCGTCAAGCCTGCAGACCTGCCTTGTCACAGCGGGGGTCATTTTTGCGTTGCAGGTTATGTCGGTGCCCTCAAAACGCTTTGTCTGAATGGCTCGTGCCTTGTTGACACGCTTTTTAATTTCAGCCGAGCTTTCGCCTTTTTCTTCGGCAGAGAGCTTCTGAAAATCAACCTGAGGCACCTCTATATGAATGTCAAGTCTGTCAAGCAGAGGACCGCTGACCTTGGCAAGATACTTCTGAGGTGCGCCCTTAGAGCAGGTACACTCCTTTGTGGGATGTCCGAAGTAGCCGCAGGGGCAGGGGTTCATGGCACAAACGAGCATCACCTCGCAGGGGTAAGTAAGACTGCCCGAGACACGGGAAACCGTAATGACACCGTCTTCAACAGGCTGACGCATTGCCTCCATTGATACTCTCGGAAATTCAGGCAGCTCATCAAGAAAAAGCACTCCGTGATGTGAAAGGCTAAGCTCACCGGGCCTTGGTATTCTGCCGCCTCCCGACAGTGCCGCCGCAGAAATTGTGTGGTGTGGAGAACGGAAGGGCCGTGATTTTATAAGTGATATGTTTTCAGGCAAGGCACCTGCAATGGAATAAAGCTTTGTTACCTCAAGGCTTTCCTGAAAGGTCATATCGGGAAGAATGGAGGGAAGGCGCTTTGCCAGCATGCTTTTGCCTGAGCCGGGCGGGCCTATCATAAGGGCATTGTGACCGCCTGCCGCTGCAATTTCCAAGGCACGCTTTACCTGATACTGACCCTTGACATCGGCAAAATCAAGCATAGTGTCAACGGGCTGTGTATATTCGCTGAAGGAGTCGGGATTGACTTTTTCGATTTTATGCTTCCCTAACAGGTGAGCATAAAGCTGCATTACACTTTCAACGGGATAAATGTCTATATCCTTGACAACACTGCTTTCACCTGCGTTGTCTTTTGGCAGATATATCTCTTTTATGCCAAGCTCTCTTGCCTTTATAACCATAGGCAGAGCACCTGTTATTTTTCTGACCTCGCCGTTTAAGGAAAGCTCACCAATGAAAGCACAGTCTGACACCTCTGCTTTAAGCTGATTTGTGGCAAGCAGCAGTGCAACAAAAACGGGCAGGTCATAAACGCTGCCTTCTTTTCTTATATCGGCAGGTGTAAGGTTGACGGTCATTCTGCCCTCGGGAAAGAAAAAGCCGTTATTTCTTATGGCGGAGTAAACTCTGTTGCGGCTTTCGCTTACAGCCGCGTCAGGAAGACCAACCATATCAAAGCGTGACATACCCTTTGCAAAGGCACACTCCACGCCAACCTCATAAGCGTTCATACCGAAAAGTCCGATGCTGTTAACTTTAGCAAACATATTATCAGTCCTTCACTTTCTATTTTCTACATTATATACCAATCACACAATTTTATCAATATATGTTCCCTTATAAAAATGGGCGAGAATTTCTCTATAGGTGCTTCCCTGCCTTGCCATATAGTCGGCACTGTATTGGCTCATACCGACTCCGTGACCGTAGCCTCTGACATAAAAGATATATTTCCCGTCCTTGTACTCTGCCGAAAAGGCGGGGCTTCTGAGCTTTAAAAGAGAAGCAAGCTCGTTTCCGCTGTAGCTCTTTTCACCTGCTGTTATTTTACTGACATATCCGCTTTCGGCTGTTTCGATGCTCTCAATCAGGTTATCATCATTATTTTTTATTGATAATATGCCTGCAAGCTCATCATGTGTGAACTCTGCCGAGGAGTCAAAATCAGGCGACAGAGTGTCACCCACAGCCTGAACGCTTTGAAGGTAGGGGAGTGCCTGAGCGAAAACATCCTCTGCACTGTGGGTTCTGCCTGACGATATTGCGTGATATGCGGCAAATATGGGTTCGTTTTCATACATTATACATTCACCCAGCACGCTTATAACTGCCTGCTCAATTTTATTTTTGTAGCTTTCGTATTTGTCACCCCATTTTTCCCTCATCTGACGGTCTGTCAGGTACCCCTGATGTGTTTTGCTGTCATCGCTTATGTCGTAGTCTGCATTATCGGCATTTTCTTTGAGCCACATGTAATATGTATAGCAGGCAACTGCCTGAGCCTTGAGAGCTTCGGTGCTGTAAGAGGCGGGCATTTCTGCGGCAACGGCGCCCGTAACATAGTCCCGTGCACTCATTTGTGTCACCTTGCCCGACATACTGTTTAATACACTCACCGAAGCATCCGGGCCTGCATTTTCGGTTTGTGAGGGTGTGCTGTCCGCCTGCTGCTGAGCTGCGATGCATATAAGGGGAGAAAATATCATTATAAGACAAAGCAGCCCTGTCAGAAGTGCATAGAGCTTCATTAAAAAATCCCCGTCCTTTCCGCTGATTTTAAGTTAAATTTATTGACTTTACAATTACTATGTTATAAAATATAGTTTAATGATATTTTATAATCTATAACTATAACTATTTTTACCGGAGGTAAGAAGATGTACGATAAAATAAATCCGATTTCACCCGAGCTTCTTGAAATAATGAGTGAAAAAATTGAAAAGAAAAGTCAGATAGACCACGAAGCCTTCTGGAAATACGGCGTTAAAAGAGGCCTGAGAAATCCTGACGGTACGGGTGTAATGGCAGGCCTGACAAATATTTGCAGTGTTGAAGGCTATTATATGGAAGACGGTGAGAGAGTACCGAAGCAGGGTGTGCTCAAATACAGAGGCATTAACATCAACGATATAATTGAGGCTTGCGAAAGAGAAAACCGCTTCGGCTTTGAGGAGGTAGCTTACCTTCTGCTTTTCGGTTCATTGCCCACAAAGGAGCAGGTAGACCTTTTTAAAGATATTGTGGGTACCTGCAGATTTTTGCCTGAAACCTATATTGAAGATGTGCTTATGAAAAACGCATCAATCGATGTTATGAATAAGCTTGCAAGATGCATACTCATTTCCTATTCCTTTGACGAAAACCCCGATGATATTTCCATTGAAAATGTGCTTCGTCAGTCAGTGCAGATTATGGCACAGCTTCCCGTTATGATGTGCTATGCTTATCAGGTAAAAAGAAAGAAATTCTATAATAAGAGCATGTATTTTCATCCCGAAAAGAAGGAGCTTTCCACTGCTGAGACAATTCTTCGCTCTCTTCGTGCCGACAGACAGTATACTGACGAGGAGGCAAAGCTTCTTGATATCTGTCTTATGCTTCATGCAGAGCACGGCGGCGGTAATAACTCCACCTTTGCAGACAGAGTGCTCACCTCAAGCGGCACTGATACCTATTCTGCCTTTGCGGCTGCAATCGGCTCACTTAAGGGCTCACGCCACGGCGGTGCAAACATAAAAGTCAGTCATATGCTTGACGAAATCAGAGATAATGTCTCTGACCCCACAAACGAAGAAGAAATTGCCGCTTATCTTGAAAAGATAATCAGAAAGCAGGCAGGCGACGGCAGCGGTCTCGTTTACGGTATGGGTCATGCTGTTTATACGCTTTCTGACCCGAGAGCAGTTATTCTTAAGAGAAAGGCAAGAGATTTTGCCTATAAATACGGCTTCGAGAAGGATTTTGAGCTTATTAATAATGTTGAAAAGCTCACTCCCGAGATTTTCAGACGCGTCAAAGGCAAAAACAAGGTTATGTGTGCCAATGTTGACCTTTATTCAGGTCTCATCTATAAGATGCTTCGCATACCTGAGGATCTTTATACGCCCATATTTGCAACGGCAAGAATAGTGGGCTGGTCTGCCCACAGACTTGAAGAGCTTATTTCAGGCGGCAGAATTATCCGCCCGGCATATAAGAATATAGCTCTGCCGAAAAAGTATGTGCCTATGGATGAAAGAATAGAGAATTATAACTCAATTAAGGAATACATACCCTCAGACCAGAGAGTATATGACAAGGAGGAAGACTGATGAAGGAAAATCATAATGCTCAGACAAAGCTCAGTGATGATGCCAAGAAAAACAAAAAGAAAAAAAGAGAGCCTAAATTCAAGGAAAAAATGGATGTGAGCTTAAAGGCATTACCCTTGCTTTTCTTTTGTGCAGGTCTTGTCTGCATAGTGCTCAGAACCCTGCAGACGGCAAAATATATCGACCCTGCCACAGGCTTTTATACAGGCGGCAAGGCAGCGGAAATTGCTCTTTATGCAATTTTGTTGCTGTCAGGTCTTATCTTTTGTGTTATGTCCTTTTTCAGCCGAGAGTCAGCCGGACTCAGCTTTTATAAAACCAAGAATAAAGCAATAGGCTTTGCTGCAGCTGCAATGGGCTTTACCTTCCTTTACGACTGTGCCGATAATTTCTTCTCAAGCTTTTTCAGCATAGGAAATATAAACTCAGCCAATTACACCTCATTTATGACCTCGGGAACTATTCCCATGCTTATACAGAGCGTCTTTGCCCTTTTCAGTGCTGTCTTTTTCCTCATCCTTGCCAAGGATATGATTAAGGGAACAAGCACTGCCTCAAAGAGATATTTTCTTGCCACTGCGCCCGTATGGTGGGCAGGCGCAAGGCTTATGCACCGCTTTGTCAGACAGATAAGCTTTGTTGAGGTCTCTGATCTGCTTTTAGAGCTTATTATGGTCGGCTTTATGCTTATTTACTTTATGTCTATGGCTCAGGTGGTTACGGGAGTTTATTCCGACGGCTTCCGCTGGAGAATTTTCGGCTTGGGCTACAGTGCGTCACTGCTGGCTCTTACTACAAGTATACCCCGACTTATATTCTCATTTGTGCAGGAAAGAGCCTTCATCAATCCTGATCACCCCTTCTTTTTATGCGATTTGATGTTCGCTCTGTTTGCTGTTACGGTTATCCTTTGCCATAAGCCGCAGCAGGCTGATAAGGCAGAAGTAATTGCAGAAGTACCCCAAACAGAGGCTGAGTAATAATTATGGAACTGTTTTTATCAAATCTTATCACTGCCGCAACAAATGTGGCTGTGCTTTATATTATGGTTGCCGTGGGCTATGTTTCGGATAAGGTGGGCATTTTTACCGAAGAAACTGCAAAAAAAGTGGTTACCTTCCTGCTTTATGTGGTTGCCACCTGCACTTTAATAAATTCGTTTATTAAAATAGATGCCACACCTGACACCGTGGGCAAGTTTTTCACTGCCTTCGGTCTTGCCGTTGCAACTCACCTCATTGCCATATTTATAAACATCTTCACCTTCAGAAATAAGCAGGACGAGAAAAATCCCGTTTATAAATTTGCCTCCATTTACGGCAATGTTGCCTTTATGGCTCTGCCCCTTGCTCAGGCTGTTTTAGGTGATGAGGGTGTGCTCTACTGCGCAGGCGGAGCCGTGGTGTTTAACCTTTTGACCTTCACTCACGGCGTTAAGCTTATGAGCAGACAGGGCGAAAAGCTCAGCATAAAAAAGGTGCTGATTAACCCGGGTGTTATTGCAGTTGTGGTGGGGCTGCCTATTTTCCTTTCAGGCATAGAGGTGCCTTATCTTATAAGCCAGCCTATTGAAAGCTTAGCGGCACTCAATTCACCTGTTGCCATGCTTGTTTTCGGCACCTATCTTTCCCGTACTGACCTTAAGTCAATGCTTTTTGATAAAAAGATTTATCTCACGGCAATTATGAAGCTTCTGGTGCTTCCTCTAATATGCATAGGTGTTTATTATCTTTGCGGTCTTCGCGGTGCAGTGCTCACAGCGGCTATAATAACAGCAAGCGTGCCCTCGGCAAACAACACCTTTATGTTTTCGTCAATATATGGCAGAGATGCGGCAACAGCCTCAAAAACTGTGGCACTTGTCAGCTTTATTTCAATAATCACAATGCCCGTTATGATAGCAATAACACAGCTCACTTGGTAAGGAGTGTTCATATGGATACGGTTTTAGTTAAATTTGCAGGCATAGCTCAGGAATTTACTGTTTCAAAGGTGCTTGACTTAGGCTTTGCTCAGGTTCGCTGGTACGGAGCAATAATAGCCTTCGGCTTTTTGCTTGCAGTGCTTTTCGGCGGCAGAATTGCCTATGTGTGGAAAATAAACCTTGATAAAATGATAGATGTGCTGCTTTTCGGCACTGTGGGTGCCATAGTTGGCGCAAGACTTTATTATGTTGCCTTCAAGTGGGATTATTACAGCCTTCACCTTAGCGAAATACCTAAGATATGGGAGGGCGGACTCGCTATTTACGGAGGCATTATCGGCGGTATAGCAGCGGCCTTTATTGTGTGTAAAATAGAAAAACTAAACTTTTATAACCTGCTTGATTTAGTGGGTATGAGCCTTCTTATAGGTCAGGGCATAGGCAGATGGGGCAATTATGCCAATCAGGAGGCCTTCGGTGACTTCACCTATAAAAACTTCGGCATGATGAGTGAGACCGTCATAGATTATATTGAGGCTCACCCCGCTTCCTTCGGCCTTGAGGGTGTAACAGATATTGCCTCTCACATTGCCGAAAACAATCTTTATGTGCATCCCACCTTCTTTTATGAAAGCGTCTGGTGCATCCTCGGCTTCTTTATCCTTTATATCATACTTAAAAAATTCCGCAAATTCAGCGGTCAGCTTTTCCTGACCTACGGCTTGTGGTACGGTCTTGAAAGAATGATAGTTGAGGGCATGAGGACCGACAGCCTTTATATCGGCGGCACAAATATCCGTGTGTCTCAGGCCTTATCCTTCTGCATAGTTCTTGTCTGCGGGGTACTGCTTACAGCCTTGCTTATAAAATACACAAGGCACCCCAAGCCTATTGAAGGCGTGGACTTTTTCCCGCCCAAAACCGAAAAAGAGCTTGCGGCAGAGCAAAAAAAGCTTGAAAGAAAGAAAAAACGGGCCGAGATGAAAAATGTAAAAATCGTCGGCAGAAAAATGAAAATAAAAAATAAAGAACAGGAGTAAGACAATGTATAAAATAATCGACGGCAAAGAGGTTTCCTCTTATGTCAAGCAGCAGGTGAAGCTGCAGACAGATATATTAAAGCAGCAGGGCATCACACCTTGTCTTGCAGTTATTATTGTTGAGGGCGACCCTGCTTCAAGAGTATATGTCAACAACAAAAAAAGAGCCTGTGAGGTCTGCGGCATAAAATCACTTGAATATGCTCTTGCAGGCGATGTCGGTGAAGAAGAGCTCCTCGCTCTTATTGATAAGCTCAACAACGACAGTAGCGTTAACGGCATACTTTGTCAGCTTCCGGTGCCAAAGCACATTGACGAAAAGAAGGTTATTGATGCTATTTCTCCCGCAAAGGATGTTGACGGCTTTTCAGCTGAGAATGTGGGCAAAATCTGGCTTGGCGACTACAGCATTTCACCCTGCACACCTATGGGTGTTATAGAGCTTCTTGATTATTATAAAATTGATGTGCAGGGCAAAAACTGTGTTGTTGTGGGCAGAAGCAATATTGTTGGCAAGCCTATGGCGGCACTGCTGCTTGAAAGAAATGCAACAGTAACCGTCTGCCACAGCAAAACAAAGGATTTAGCCTCTTTCACAAAAAACGCAGACATAATCGTAGCCGCAGTCGGCAGGGCAGGCTTTATCACTGCCGATATGGTTAGTGAAGGCGCTGTTGTTATTGATGTTGGCATAAATCGCCTTTCAGACGGCAAGCTTGCAGGCGATGTTGATTTTGAAGCAGTTAAAGAAAAGGCAAGCTATATCACTCCCGTGCCCGGCGGCTGCGGACCTATGACAATAGCAGTGCTTATGAAAAACACTATTGAAGCAACAAAAATGCAAAATAATATAAAGTAAAGGAGAAAAAAATGAAAAAGCTTTATTTAAGTCCCGATAAGAAATTTTTAGGCATCTGCGGCGGTGTTGCAGATTATCTCAATGTTGACCCCACCCTTATCAGAATTGCAGTAGTTTGCCTTGCTCTTGCAACGGCAATTCTGCCCGTGACAATAGTTTATATTGTGCTGGGTCTTGTTTTTCCGTCGGCACCGGCTGACTATGTACCGAACACCTCGGCAAAAAAGCTGGTGAAGGGCAGTGACAAAAAGCTTGCAGGTGTCTGCTCCGGTCTTGCAAATTATTTCGGCATTGACCCCACTATTGTAAGACTCATTTTTGCACTTTTCACCCTGTTTATCGGCTACGGCATTATGACATATATAGTGTGCCTTATTATGATGCCCTCTGACCCGGTGCAGGTTGTAACAGACGGCAGATATGAAAACTGAGGTTTATCTGCTTGATATCTCAGCTTATGATGATAACCTTGTCAAAGAGGAGTATGATAAAATCAGCTCTCACTTTATAAGTACCGACGCAGAGAAGCTCTCTATGAGAAAAGAGAGCCTGCTGGGAAAAATTCTTCTGTGCCGTACTCTTGAAAAGTGCGGTGTCAAAGAGTTTCAGGTGCATTATAAAGACGGTGAAAAGCCGCAGCTCTTAGGCGGTGACAACCTGTTTTTCAATATAAGCCACAGCGGAAATTTCGTTATGGTTGCTCTTTCAGACAGTGATGTGGGCTGCGATATTCAGGAAATCAGACCTTATAACCCTAAGGTGGCAAAAAGAAATTATTGCCCCGAGGAAAAGCTGCTGATTGAAGACAGTGAAGATAAGGACGATGTTTTCATAAAGCTCTGGGCACTTAAAGAAAGTGTGCTCAAGCAAACGGGCAAGGGAATATCAGGCGGACTTGCCACCTATAATTTTTCAGCCTTTGCCGAAAAGGAAAGCTTCTCGGCATACGGTTACAATTTTTTCGTAAAAAAAACTCACAATGCATATGCAGCTGTTTGCCATAAGGCTCAGGAGCTGAAAATTCGGACAGTTGATGAGGAATACGTGAAAGGAGAATAAAATGAACTCACTCAAGTATATCAAAAGTAAAATCGGTTACGGTGTAGGCGCAATAGGTCTTGACCTGAGCTACGGAATGTTTTACAGCTTTCTTGCAAAATATCTCACTGATGTTTTAGGCATGAAGGCATCGTTCCTTCTTATTCTTACACCCATTGCACGTCTCTGGGACGGCATTAATGACCCCATGATGGGAACTATTGTTGATAACACCAACACTAAAATGGGCAAATACCGCCCGTGGATTCTCAGAGGCTCAATTCTTAATGCTATTGTGCTCGTGTTCCTCTTTTCAAACCCCTTTAAGCTCACAGGCGGCGCCCTTATGGCTTATGTTGCCGTTATGTATGTAGGCTGGGGTATGTCCAACACACTTGCCGATATTCCCTATTGGTCAATGGTGCCCTCATTCACAAGCGACCCTGAGGAAAGAAGCCTTGTTTCAACCGTTGCAAGAGTTTTCTCAGGTCTCGGTCAGGGCATAGTGTCAATTCTTGCTCCCGTAATTATGACGGCAGTCAGTGTTACAACCGCTGCAGGTGAAAACGGTGAAATGACAAAGGTACATGATGCACGAAGCTATTTTATCTGCGCTCTTGCCTGTGCAATTGCCCTTGTTTTCTTCTCAAGCGTCAGCGTTGCCACAACAAAAGAGACACAGCAGACTAAGGCAGGGGAGAAGTTCTCCCTCAAGCGTACCCTTCAGATTATCAAGTCAAATGACCAGCTGCTTGTGTTTATGCTCTTTGCAATGATTTCAAATGCCGGCTGGTACCTCACCTCAGGTGTTGCAACATATTATTTCGATGTTGTTGTTGGCGACCCCAACAAGCAGGCAACCTTCTCAACAAGCCAGGCTGTGGGCTCAGTTGTGGGTCTTCTTATGCTTCCCGTGCTCACTAAGGTTATGTCAAAGCGCAAGGCATATCAGACCTCACTTATTCTCTGTGCAGTGGGCTACACCGGCATGGCTGTAGGTGCATTCACCCAGACATTCATTCTTATGAATATATGCTACTGCATCGGTGCAATAGGTATGTCATCAATGTTTATTGCCCAGACCATCTTCCTGGCAGATGTTGTTGACTACGGCGAGGTTAAAATGGGCTTCAGAGCCGAATCAATCACCTTCTCAATGAAGGGCTTCCTGCAGAAAATGGCATACACCATTCAGACTATTATCCTCTTTGTTTCTCTGGGTGTTTCCAAATATGACGGTACTCTTCACAATGCTAACCCTCAGAGTGCAAAGCTTGCAATCACGGTTATGCTGACTGTTATTCCGCCCGTACTCTTTGTGATTTCACTTATTATCTTCTCAACTAAGTTTAAGCTTCACGGTGAGTTTATGGATAATGTAACAAAGATAGTTACAGAAAACAGACAAAAAAGAGAAGCAGCCGCTGCAGAATAAAAAACTGATATTGAAACATCCGTCTGTTCCGACAGGTTCAGGCGGATGTGTTTTTTAATAAATTACACTGCACAATAAAAGGAATATTTGATTTAAACGGGAGATTATTTCACTTAAATTTCACATTGGTATAATATAATAGTTAAAAAATACAGCAGTTTTATGTTATAATAAAGCTGAAATGTGAGGTGTATTTATGGGAAAGATATTAGTTGTTGATGACGATAAAAGAATAAATGAGCTTATGGTGGATATTTTCACTATGGAGGGCTTTGATGTAGCTTATGCCTATGACGGCGATGAAGCTATTGAAATACTTGAACAGATGCCTGATATAGAGGTAGTTATTCTTGATATAATGATGCCTAAAATTGACGGCTGGGATTCTTTGGCATACATAAAAACTCACTTTGATGTTAAGGTTATAATGCTCACTGCCCTTGACGATGAGGAATATGAGGTCAGGGGAATTAGAAGCGGTGCGGATGATTATATCACAAAGCCCTTTAAGCGTGCCGTGCTTTTAGAGAGGGTAAAGCGTCTTATCAGCACCTATAAAGACAGAACAGACACGAAATATGTCAGCGGTCCTCTCACTCTTATAAAAAGCGAATGCAGGGCTTATGTTCACGGTGTGCCCATAAAGCTTACAACTAAAGAGTTTCAGCTGCTTATGCTGCTTATGAAAAACGGCAGGCACGCTCTTCGACGCGAAACGATTCTTGATAAAATATGGGGCTATGAGTATGACGGAAACGACAGAACAATTGACACTCATATAAAAATGCTCAGACATGCCTTGGGAGATTACGGCTATGTTATCAGAACCATAAGAGGAACAGGCTACAGCTTTGATGCAGAGGTAACGGAAAAATGAAAAAAAGCTTTCGTTTAAAGGTTATTTTCTCTTTTACCGTTTCTATTCTGTTTTGCATAGCACTGCTTATAACAAGCTGCAGGTTTATGCTCAGACCCATATTCATTTACGACACAAAAAACAGCCTTGAAAACTATTCGCAGCTTATTGCCGATGCTTATGAAGGCGGTTCGGTAACTGTAAGGAGTCTTATAGATAAGCTTGATTCCTCTCACGATATACAGTCGGCTCTTGTCACAGGGGATATGAGTATAATAGTAAACAGTGGCGAAGAAATATTCCCTGCCTCATATAAGGTGGAGCAGCTCAGGCAGTGGATTGACATCTATGAAAATAACAAGAATAAGGACGGCATATACTGCAATGAGATAATTGACTCAACAGATAACCTTGCAAGAGTAGTCTATATTGAGCTGATAGCCGAAAACACATATATCTGTATGAGCAAGGTTGTCAGAGGTATTGACCAGGAGGTAAGAATTGCGACCTATTTCATATCGGGTATAGGAATACTCATAATTCTTATGGGTGCAATTATATGGAGCGTGCTGACAAGGCCTTTCACAAAGCAGATGGAAAAAATGAGTCAGGTGACAAAGAAAATGTCGCAGCTTGAGTTTGATGAAAAAATAAACTATGAAAGTAATGATGAGATCGGTCTGCTGGCCAAGAGCATTGACGAAATGAGCGATGAGCTGAAAAAGAGTATAGACAAGTTGCAGAAGGATGTTGAGAGAAGAAAAAGACTTATAAGAGATATTTCTCACGAGCTGAAAACTCCCGTAACCACAATCAGGGGCTACACCGAAAATATACAGATACTCTCATCTGATAATGCCAGAATAAACCGATATTGTGACATTATGATTGAGGAATGTGAGGTTATGGATTCTCTTGTAAGCGAGATGCTTCATATGTCAAAGCTTGAGGATGAGGGCTATGAGTGCCGCATGGAAATTATCGACACAAAGGAGCTTGAAGATAAATTCAAGGCTCGCCTGCGCAACGAGTTCGGTGATAAGAATATCAGCGTTGACTTTGATAAAGCTATAATATGTGCAAATGAAACCCTGACGGAAAGAGCAGTGTTCAACTATGTTTCCAATGCGGTCAAATACAGAATTCCCGACACGCCCATAGAAGTAAAGGGCAGCTCGGATGAGAATTTTTACAGCTTTGCCGTCAGCAATCACGGCAATGAGATAAGCGCACAGGACAGAGAGCTGATGTGGGATGTTTTCTATAAAACAGATAAATCCCGCAACAGAGAAACCAAGGGTCACGGCATCGGTCTGACAATGGTTAAGCAGATTGCCTCTCTTCACGGCGGTCAGGTAGCAATTGAGAGCGAAAATGGAATAAACACCTTTATTATCAGATTTCCGAATCAGCAAAATAAAGCCTGAGTGTACGCGTTCAGGTTTGAGCTGCAGATAAATTTTATTCCGCCGTCTGAGATTTATAAACCAAAAAATCCGTCTGAATAAAAAGTTCAGGCGGATTTAACATTTTTACTATTGCGTTTTTCTGTGTTTGGGTATAGTATTATATCAGGGCCGGGAGCACAAAGGGAGCCCTGACAATGAAACGGAAAGAAGACGATCAGATGAAAAATAAAGCTATAGGCTGCGTGATAATATGCCTGGCTGTTTTAATAATAGGTCTTTGCTTTGCAGGGCCAAAAGTTGCAGATGTGCTTTTTACTACTCAGGTTTCAAATGAGAGTACTGTTACAACTACACGGCAGAGTACCACAGCAGAAACAACAACTGCCGCAGCTGCACCGGAAGAAACCACCTCACAGCTGCAGCAGGTGGTCACTCAGCAGACAACTTCAGCAGCAACGGACAGTGTCTACACCGAAAAGGAAGAAAAGGTCTGGGCAACAAGGGATGTCAATGTAAGAAAGGGTGCAAGCACCAACGCCCAGAAGGTGGGCAGACTCCACGAGGGCAACGGTGTAACAAGACTTGCCACGGGAGAAAACGGTTGGAGCAGAGTTCTTTTTGAGGGCAAGGAGTGCTATATTTACAGCGAATATCTCACAACAAAAGAGCCCTTTAAGGTCAGCAGCAACAGAGTGATAGTTGACCCGACGGGGGAGGAATGGAATCTTGTAATTGTCAACACAGAAAGAGAAATTCCTGCTGATTATGTGCCTAAGTTAGCCGAGGTTGCCTCCTCCGGTGTTTATATGGATTATCGTGTTGCACCCCATTATAACGCAATGTATGAGGCTGCAAAAAAGGACGGCATAATCCTCACTCCTTATTCGGGCTACCGTTCTTATGCAAGACAGCAGAGAAACTATAATAATCTCACTCAGCAGTATATGTCACAGTACGGTCTTTCCAAAGAGGCGGCAGCGGCAAAGGCGGCAACGGTTATTCTTCCTCCGGGAACAAGCGAGCATAACTTAGGTCTTGCAATGGATATATGCAACACCAATTCCACCTTTAAAAATCAGAAGGAATATAAGTGGCTCACAGAGCATGCACATGAATACGGCTTCATTCTCAGGTACACTGCCGAGAAGCAGCCCGTAACAAAGATTATTCCTGAGCCTTGGCACTGGAGATATGTAGGTGTTGAACACGCTGAAAAGATTAAAAACAGCGGCATGTGCCTTGAGGAATACCTTGGACTTCAATGAGAAACCAAGAGCGAGGAGTTAGAAGTTAGGAGTTAGGAGTGAGGAGTTAGGAGTTGCGGTCGCGGGGAAATTTCTGCCGATAAATAATTTTCACCCGCAAAGGGAGTTGGGATGAGATGGGGAGTATGTAGATTATAACCTATCAGGCAAGGCATAAATAAGGCAGGTCACTACAAGGTTTCGGTAGTGATCTGCCGTTTATTTTAAGATTGATGATATTTTCCGTCTCTGAGCTTCTACTTCGCGGATAGAGACTTGAGGTTAGTGGGCTGTGTAATCGCGACCGCGACTTCTAACTCCTAACTCCTCACTCCTAACTTCTAACTTTCAATCCCTTACTCCTGATTCCCGAATAATGAAAAAGAACCTCTCACCGTGAGAAGTTCTGTAATCATCAATATCCTATAATCAGATAGCGCGAGTAACCTTGCCTGAACGTAAGCAACGAGTGCAAGCGTAAACTCTCTTGGGAGAGCCGTTAACGATAGCCTTAACACGCTTTACGTTGGGTTTCCATGTTCTGTTTGAACGTCTGTGTGAGTGGGATACTTTGATGCCGAAGGATACATCCTTGCCGCAGAAATCACATTTTGCCATGTGTCGCACCTCCTTAAATATATTAAACTACA
Organism: Clostridia bacterium; assembly: GCA_017396515.1. Lineage (GTDB taxonomy): Bacteria > Bacillota > Clostridia > Oscillospirales > Acutalibacteraceae > UBA6857. The sequence continues at coordinate 5,743 of JAFQLV010000012.1, read as the reverse complement.
TAAGCAGGAAATATAATAGCAGAAATCAAAATAAAATGCAAGTCTTTTTTGATATTTTCTTTATAAAAACTGTTGATTTTTTAATTTAATTGTAGTATAATGCTATCAAACGAACATTTGTACGATTGGGAGGATACATCCATGGCAGATAAAAGCAGTGCACTTAATGCGGCTCTGGCTCAGATTGAAAAGCAATACGGCAAAGGGGCAGTTATGCGTCTTGGTCAGAATACGGAAATGAATGTTGAGGCTATTTCCACAGGTTCACTTTCACTTGACCTTGCAACGGGCATCGGCGGACTTCCTAAGGGAAGAATAGTTGAAATTTACGGTCCCGAATCATCAGGTAAGACTACTCTTGCTCTTCACTGCATAGCTGAAGCCCAGAAGGCAGGCGGCGAGGCAGCCTTTATTGATGCCGAGCACGCTCTCGACCCGGTTTATGCAAAGGGCATCGGCGTTGATGTTGACGCACTTCTCGTTTCACAGCCCGATAACGGTGAGGATGCACTCTCAATCACAGAGGCACTTGCACGCTCAGGTGCGCTTGACATTATTGTTGTTGACTCTGTTGCTGCCCTTGTTCCCAGAGCTGAAATCGAGGGTGAAATGGGTGACAGCCATGTTGGTCTTCACGCAAGACTTATGTCACAGGCACTTCGCAAGCTCACTGCAGTTATTGCAAAGTCAAACACCCTTGTTATTTTCATCAATCAGCTTCGTGAAAAGGTGGGTGTTATCTACGGCAACCCTGAGGTTACCACAGGCGGCCGAGCTCTGAAGTTCTATTCTTCAATGCGAATTGATGTCAGAAAGACTGAGCAGCTCAAGGCATCCGGCAATGAGTTTATCGGTGCAAGAACAAGAGCTAAAATAGTTAAGAATAAGGTTTCTCCTCCATTTAAAGAGGGTGAATTTGACATAATGTACGGCACAGGCATCTCCCGTGAGGGTGAGATAGTTGACCTTGCTGTTAAGTTTGATATTATCAATAAGAGCGGTGCATGGTTCTCCTACGGTGAAACAAGACTCGGTCAGGGCAGAGATAATGTCAAGGCACTTTTAAAGAAAGAGGACTCTCTGCGAGAAGAAATTGACAAGAAGGTCAGAGAACGCTTTATGCAGGAAAAGGCAGCTTCTCAGGGCAAGGGCAAGGAAGACAGGGAGAAGGCTCCTGCTGCCGAGGAAAAGAAGCCTGCTGCAAGAAGAACTGCAAGCTCAGTCAGGGCAAAAATAGACATTCTTGTTGACGATGATGACGAATAATGGTTTTAACATATAAAAAAGGAAAACAGGATAAAATTCACATTTCAGTCGACGGTGAGTATAGCTTTACCGTCGACGAAGCATATTTTCTTTCTCTGGGCATATATAACGGCAAAGAGGTTGACATTGATGAATTGGAGGAAATCCGCGAAGCTGTCAATTTACGCCGTGCCTATAATTATGCCGTTTCTTTGCTTGCACGGCGTGACCACAGTGAGAAGGAGCTGAAGGATAAGCTCTCACTCAAGGGGTACAAAAAAGGGGCCGAAGAAGCAATAGAAAAGCTGAAGGCATCCGGCTATGTCAGCGATGAACGCTTTGCAAGGCTATATGCAAGAGAATTGCAGACTCTCAAGAAGTACGGTAAAAGACGCATTGAGCAGGAGCTTTACCGAAAGGGCATTGACAGGGATATTATAAGAGAAATCCTTGATGAAACAGAGCTTGATGAGGATGAGCTTGTGAGTCTTATCAAGAGAAAATACGGCAGATATCTCGGTGACGAAAAAGGAATCAAAAAAACGGTGAATGGCCTTCTCAGGCTGGGCTACAGCTACGGCGAAATCCGTGATGCGTTAAAGCAAATCGGTGAGAACACAGAAATTGACGGTGAGGTTTATTATGATTAAGGTTGGAATGATATCTTTAGGCTGCCCCAAAAATCAGGTTGACGCAGAAATGCTGCTGTCACGCCTTAGTGATGCGGGCTATGAAATCGTGGGGGATATTGAGGCTGATATCGTTATTATCAACACCTGCGGTTTTATCGGTGATGCTAAAAAAGAGGCAATTGACACCATTTTAGAGGTCTGCCAATATAAAGACGGGGGCACTGTCGGGGCTGTTATTGTCACAGGCTGTCTTGCCCAGAGATATAAAGATGAAATTATGAAGGAAATCCCTGAGGTTGATGCAGTGGTGGGCATTGGCGGCAACGGTGACATCGTCAGTGTTTGTCGCGCTGTAACAGAGAAGAAAAAGGTAAATCTTTTCCCGCCGAAGCTGTCACTGCCTTTAGAGGGTGACAGACTTCTCACCACACCGCCTCATTATGCCTATCTTAAAATAGCCGAGGGCTGCAGTAATTGCTGCACCTACTGTGCAATTCCGAAAATCAGAGGCAAATTCCGCAGCCGTGAAATGGAAAATATCATAGCCGAAGCAAAGTCTCTTGCCCGCAGCGGTGTTAAGGAGCTTATTGTTGTGGCTCAGGACACCACCAAGTACGGCATAGATTTATACGGTGAATTAAAGCTCTCTGAGCTTCTTCGTGAGCTTTGCAGAATAGACGGCATAGAGTGGATTCGCACCCTTTACTGCTACCCTGAGTCGATAACCGATGAGCTTATTGACACTATGGCAAGTGAGAGCAAAATCTGCAAATATATAGATATACCCCTGCAGCACTGTGACGGCAGTGTGCTGAAAAGAATGAACCGCAAAGGCAACAGGGAAAGCCTGACGGCACTTATAAACAAACTCAGAAGCAAAATCCCCGGCATTGTGATAAGAACAACCTTTATTGTCGGTTTTCCCGGGGAAACACAGGAGAATTTCGAGAGCCTGTGTGAGTTTGCAGACGAGATGAGGTTTGACCGTTACGGCTGCTTTGCCTACTCTGCCGAGGAGGACACACCTGCTGCTCTGATGGAAAATCAGATTGACGAGGACACTAAAATTCAGCGAGCCGGCATTATGAACTCTCAGCAGCAGCGTATTTTTGAGGATAAGCTTGAAGCACTCCTCGGAAAAGAACTGACAGTAATTGTTGACGGCTTTGATGAGGAGGAAATGCTCTATTTCGGCAGAAGCTATATGGATGCCCCTGATATTGACACTGTAGTTATTATTTCAAGTGAAGAGGAACTGACAGCAGGTCAGTTTGTCACCGGTACCGTCAAAGGCAGCCTTAACGGGGAAATCATTGTGGAAGTTATGAATAAGGAATTATAAATTATGAATGCGACCAATCGGAGTGATACCTGATGATTTATTTAAGTACCTTTCATTTTCCGTCACCTGAGCAGGAGGAGGACTACTTCTTTGCTTTCACTCCTAAAAATGCACGCACCTGCTACACAACAAAATATCCCTTCGGTCTGTTTCGCTTTAGAGGATTGCCTGAGGATTTTGAGTTTGACGATATAACAGTTTTCTGCGGTAATAACGGCAGCGGTAAAAGCACAATTCTCAATGTTATTGCAGAGAAGCTCTCTCTCAAGCGAAGCTCGCCCTTTAACCGAAGCGATTTCTTTGACGACTATGCGGAGCTTTGCGACTATCAGCTTGATAAGGAGCTTTCCTTAGACAGCTGTGTCATAACAAGTGACGATGTTTTTGACCGTGTGCTGGATATTCGTCGCATTAATAACGGTGTTGACCGAAAAAGAGAAGATCTGCTGCGTGAATGGATAGAAAATAACAGTGAAGAAGCTGACACCACACTTCACGGCCTTGACGATTATAAACGCTGGAAAAAGGTGGTTGATGCCCGTAACAGAAAGGTGAGTCAGTCTCAGTATCTGCGTTCACATCTAATGAGAAATGTGCAGGAGCGATCAAACGGTGAAAGCTCTCTTTCGCTGTTTGTTGATGCCATTGCCGACGACGCCTTATATCTGCTTGATGAGCCTGAAAACAGTCTCTCACCGTCAAATCAGTTAGAGCTTAAATACTTTATTGAGGATTCCGTAAGAAATCACGGCTGTCAGTTTATAATTTCAACCCATTCGCCTTTTTTGCTGTCACTTAAAGGTGCAAAGATATATGATATTGACTCAGAGCCTGTTGAAACCAAAAGGTGGACAGAGCTACAGTGTGTGAAAGTATATCAGGAGTTTTTTAAGGAGAATGAAGATAAGTTTAAAAAATAGGCATTGACATTTTATTGGGAACTGTATATAATAGACTATAATATTGAAATGCGATAAAAGGGAGAAGTAATCACATCATCTTCTTCTCAGAGAGGGGCTGCAAGGTGAAAGTGCCCCGTTGAAGACGTGATGAAATGCACCCTGTAGCACCCGTGGGGAAAAGTGCAGTATCTTCGGGCGTATACCGGCGTTAACGGTAGGGCAATAATTATGTTGCCTCTAAGTTATAAATCAGAGTGGAACCGCGTAACACGCCTCTGGTGCTTTAGGGCACCTGAGGCGTTTTTAATTATGAATTAGGAATTATGAATTATGAATTGCGGGTAAGTTTTGCTGAGATGATGAGGTTCTTCCCGCCGGCATAAATACTGATATAATTGACGAGACTTTTCGTTTCTGAGCATTTTTTCTGCGGGGAAAAATTAGCTTATCTCTTAATCTGCCCGCGACCACAATTTTGCACTTTGCACTTTGCATTTTGCATTCCTATAAGGTGATAGATTATGTTTGAACGATTAAAAGAAGATTTGCAGTGCGTCAAAGACCGTGACCCTGCTGCAAGAAGTAATTTAGAAATTATGCTTTTATATCCCGGCTACAAAGCCGTCAGAGCTCACAGAAAGGCTCATTGGTGCTATAAGCACAAGCTGTTTTTTCTCGCCCGCGCAATTTCGCAGCGCAGTGCAAGAAAGACTAATATTGAAATTCATCCCGGTGCCGAAATAGGCAAACGCTTTTTTATCGACCACGGTACGGGCGTAGTTATCGGTGAAACAGCAATCATCGGTGACGATTGCACTATCTATCAGGGCGTTACCTTAGGCGGTACCGGTAAGGACAGCGGAAAAAGACACCCCACTCTGGGCAATAATGTGCTTGTGGGTGCAGGTGCAAAGGTTCTCGGTCCCTTTAAAATAGGCGACAACTCAAATGTGGCCGCAGGCTCGGTGGTACTCAATGAGATTCCCGAAAACTGTACGGCTGTAGGTTCACCTGCAAGAGTTGTCAAGCAAAACGGTAAAAAAGTTGACAGGCTCGACCATATTCATATGCCTGACCCCGTGTCACAGGAGCTTTGCCGACTGCAATATAAAATACAGAAATTAGAAAACAAAATAAAAGAATTGGAGGAAAATTCATGAGAATTTTTAACACACTTTCAAGAAACAAAGAGGAGCTTATTCCTCTTACTCCGGGCGAATTTAAAATTTATGCCTGCGGCCCCACCGTTTATAACTTTATCCATATCGGTAACGCAAGACCTTTGTGCGTTTTTGATGTAATGCGCCGTTACCTCGAATACAGAGGCAATAAGGTTAATTTCGTTCAGAACTTCACAGATATCGACGATAAGATTATCCGCCGTGCAAATGAAGAGGGCGTAACCTTCAAGGATATCAGCGAAAAGTATATCGAGGAATTCTGGGTAGATGCCAAGGGTATGAATATCCGTGAAGCAACAACACACCCCAAGGCAACAGAAAACATCGGTGAAATAATCGATATTGTTTCAACTCTTATTGAAAAAGGCTATGCTTATGAAGCAAACGGCGATGTTTATTTCAGCACCAAGAAATTTTCAGAGTACGGAAAGCTTTCACATC
>JAFQLV010000011.1 GCA_017396515.1 Clostridia bacterium | reverse complement strand
GATGACCCAAAAGTGCGAATTTTTGATGGATTTTTGTGTGTTGAGGATGCCGACAGGCTGCCGCCTTTCAAATCCGAAACACCGAAAAGCCGCGAAAATTCACGCTTTTGGGCGGGTTCGGATTATACTCTTCACCCTAAGCGAAATCTGACCGAACACACATAGCATAAAAACCTCTTTATAAGGCTCATTGAGACGGTGAAGACAGTCCATAGCCTGTGAAGTCAGCTCTTTGTTGATAAAGGCTTCTTCGGGGGTAACAGTGAAGGGGTCAGCTTCATTTTCCGATAAGGGAGCAGTCTTTTTCTGCCCGTTATAATAGGCAAAGTAGGTGTTTTTAGCAATCTGACACAGCCAACAGGAAGCTTTGCTTTCATCTTTCAGTCTTGAAATGTTGATATAGGCACGAAAGAAGGTTTCCTGTGTCAGCTCTTGCGCAAGATCTGAATTTTTACAGAGCTTCAGCAGATATTTATATATGAAGTCCTGATTTTCAGAAAAAAGCTTTTCAAAGTCGGACACAAAATCACCACCCTTCTTCCATTAGATAAAATAAGAAACAAAACGTTACAACAATTATAAAATAAATCTGTAAAGATTTCAACCGGGCAGAAAAATCCCTCTGCAAAAAAAGCAGAGGGATAAGTTTATTTTTTTGTTTATTCTGGTTGACCTGTCGATTTATAAACAAGTGGCGATTCATAATCAGAATACTCTTTGTCAACGTTTTCTGCTTTACTGCAACCGTCCTTGAGCCACATATATCGTGAACCTGCGGAATCTTCATATATGTAACAATAGTAATTATCCATATCATACTCACCGTCAGGCAAAGGATAGTATGCTGTATAATCACCTAAAAACACTTTTTCTGAATCTTCAGGTAAACCTCCCTCAATTTTCACAAACACTTCATCAAAGCATACCACTGACTGAAAATCTTCGGAAATTATTGTGTCCGGCTCGGAAGTCATTGCCCAAAAGCAAACACCTCCTAATATTAAAAGAACAATAAAAACTTTTAAAATGCTGCTCAGGCAGCCTTTGTTCTTTCGCTTTGTGTTATTATTGTCTTCTTCGTAGATGAGCTCTTTTTCGGATAGAAGATTTCTTCTTTCATCTGCAGGTTTGCTGTAAAGACCTGTAAATAATTTTTTGATATAAAAGTGTGATGAAAAATATTTAATCAGGGTGTATTCAGGAATAAAGTAAAACAGGTCAAGGAAGAAAAGTCCCCAATGATAAAAAAGGAGAATGTTCCGCATAAGTCTGATAAACTTTTTGCGATTGGTTGCAGTTGCGTCAACAACCCTTATCTGACCGTCTTCGGTCTCTGCGCGGGAAAATATAATTTCTACAGGCAACAAATCCAGGAAGCCAGCTATTTCTCCGTCACAAACAGAATAACCACCTTCGGTTAAATTAACAGTAACATTTTGATTTCTGAAGTTGCTTAATTCGTATTCGACAGATGTGTCAAGCACTACCTCGGGTATTTTCTTAGCAAATTTCTTAGTCAGCTTAAAAAGGATTCTATCTTTCAGACTTTCGTTTTTTGTTTCGATGCCTATTTCGTTTATTCCGTCAATGAGTTTCTCAAAAATAGCGGTTTGTGCAGTAAATTGAATAGGCTCCCCTTGACAGAACACTTCTGTAGTTTCCCCGGGGTTTATGACATACTTTTGATTGCCGACAGAAAGAAATACTTTATTGCTTGTGCTGTTGTTTTTGAAAGAAATATACATCTGTGTACCTCTTGAGTCTTTTTTTAGTCAAGTGCAAGAATTTCCTTGATAGGTCCTGAGAAATTATCAGAAATATTCGAGGGGATATCCTTTTCCCCCTTGATGAAGGAGCCGAAGACCATGCCCTTATAGTCTGTTGACATCTGGAATTTTGAAATAACATTTGTCAGGGCAACCTTCCTGTTTTCGTTCTGAAGATAGGTGCAGTTTTCCAAGGTGATTTCCACTGTGCTGTCAGGCTTTGCGGTAACGGTAACCTCAAGGGTCTTGCCGCACTTCTTTACAGCCGCGGCAGCCTTTTTGCCGTCAACGGTAACAGCTACATCTGCTGAAACAATATCACCGAATTTAAGCACATAGTTTCTCTTTGAGGGTACCACATCTGCGGTACCTTCTTTTTTGCTTATGTCGAAAAGCACCTTATCGCCGTACTGCTTGACGGTGAAATCTGTCTTGAGATATTCACCCTGCTGATATGAAAGGGTTTCGCCGTCATCCTCATAAAGGGTGAAGGTGTTGTTGCCTCTGTAAACGAGTACCTCCAGTGTTACCGGGTTGGAGCAATCGTTTGTTCTGTCATTTTCGCTCATGGGGATAATTGCACCCTCTTTAGCGAGTACGGGAATCTTATCAACATCACGGTACATCTTGACGAACTTATTGCCTGAGTAAATTCTGCCGGTGAAAATATCCGTGTATCTTCCCTTGGGAAGCCACACATTAACGCCTGCAAGATTTGTGTCAAGGCTTGTATGCTCAGTGATGGGGGCAACAATAAGCTCAGTGCCGAAGAAGAATTCGTTCTTGCAGTTATAGGCATTTTCATCCTCGGGGTAAGCGTAATACATAGGCTCACAGATAGCTCTGCAGTCCATATGTGTGCGGTAGTTCATTGTGTAGATGTAAGGCAGAAGCTTGTGTCTTAAACGCAGTGCGTCTGTTGCAATCTTCTCAATGGGTGAGCTGTAGTTCCATGGCTCCTTGCCTGCAAACTCATTGTTGGTTGAGTGAAGACGCATAACGGGGCTGTAAACACCAAGCTGTACCCAACGCACATAAAGCTCATCGTCTTTTTTGCCCATGCAGTGACCGCCTATATCGTGGCTCCACCAGGGGTACGCCACATTGGAAGCAGTTGCAGTGAAGGCAGGCTGGAAGTCGAGGCTTTTCCATGTCTGGGTTGTGTCACCGCTGAAGCCGAGGGGATAGCGCTGTGAGCCTGCACCGCAGAAGCGGGAAAGTATAAGAGGTCTGTGATTATCCTTTGCGTTGTCAAGGAAGTGGTAGTGGTTCAGTGCCCACAGGGGGTCGAGGCCGGGTACGTTTGTATGTGTGCCCTGCTGCCAGTCAATCCACCAGAAGTCAACACCCTTCTTTTCAAAGGGATGATGAAGGATGTCGAAGTAATTTTCGGTGAACTTTTTATCCGTAATGTCAAACTTGACGGCTTCCTTCTTTTTCGGGTCCATACCCATAGCCTTGCACATATCCTCATACTGGTCCTCAAACCAACGAACACCCATTGAGGGGTGAATGTTGAAGGTTACATGGTAGTTATCCTCCTTGAGCTTTTTGAGGAATGCATCAGGGTCGGGGAAAAGGTCTGTGTTGAAGCTGTAGCCTGTCCAGCCTGTTGACCACACATCATAAACATATTCCATAAAGTTTTTGTGTATGGAGGGCTTGTGGCTGTCCTTGCCGAATTTTGACTTGATATCAACCCAGTGCCAATCCATATCAACGGTGGCAACGGTGATGGGAATTTCGGCATCCTTGAATTTATCCATAAGGGTGAGGTATTCTTCCTGAGTGTAAGCCTTATATCTGCTCCACCAGTTTGAAAGGGCATATCTGGGAATAAGAGGCACCTTGCCTGTGAGCTTATAAAGGTCTGTTGTGGCGCCTATGTAGTTGTTGCCGTAAGCGAAGTAGTAGATGTCGCTTTCCTTGTTTTCTCTGGGTAGAATTGTGCCGTCAGCTTTCAGCACAAGAGTGTCGCTGTCGTCAAGAAGTGCAACACCGCCACGCGAGCACACACCGTCGCCGAGAGTGATAATGCCTGCAGTGATATCAAGTGTGCGGCAGGTACCCTTAAGATTGCCTGATTTATAGTCTGTTACCTCTCTGCCGTCACGAAGGGTGATACGAAGCATCTTCTTAGAAGTGAGAGAATAAAGGAAGTTAGCCTTTGTTGTTTTGATTTCAACGGTGCCCTTGCCGTCCTTAACTTCAAATGCGGGCTTGTCAAAATCTCGGAACCAGACACTCTGTGTAGGCTCATCGCAGAACTTGCCTTTGGACTGAACCTCAACTCTGAGAAGACAGGGAGTCAGAACCGTAAAGCGTACATTTTTTCTGACGATAACGCTGCTCTCGTGAGCTACGGGTGAGCAGTCAATTTTAAAACGCTGTGAAAAATTCTTCATAGTAAACTCCTTTGATTTTATTATGCTTTCATTATATAACCCCAATGAGATAAAGTCAATAAATGAGAAGTTAAAAACCGAATACACCTTTAAAAAAGCCAAAGACTTAAAAAGGGTTGATTTGTTTTTTATTTAGGCTTAATATAAATTTGCAAGGAGGGATTCCATGGAATTGAAAATTGTAATAGACAAAAACAGAGCAGAGGAAGTGTTGGTTTTTGCTCATGAAAGAAGTGAGCTTGTAAAAAGCATAGAAAGCTTGGTTGAAAGATGTGAAAAAAACTTTGTTGCTTATGGTGACGGCTGTGTGAGAAAAATAAGCGCCGATGAAGTGTACTGTTTTGTTTCATGCGGTGGTAAGGTTTATGCCCTTACTGAAAATGAAAAGCTTTTGCTGAAAGAAAGACTCTATCAGATTGAAGAAAAGCTGGGCAATAATTTTGTTAAAATCAATCAGTCCTGCATAGGCAATATTAACAGTATAAAAAGTTTTGATGTGTCTGTTTCGGGCACGCTTAAGGTCATATTCAAAAACGGATATACTGATTATGTGTCAAGAAGGCAGATAAAAAATGTTAAGGAAAGGTTTGGTATATGATTATGAAAAAATATTTTAAAGAGTTTCTTTTAAGAGGAATGATGTTTTCGGGGCTTGGTCCCATTGTTTTGGCTGTAATATATCTTGTGCTCTCTCAAACGGTGCAGGATTTCAGCCTCAGCGGCGGCGAAGCATTTACGGGCATTTTATCAACTTATTTGCTTGCTTTTGTTCATGCAGGGGCAAGTGTGTTTAATCAGATTGAGCATTGGAGCGTGCCTAAATCACTTCTCTGTCACTTCACCGTGCTGTATGCGGCATACGCTTTATGCTATGTTTCTAACTCGTGGATACCTTTTGTGCCCGGAGTGCTTGTTGTTTTTACAGCCATATTCGTTGCAGTATATTTTGCTGTGTGGATAACAGTTTATCTCTGTGTCAGAAGAACGAGCAGAAGGCTTAACGGAAAGCTGAGCTGAATATAAAAAAGAGCTGTCAGTGAAATTGAACAGCTCTTTTTTTGCCGGAATAGTGCAATGCTTGCACCTGAAATCTGTCTTTTGGCAAATAAAATTTCTCAAAAGAGTTGCATTTAAGATGAAAAAGTTTTACAATTAAGAGGAAGAAATTTACAAAAGGAGAAATGAATATGGAAACACCAAGAACCTATGTACCCTTTAAGGATTGGAAGGAAAAGTCAAAGCAGACCGAGTACACCGAAAGCACACCCCTGTTAGCTCCCGACGGCACACTGCTTGCCAAGGGCTGGGCAAGACACAATGTTTTTGAATATAATAGAGATTATGTCAAGCCCGGCAGTCCCATGAGCAAAAAAGAGTGGGATTTCTATCAGGTGGCTGATGACAGATATATGGTGCAGCTCAGCTTTGCAAATATCGGCATCGGCGGTTATGTTGCCGCAAAGCTTGTTGATATTAAGGCAGGCAAGGTTATTGCGGACGCGACTCAGCTTTTCCTTGGCGGCAAAAAGCATGTTCCGCCACCAAAGGGAGATGTGCCCAACCGCTATAAGGATAAGATAGGCAAGGCGGAATTTGATTTCGACACAAAGGAAACCTCAAGAAGACTCTGGTTCAGAATGCCTCTTAAGGGCAAAATTGTTGAATGTGACTTCAATATGGATATAATGCCGGGTCTTGAAAATATCACAACAGTGCTTCCCTTCCCCGGTGATGACAAGAAGTACTTTATGACAACAAAGCAGAACTGTATGCCCTGTGAGGGTACCTTTAAGTTCGGTGACGATGTTTACACCTTCTCAAAAGAGAATGCCTTCGGTACTCTTGACTGGGGCAGAGTAAACACTCCCCATAAAATGGTATGGTATTGGGGCAACGGCTCACAGTTCATAACAGATGAAAATGGCGAAAAGCACCTTTTCGGCTTTGAAATCACATGGGCAATAGGCGACGAGAGCAACGCAACGGAAACAGCACTTTTCTATGACGGAAAGGCTCACAAGTTCGGCGCTGTTGATGTTGAGGTTTTCCCGAAGCCCGATAAGTATATGAACGACTGGAAATTCATCTCTGAGGACGGCAGATTTAACCTGACAATGAAGCCCACCTATGACCATCACTCGGATATGAATGTGGGTATAGCAAGAATGCACACCCATCAGGTTCACGGCATATGGAGCGGTGATGTAACTCTTGATGACGGCACAAAGCTTGAAATCAGGGATTTGCCCGCCTTCTGTGAATATGTTGAAAATAAATGGTAAAATTAAGCCTTTTAGTTTTGGAGGAAAAATCATGAAAAAATCAAAAAAACTCATCAGCCTTGTTCTTTGTCTGATGCTTACATTTTCATTCTTCACTCTCGTTGCTTCAGCTGAAGATGAAAAGGATTACACCATAGTTTCACCCTATGCCGATGTTATCTGGTCAGGTGAAAATGCATGGGGTGCATACAAGGGCACAATTCATTCACACACAACCTACAGCGATGCTGACGAAGATCTGCCCACAATGGTTAAGGAATATTATGAGCAGGATTATGACTTCCTTGCCAATGCTGACCACGGCGTTACCGGCACACCCTGGAATGTAGTGCCTGACGAGCAGCTTCTCTATTCATATCAGAAGCTTCTGGGCAACAGCGTGCGTCCTCTCACAGACGAGGAATTTGAAGGCATCACAACAGGCTCTTATCCTCTTTATGACGGCACTGTAAGAAACAAGAAAATGGTTTGCGTTACAGGTGCAAATGAGCTTAACAACCTAACCCTTACAAAGGCTCATGTCAACGGCTACTTCCTGCCTTATGATAAGGGCAACGGCTTCGGCGGTACAGAAAACGGCTTTGAGCAGGCAATAGCATATATTGAAAAAAACGGCGGTCTGTCACATATCAACCACCCCGGTGACTGGCTCGAAAGCAACAAGGATATCACAACGGTAAGCGATCCCGAAAATATTGAGTTTTTCGGTGAGCTTCTTCTCAAGTACCCCACATGTCTGGGTATAGAGGTATTCAACGAAACAAACTCAACCACACCCTATGACCGTATTCTCTGGGATAACCTTCTTATGTACACTCTTCCCTACGGTAAGAATGTAATAGGCTTCAGCAACACGGATGCTCATGTAAGAGAAACCGTTGACACATCCTTCAGTGTATTCATGATGGAAGAAAACGATGTTGAGCACATTAAAGAAACTATGCAGACAGGTGCACTGTTTATGGTGACAAGAAATCTTGCTGCAAATGATATTATCGGACCTGCAGAAGAAATAAATGTCAGAAATCAGGGACTTGCATATCCTATGTTCACAAGACTCACAACCGAGGGTCACAAGATAACGGTATCAGCCGAGAACGCTTCCTCAATTCAGTGGATTGCAAACGGCAAGGTTATTGCCGAGAGCGAAATCGGTGCCGATGCAGTTACCCTTGACCTTGACACAATTGAGGGCGCAGAGGACTTTCAGTATGTAAGAGCAGAGCTTTTCGGTGAAGGCGGTGTCTGCATTTCACAGGCTCTTGTTATTGACGACGGCAGTGAAAAGCTGACCTATGAAGAGGAAAAGACTCTTTGTGCACTTCTTGACAAAATCCTTTTTGCTCTTGAGAGCACAAGACTCTGGACAATAGTTATTGAGCTTTACAGAATGATTAAATACGCTTAATTAAATGCAAAATTGCGGTCGCGGGCACATTTGTGCCAATAAACAAGTTTCTCCCGCAAAGGGAGTTGGGATGAGATGGGGAGTCTCAAGATTATAATCCTCATCCACCGCAAGCGGGCCCCCTTCCCCTTTGAAAGGGGAAGGCAAAATATAAACAAGGCAGGTCACTTCTAAATTGGAAGTGACCTGCCGTTTGTTTTAAGATTGATGAGATTAGCCTCTTTTGAGCTTCATCTTCGCGGAAAGAGGCTTGAGGTTAGTGGGCGGTGAAATCGCGACCGCAATTTTGCATTTTGCACTTTGCATTTTGCATTCAAAAAGGCGTTCTGCCTTTTTAGCCGTTTCCTCCGAAGGAAATGCTTATGCCGCCACCGTTGCTTTCTGTTGCACAGTCAATAGCAAGCACAGTGGCAAGAGCTGCTATTTCGTCTGCGTTTCCGGCAATGTCAAGCTCATAGCAGTCGCCCCATGACATCCATTCCTTCTGAATAACAACAATGGGTGAGCCGTTTTTGCTTATCTCATAGGCATGGGCGGTGAAATCGCCGTCTACCTGCCAGTCAAGCCCCTCAACATAATATTTCGGGAAGAAGAAGGTCATTTTTCTGACAATTTCTGCAATCTGTGTGTCGCCCACAAAAACATAATATCTGGGCAGAAAGCTGAAGACCTTCTGCTGAATGAAGGCAACCTCATTTCCTGCCATATCATAGACATGAAGCTTTTTGCCGAAGGAAAAGATTTCTCCCTCAACGGTATATCTGTCTTTGCCGTATTCATCCTTGACGGTGAATTTATCGTTCCATGAAAAAAACTTTTGTTTTATATATAGTTTCATACTGTCACACTCCTTTAGGGTTCGGATTATACTCTTCACCCTATGGTTATAATATAGCAAACCCGACCTCTTTGTCAACACTTGTTTTGCGGCAAACAATGTGCGGTCACATCAAACTATGACGCGACCGCAATTATTCACTATTCAATATTCATTAGTATTATCAGTGCTCACCGTAATGTGTCTGTCCGTCAGCATGGGTGTGATATTCCTGAGTTGTGGTGGTGGAATCATAGTGGGTTTCGCCGTTGGCATGGGTGTGATAGCCAAGCTCGCTGCCGCTTGTGTCGCCTGTCTTGCTTAAAACAACTGCAACAATTGCAAGAATTATAACAACAATTGCAACGGGAATAAATATCTGCTTCATAGTTAATTTCTTTTTCATTTTTATTGCTCCTTTTTCTTTAGCTTTTGGAATTATATCATAAAAAGCTGCTTTCTGTCAATCTTGCGGGCACTGATAGCGCCTTTGGCCAACACTTTTTTTGCCGTACTCTATAGCCTCTGCGGGACAACGGCATATGCATGCCATACAGTGGGTGCAGCCCTCACCCCACCGTGGCTTACCCTCTTTAAGAGTGATGCAGTTTGTGGGGCACAGTGCCTCACATTTGCCGCAGGATATACAGCTTTCCTTTACATAAAACTTTTTTGCATTGACAAACAGGGCATAAAAGACGGTGTTGACAATTCCGCTTTTTATTTTATCTATAAGGGTAGCCTTGCCGTCTGCAAAAGCCTTGCCCGACATAATTGCGGCTGCACCTTTTTCCGGCACCGGCAGAGCCTCAGCTATAATGCGCCTGCTTTCCTCCTCGCCGGGTACGCTGAACATAGCAAGGTAGTTTTCAGGCATAACAACACTGAGAGTACCCATATAATTTAAGTGCATATCCTCGCACAGCTGTCTGTTATAGGTGCCTGCGCTGCCTGTATCGTCACCGCAGGTCATTATAAAATAGGCGTCCTTTGCACCGCTGAAGGTGCTTTTTCTGATGAAGTCGGCAAAAATATGGGGTATGCGCCAGGCGTAAGTAGGGCAGACGAAGACCCATGGCTTCTCAGAAGCGAAGGAGCCTTCTTTGTTTTTCTTGATATATTCGCCTGCATTCACAAGCTCGTCCTGAAGGGAAAAAGCTGTTTTCTCTGCACAGAAGGTGCTGTTTCCCGTACCGCTGAAATAGATGACCATCGTGTTCACTCCTTTATGCTGATGTGTTTATGCTATCACAAAATTCTCTTTTTAGCAATAAAAATCTCAATTATTACGATTATCTTTAGATTTTATATCGGAATGATTAAAACACCTTAAGAATAAATTACAGTTTTGTCTTTTTTATTTATTTTTTGTTGAAGATGTGCTATGATACCCTCAACAAAACTAAAAAATAAGAGGAAATCGTTATGAATAAAATTAAAGCTTTCTTTTCAGCGGAATTTGCCTGTCTGAAGGACTCTGTGGGGAAAACAGAATATGCCTCATGGTGGCTGCTGAGAATTATGATGGTGGCAGCTCTTATTATTAAATATAAGGAGCTTGGACCGGACTTCAGTATGACAGTGCTGCAGCTGGGGCTGAATTTGCTTGCCACCTTTACGGTAACTCTTGTCAGGCTCATACTCATCCCCAAAAGGGTGGTCTGCAAGCTTCCTTTCAGAAGCCAGACCTATCTCAATGTGCTGATTTTCTTCGCTTCCTTCTGCGGCCACGGACTGAACTATATCCACGATGTGATGAGCTGGGATAAGATTATGCACCTGCTCACAGGTCTGCTGTGTGTTTTTATCGGCAATGAGCTTATTGCAATGTTTGCCCGACCTGAGGACAAAATGTCGCCTCTGCTTCGTACCTTCACGGCCTTCGGCTTTTCAAATATAGCTATTGTTGTCTGGGAGCTCTTCGAGTTCTTTGTGGATTATTACTGGCCTGAGTCATGCAATCAGGGATATAATATCGACCCTGACAGAGATCCTTGGTTTCAGGCGATTTTCGGTTTCGGGGCACAGAATGAAAATCAGTGGGCGGTGTTTGACACCTGTGTTGATATGCTCTGTGCTTTCCTGACAAGCATTATAGGTGCGGTTATACTTCTTGCGGTGCTTTATCGCAAAGAAAAGAAGGTATCTGCATCAAACGCACAGGAAAAGGAAGCTGTCACGGCTGTATAAGCCTGTCTGTATTGAATTTTTTGATTTTTTCTATTGACAAAACAGCTTTTATGCTTTAAAATATCACCATAATAAAATATGAAACCGATGAACGAGAGTAGTAGCCTATGTGCGAAGCTTACAGAGAGCCGTGACGGTGGAAGGCGGCAGTGAAGCAGTATGTGAATGGACTCGTGAGGGCGGTCCGAAAAGCTTTGAGTAGGCACCGACGGAAACTCTAACCGTTATGATGAGAGCGCATGCTGGTGCGTGATAACCATTAAGGTGGCTTACAGTTGATTTATTTACCTGTTCCTTTTTGGGGCAGGTATATTTTTTTGAAAGAAGTGTTGTTTATGTATTTTTCGGGTTTTCGATGGCGTAAGATGAAAGAACTTTAATTTTGAAAATCAGATTATATAAAGGAGCTAAAAAAATGAACAAGTATAGAGATTTTGACAACTATTTAAAAGAATACCCCACAAAGGACGGCTATTTCGGTGAGTTCGGCGGAGCATTCCTTCCGCCCGAATTAGTGCCTGCATTTAAAGAGGCTGACGATGCCTATGAGGCAATATGCCATTCAGCTCAGTTTATCAATGAGCTTCGCAGAATAAGAAAGGAGTTTCAGGGCAGACCTACTCCCGTTTATCACTGTGAAAGACTTTCCAAGCTTTTTGGCAACTGTCAGATTTATCTCAAGAGAGAGGATCTCAATCATACAGGTGCACATAAGCTCAACCACTGCATGGGTGAGGGACTTCTTGCAAAATATATGGGCAAGAAAAAGCTCATTGCTGAAACGGGCGCGGGTCAGCACGGTGTGGCAATAGCAACTGCGGCCGCCTATTTCGGTATGGAATGTGATGTATATATGGGTGAGGTTGACATTGCAAAGCAGCACCCTAATGTAATAAGCATGAAAATGCTCGGTGCAAACGTTGTTCCAGTTACTCACGGGCTCAAGACTCTCAAAGAGGCTGTTGATGCCGCTTTTGAGGCATATCTTAAGGAATATGACCATGCTATTTATTGCATCGGTTCAGCCCTGGGACCTCATCCCTTCCCCAAAATGGTAAGAGATTTTCAGGCTGTTATCGGCATTGAAGCAAGAGAGCAGTTCCTTGAAATGACAGGTATTATGCCTGATGCAGTATGTGCCTGTGTGGGCGGCGGCTCAAACTCAATAGGTATGTTCACCCCCTTCCTTGCAGACCCCGTTGAAATTTACGGCATTGAACCTCTGGGCAGAGGTCACAATGTTGGCGACCATGCCGCAACAATGGCACACGGCACAAAGGGCAGACTTCACGGCTTTGAAAGCTATCTGCTTCAGGATGAAAAGGGCGAGCCCCTTCCCGTTTATTCAATTGCCAGCGGTCTTGACTATCCCGGCGTAGGCCCCGAGCACGCCTTCCTTCGTGACAGCGGCAGGGTACACTATGAAACAGTAAGCGATGAGGAAGCTATGGAGGCCTTCTTCCTGCTTTCAAGATATGAGGGCATAATCCCTGCAATTGAAAGCTCTCATGCTGTTGCTTATGCAATAAGATATGCCAAGGAGCATCCCTCAGGCTCAATTCTCGTGTCACTTTCAGGCAGAGGCGATAAGGATATCGACTATGTTTACGAGAATTACGGCTGCGGCGAGCAGTTTAAGCTTGATTATAAAGCCGAATAATTTTCCACATTTTACACAGCTTTTCCGCAGAGTTTTTAACAAGGGAAAGGCTGTGTGATTTTTTTGTGAAGTGCTTATTTACACTTTGTTTTCAAGTGGCAGGTTTTTCACTTTTTTTATCCGTCAAAATAACCAATAAGCGTTTTTCTCTATTGACTTAATAAGCTCAAAGTGGTATATTTAACCTGTCTCAAAATTTTTATAACGGAGGACAGAAGAATGAAAAGTAATTTCAAAAAAGTAATGTCAATTATTCTGACAGTGCTTATGGTTATGACTGTTGTACCCTTCGGCGTTTTTGCAGCGGACAGTTGTGAGCATAATTTCTGCGGTGAAGTTTTTGACAGAGTTGAAGGAAAACACGCATATTGGTGTATTGAATGTAATCTCGTATACGGCTACATAGATGATGAAGGCAATCAGATCGAGGGCCTTGTTGACTGCTCAGGCTCCGAAGCAACCTGCTCAGAGCGTGCTTATTGCTATGCCTGCGATAGAGAATTCGGTGATTATGATTATAATAATCACGATTTTTCGGTAAGAGACGATAAGCATCTCGCATCAGCTGCAACATGTGTTGAAAGAGCTAAGTATTATTATTCATGCTCATGGTGTGGCGAAGGCTCATATGATGAAGATAATACATATACTTCAGGTGCCGTTGACAGAGTTAAAGGCCACTGTGGTATTGCAACTCCTGCTGAAAACGGAACTCATATTATTGAAGAATGTGATTATTGCGGTGAAACAGATATTACTGCTCCTTGCGTAGGTGGCTATGCAACCTGTCAAGAAAAAGCTGACTGCGACCTTTGCGGTCAGACCTACGGCGACTTCAGCACAACTAATCACACTGCTTACAAATGGGTTGAAGAAAAGGAAGCAACCTGTCAGCAGGAAGGCCACTACAGCTATGCTTATTGTGAAGATTGTGAAAATCCTATAGATATCATAGAGACTATAGAAAAGCGTCAGCATGTATACGGCGACTTTGTAAAGGATGCAAATGCTGACACACACACAAAGACCTGCACAACCTGTAACCCTGAAATAGCAGCACCGGCAACAGTTACAGAGCCTTGCACAGGTGGCACAGCAAACTGCACAACAAAAGCAATCTGTGAGGTTTGTGATGCTGAGTACGGTGATGTTAAGCACACATGGAACGAAGGCGAAGTAACGGTAGTTCCTACTTGCTCAGCAACAGGTGTTAAGCTTTATACTTGCACAGTAGACGGTTGCGGTACAACAAAAACAGAGACACTCGAAGTTGTTGAAGGTGCTCATAGTTGGGGAACAGAGCTTCACAAGGATGCAAATAACAAGCATTATGTTGTTTGTGCAAATAACGCAGAACACAAACAGCACACTGATTGTGCTGTAAAGAGCAGCACAGTAACAGCACCTACATGTGACGAGGATGGTTACACAACTTATGTTTGTGAGTGCGGAAACACATGGACAGGTGAACCCACAACAGCTATAGGTCATAGCTATACTAAAGAAGTTGCTGAAGATAAGTATCTCGCAACACAGGCAACCTGCACTGCAAAGGCTACATACTTCAAGAGCTGTGTAAATTGTGGTGCAAAGGGCACAGAAACTTTTGAATACGGCGTTGAAGCTCCTCACGACTATTCAGAAGAAATTGTTGAAGATACACATAAGAAGAGCGACGCAACCTGTGTTGCCAAGGCTACTTATTGGTATGACTGTGCTACTTGCGACAAGAGTGCAGCTACAGATGAAACAGCAACCGATAAATTCTTCGAAGCAGGCGAGCTTCTTCCTCACAAATATGAGCTTGAAGTTGTTGAAGACAAATACCTTGCAGTTGCAGCAACCTGCTCAACTAAGCCTATCTATTACAAGAGCTGTGCCTGCGGTGCAAGCGGTGAGGCTTCAGAGGTTGAGGTAGTGTTTGAAACAGGCGAAGCACTCGGTCATATCGTTGAAACAATTCCCGGTAAGGACCCCACCTGCACAGAAGACGGCTACACAGAAAGCCGTGTATGTAAGAGACCCACGGCTGACGGCAAGACCTGCGGTGCAGTTCTCAAGGCACAGGTTAAGCGCCCTGCAACAGGCCACAAGGAATATGTTTCAGTTGAAAAGGTTGAAGCTAACTGTGTAAAGGTTGGCCACACAGAAGAAAAGAAGTGTGCAGTTTGCGAACAGCTTCTTACACTTCCCTCAATCACAACTCCGGCACTGGGACATGTTGACAATAACGGTGACGAAATCTGCGACAGAGCAGGCTGCGGCACAATCGTTGTTATGGGCAAGGATTGCTCATGCCTTTGCCATCAGACAGGCTTCATGAGAGTTATTTATGTTCTTATCAGACTTATCTGGAAGCTTATCGGTGCAAACCCCTATTGCGATTGCGGCGTTGAACACTATTAATTGAAAAAAATTGAGAGTCGCCTCGTGGCGGCTCTTTGTTTTGCATAAGTTTATTTTAAGGTAATAATTATTTAATAAATTTTAATATTCCACTTGAATAGAGAAGTGAGAATGTGTTATAATTGAGTCACTTCGGTACATATTTGTATCACAACTCAAAAACGGAGGACTCAAAATGTTAGTAACATCATTCAGACTTAAGAAAATTGAAAACCCCACAAACAGACTTGTAGCAAAGTGCACCCTTACTTTTGATGCTATGCTTGCAGTGAGTGACATTAAGATTCTCATTAAAGAGGACGGCGAATATTATATGGGCATGCCCAGCAGAAAAACAGCCGCAGGTACCTTTAAGGATGAGGCTTATCCCGTTAACAGCAATGTAAGACAGGCCCTTGAAAGAATAATTTTCAGTGCAATGAAGCAGGCAGAGCAAATGGACGGCGTTATATTCAACGGCGAAATAAAGCAGGGTCACGGCAAGGTTTCACTTCTGCAGCAGGATATTGAGGATTTCGCAATAGAAACCTTGTAATGTGCACAGGAATTTAATCTGGCTTAAACGTTCACATAAAATATTACTAAGAAAGCGAGGACAACACAATGAAACGTTTACAGGACAAAATTGCAATTATCACAGGAGGCAACTCAGGCGTAGGCGCCGCAACAGCAGAGCTCTTTGCAAAGGAAGGCGCAAAGGTTATTATCAGTGCAAGAAGACAGGCTCAGCTTGAAGAGGTTGCAGCAAAAATTGAAGCACAGGGCGGCGAGGTTATGCCTGTAGTCAGCGATATTTCAAAGGCTGAGGATGCCAAGGCACTCGTTGAGGCAGTTATGGCAAAATACGGCAGAATTGATGTGCTTATCAACAATGCAGGTGTGCTTGACAGCGGTCTCAAGGCAATTGATAAATTCACAGACGATGATATGAACAGAGTTATCGACATAAATACAAAGGGCACAATGTGCATGCTCAGAGAGGTTACTGCCGAAATGGCAAAGACCGGCAAGGGCTCAATTGTAAACGTTGCATCAGTTGCAGGTGTTATGGGCTGCGGCGGCGCTGCTTATGTTGCATCAAAGGCAGCTATTGTCGGTGTTACACGCCACACAGCCATGCGTTTTGCAGGCACCGGGGTGCGCTGTAACGCTGTCTGCCCGGGCAACATTGCCACACCTATGGTAGCAGGTATGAAGCCTGAGAATATGGATATGGATATTTTCGGCCAGATGATGAAGCACAATGACCTTAAGGTCGGCATCTGTATGCCTGAGGACGTTGCAAACATCCTTCTCTTCTTCGCTTCAGACGAATCAAGAGCGATCACAGGTCAGGCGATCGTCACCGACTTCGGTTCAACACTCTGATAAACAAAAGGCTATATACGTGTCGTTCGTATATAGCCTTTATTATTGCAAACAAGATG
>JAFQLV010000067.1 GCA_017396515.1 Clostridia bacterium | reverse complement strand
TCGGCACACAAAGCATAAGAACCGTCGCCCACAGATACGACGGCGTTGCGGAGTTCAAGTGCGAGGATAAGATGTTTACGGTTAACCTGAACATTTGCAATATTGAGGATGAGAGGTAAAAAACAGCTACCAAAGGAGAAATCCTGAGGTAGCTGTAAATTTTTTTCGGCGGGCAAAACCTTGCGACATCGCTGTGCTTCCCCGCGTACCAAAAAAAGACGGCAGAAACCAATCTGCCGTCTGAATTTTTATGCCTTAATACTGGAAGTTGTTGATATACATATAGTTATCAAGCACTGCTGTGCCCTTTGCAGATGCACCCACAACGGTACCTTCCTTGATGTTGATAAGGATGTGCATATACTGATCAAGAGATACGAGCTGATCGTTTGCAGGGTTATAAACAAGGTCAACTGTGCAATCATAATATGTAAGGTCAAAGTCAACATTACGAATGATGAACTTAACTGCACCGTCATTTTCAAGGGTGTCTCTTACGGTCTGCATTTCAATGGGGGTACAGATCGAACCGACAGCACTTTCGCAGGTTGCTGCTGCCCCGGGAGGCTCACTGTTAACCTCGTCGTTCATAACGATTGTGATTTTAACATTGCCGTCAGGAAGCTCTGTGCAGGTGGCTGACTTAATCTTGCTTGCATCTGTGAGAAGACAGCCCTTTTCGTTGCTGTAAATGGGGAACCATTCCATAGGCTCGCCCTTGAGTTTGATTTCAGGGTTAGCCCTTGCAGTTTCCTCATCCTTGAAGAAGTTGCCTGCTATAGGAAGAATTGTGTTGAAAATCTTGCCCTCAAACTGTGCCTTCTCGGGAGGAATTGCCTGATACTCAACCTTGCTGAAGCCTGGTGAGTCAGTCTTAGCCTTATTCATAAGCTCGGTATATTTGGCGAGGATTTCAGCAGGCTCTGTGGGGAGAGCACCTTCATCCTTCTTATCGCCTGAGGGGGCAGCTGTTGTGGTGTCGTTGCTGTCACCTGAGGGAGCCTGTGTGGGGGCTTGGGTTGTGGGGGGTACTGTTGTAGGCTGAGTTGCCTCGGGAAGCTGAGAGCCTGCCACGGGAGCAGCTGCAAGACCGTCAACATTAACTTCGCCTGAAATGCTCACACCGAGGTTACCTGTAACAGCAAAAATAACAACTACTGCAAGGCAGACAACGGCTGACCACATTGCGGCAAGGGTGATGTCTGATTTTTTCATTTTTGATTTCTCCTTTGCATATATAATGTATACAAATGAATAATAGCACTTTACATCTGAAAAGTCAATAAAAAGAGGCGGATTAACCGCCTCTGAATTTTTAATTTTATGCCGCCTTGATTTCCTCAGGGTTTGCCGGGGGAGTAAGGTGCTTTTTTTCGGTGAGCTTCTGCAGCACAATAACACTTGCAAGCAGGGCAACACCGGCAAGGTCAGTAACAAGACCGGGGATGATGCAAAGCAGACCGCCGCCGAGAAGTATAACTCTCTGCCACCAGGGGCACTTTGTGAACATATAGCCTTCCATACCTGCAGAAACTGCAAATATGCCCACAAGGGCTGTGATTACTATAAGCACAACATCATACCACTGTGCATCGATAAGAAGCATCTCAGGGCTGTAAGCAAAGATATAGGGAACGATGAAGGCGGTGATAGCAAGTCGTGTTGCCGTAACACCGGTTTTCATGGGGTTGGACTTTGCAATAGCCGAGCCTGCATATGCTGCAAGGGCAACGGGCGGTGTGATGTCTGCCACAATACCGAAGTAGAAAACAAACATATGAGCCGCAAGCACGGGAAGTCCCATTTTAATAAGGATGGGAGCCGTGATAGTTGCCATAATAACATAGTTGGCTGTTGTGGGAACACCCATACCGAGAACGATGCAGCAAAGCATTGTCAGGAACAGAGCAAGGAACATGCTGTTTTCTGCCACGGGAACGAGGGTGTTAATGAGAAGCTGACCGAGAGCTGTCATTGTAACAACACCTGAAATGAGACCTGCCATACCGCAGGCAACTGCAACACCTACAGTGTTTTTTGCACCGTTTTCAAGTGACTGAACCACAACTGAGGGGGTGAGAGTTGCTGTGTCCTTTGTCAGGAATGAGAGAGCAACACATGTAACCATTGCCACGAGAATAGCCGTGCTCATATTTGCGGCACCGAAGGGAAGCCATAAAACAAGAAGCACTGCAACGGGAATAAGGGGGAAAACAAGTCTCCATGCTGTCTGCTTGTTGATTGTTTTAGGTACTAATGAAACTACCAGTGAGCCGAGGATTGCAAAGCAAGCTGAAAGGCCTGCGCTGAAATAGTTCATTGCAATAACAAGAACTACAATAGGAAGAAGCAGATAGCCGTTCTTTGCAATGAGCTTGAAGAAGTTGGGGATAGCATCCTTGGGCAGACCCTTAAGACCTAACTTCTTGGCTTCAAAGTGAATCATCATAAAGATGCCTGTGAAATAAAGCACTGCAGGCAGAATAGCTGTAACTGCAATTGTTGCATAGGGAGTTTCAGTGATTTCTGACATAAGGAAGGCTGCAGCACCCATAATGGGGGGCATAATCTGGCCGCCTGTTGATGCGGCAGCTTCAACAGCAGCAGCAAATTCCGGCTTATAGCCTGTCTTTTTCATCATGGGGATTGTAATTGAGCCTGAGCCTACTGTGTTGGCAACACTTGAGCCTGAATACATACCCTCAAGTGCACTTGAGATAACGGCAACCTTAGCGGGGCCGCCGATTGATGAGCCTGCTATTGAGTTTGCAAGGTCAACAAAGAATGTGCCTATACCTGTTCTCTCAAGCAGAGCACCGAGAATAATAAACAGCACTATAAAGGTTGTGCACACATAAATGGGTGTTGAGAAAAGACCGTTTGATACATCATAGAAAAGACCGTACATAAGGTTTCTCAGTGCCGTGTCGGGATTTTTTGAAATAGCATTGAAGGCAGCGTATGCAACAAAGCAGCCTGCAACTATAATAATGGGCCAGCCTACGGCTCTTCGGCAGAGTTCAACAAGAATCAGAATTGCAACAAGTGCAATTGCAATCTGCAGGGGGCCTATACGGCGTGACATAAGAATGATATCCTCCTGAAAAATTGCGTAGTACAGGAAGGAGCCTGCACCCACAACCGACAGAATAATATCATAAAAGGGGACATAGTTGATTTTCTTGGTCTGCTTTTTGTATGCGGGGAAAATGATAAATCCTATAAATACAATAAAGGCAAGAAATGTGGTGAGCTTGGTATACTTTGTGGCGTTCTGGAAAACGAGTGCCATGGAAATCATATAAACGCTGAAAAGCGACATTATTGCCGTAATGACTGTCTTTCTCCAACCGGTGAAAATACGGGTGTTGCTTTCTCTGTCAAACTCTGCCATTATGGCATCGGCATCTACTGCTTCGTCTTCCGTCTGTAAAGAAACTTTATTTTCGTCCAAAGTTTTTCCTCCTTTTCATGAAATATCGTTTACGGGCAAATACCCGTTAAAAACTTAAATAAATGCTGCAGTTTTATTTGCAGCATTTATTTGAAGTAATTATTTACTTTAATTAACTAACTGCGAAAGGAACTTATGCGATAACGCCGATTTCCTTGTAGTATTTTTCAGCACCGGGATGAAGAGGAACATTGCCGATTGCAGCAGCGGCTGCTTCCTTGCTCATTTCCTTACCCTTTGCGTGTGAAACAGCGATTTCTTCCTGCTTCTCCCAAAGGTTCTTTGTGATTTCATAAGCCTGTTCTTCGCTCATATCGTTTGTAGCGATGAAGGTTGCCATGATAGCAACTGTTGAAGCCTCACCGTCTGTGATGAAGTCATAGTCAGCACTTGTGTATTCATGCTTTGCATAGAAGGGGTAATCAGCCATAAGCTTGTTGATTACTTCTTCGCCAAGGTCAACAGCAACGATGTCTGTTGAGGTTGCAAGGTCTGAAACAGCGGGAGTGGGTGTGCCTGCTGTGATGAAGGCTGCATCGATAGCGCCGTCCTTAAGAAGAGTAGCTGAATCGCCGAAGGAAGCAGCTGTCTTATTGATATCCTTATCAATGTCAAGACCTGCAGCAGCAAGAATCTGAGTTGCGTTGTAGTAAACACCTGAGCCTGCGTCGCCTACTGCTACATTTTTGCCCTTAAGGTCTGCAATTGTCTTGATGCCTGAAGCCTTTGTTGCAATGACCTGGCAAACCTCAGCGTAAACACAGCCGATAGCTGAGAAGCAGGTGATGGGAGCAGCGAAGCCGTTTGTGCCCTCGTAAGCATAGTTCATAACGTCGTTCTGAACTATAGCGAACTGAGCGTCACCGTCTTCGATCATTTCGATGTTGGCCTGTGAGCCGCCTGTTGACTGAACAGTGAACTTGTAGTCATCTGTGCCGAGAATCTGACCTACAGCTGTTGTGAAAGCGTAATATGTGCCTGTGTTGCCGCCTGTGCCTGTAACGATGTTTGTGATTAATGCCTTGTCGTCACCGTCGTTGTCTGTGTTGCCGCCGCAAGCAGCAAGTGAGAAGAGCATGAGGGCAGCGAGAAATACTGCGAGAACTTTTTTCATATTGTTTTCCTCCGTTAAAAAATTTATTGCTATAATTTTAATATATAAAAGCGGTTTTTGTCAAGGGGGATTAAGTATTATTAAGAAAAAATTATTAATATAATGTATAAATATTACATTTTTTACTTTATATATCCGAAAAAATGCATATTATCACCGGTCATATTGCAAAAATTAACAAAACGGATATAATTATAGTGTAGAATTAAAAAAGCTAAGGAGGATTGCATTATGAAAAAATTAGGCTTCGGCTGTATGAGACTGCCTCTTAAGGTGAAAAAGATAAACAGCAGCATTGATATGACTAAAACCGAGGAAATGGTGGATTACTTTATAAATGAAGGCTTTACTTATTTTGACACGGCTTATATGTACCACGACGGCAGAAGTGAAAGGGCAGTGAGAGAAGCTCTCGTTCACAGACATGAAAGACAGACCTTTATTCTTGCAGATAAAATGCCTGTGGGTATGCTTGTGACAAAGGGGGACACCTCAAGAATTTTCCGCCATCAGCTGAAAAAGTGCGGTGTGGAATATTTTGACTATTATCTTCTGCACGCACTGAATGCAAAATATCTTGAAAGAGCTGAAAAGTTAGGTGTTTTTGAGTACCTTGCCAAAAAGAAAAGCGAGGGCAGAATTAAAAAGTTAGGCTTTTCCTTTCACGACTCTGCCAAGGTTCTCGACAGAATACTCACAAGGCACCCTGAAATGGAATTTGTTCAGCTTCAGATAAACTATCTTGACTGGGAAGACGAAAAGGTGCAGTCACGCCTTTGCTATGAGGTTGCAAGAAAGCACGGCAAGGACATTATTGTTATGGAGCCTGTCAAGGGCGGCAAGCTTGCCGATGTGCCCGAGAAGGTGAAGGAGCTTTTTGCCTTGGAGCATCCCGATTGGTCGCCTGCCTCGTGGGCGGTGCGCTTTTGTGCAAGCCTTCAGGGTGTTATCTGCGTACTCAGCGGTATGTCGGATATGGCTCAGCTTAAGGATAACACAGGATATATGAAGGATTTTGAGCCTCTGACTCAAAAGGAAACGGATATTCTCAAGACTGCGGCGGCAATTATAAAAAATGAGGAAACCGTTCCCTGCACATCCTGCAGATATTGCACCGCCTCCTGCCCTATGAATATTGCCATACCCGAATATTTCACGGCTTATAACAAAAGGCTTGCAGGCGAGGATTATAAATTATATCTTGAAGAAAGAGCAAAGGATAAGGGCAAAGCCTCTGAGTGCATAGGCTGCAGAAAGTGCGAGGAGGTCTGTCCTCAGCACATAGAGGTGGTAAGACTGCTGAAAAAATGCGGTGAAATCCTTTAAAAATGGGGCTTGAAATCGGCATTTTGCACATATTTTAATTAACATTTATACAAAATAAAAGTCCCGTTATTGACAATTTTAATGTTAAGGTTTATTATATAGGGTACAACATAGTCAGCGATTTTGGAGAAGTAAGCTATGTAAATTACCGGAAAAGGAGTTTTTTCAATGGATACTTTAGTTAATCTTATCCCGGTGGTGGGTGTTATAGGCTTGCTCTTTGCACTGATTCTTGCATTGAGAATCAAGAAGCGTGACCCGGGAAACGAGAGAATGCAGGAAATTTCCTCTGCAATTCACGACGGCGCAAAGGCCTTCCTTTTTGCAGAATATAAAATTCTTGTTTTCTTTGTGCTTGCTCTTTTTGTAGCCATAGGCTGTTTTATTGAATGGGGAATGGCTGCAAGCTTCATTATCGGTGCAATCTTCTCAATTGTTGCAGGCTATTTCGGCATGAATGTTGCAACCAAGGCAAATGTCAGAACCACACAGGCTGCGGCAAAGGGCGGCATGAAGTCAGCTCTGAGCGTTGCTTTTTCAGGCGGTGCCGTTATGGGTATGTGCGTTGTAGGTCTGGGCATTCTCGGTATAGCAGGCATTTATGCGGTAACCAGGGATTCGGATGTGCTTTTCGGCTTCAGTCTGGGTGCATCGTCAATAGCACTTTTTGCCCGTGTCGGCGGCGGCATTTACACCAAGGCTGCAGACGTTGGTGCTGACCTTGTAGGTAAGGTTGAAGCAGGCATCCCCGAGGATGACCCGAGAAACCCTGCAGTTATTGCAGATAATGTGGGCGATAATGTAGGTGATGTTGCAGGTATGGGTGCTGACCTTTTCGAGAGCTATTCAGGTGCAATTGTTTCGGCAATTTCATTGGGTATTGCAGCCTTTGCCTCAAGTGACAGATCACATCTCGGTGCAAGCTATCCCTTATTCATTGCCGCTATCGGTGTGCTTGGCTCAATTATTTCCACCTTCTTTGTGCGTGCAAACGAAAAGAGCGACCCTCACAAGTCACTCAAGGTTGCAACCTATGTTGCTTCGGCAGTTGTGCTTGTTGCAGGTCTGCTTCTGAGCCACATTATGTTCGGCACTCTCGCATACGGCTTTGCGGTTCTTTCAGGCATTGCCGTAGGTACACTTATCGGTACACTCACAGAGGTTTATACCTCAGATAAATATAAGTCAGTTAAAAAGATTGCTGCTCAGTCTGAAACAGGTACTGCAACAAACATCATTTCAGGCATTGCAGTGGGTCTTAAGTCAACAGCTATGCCCATCGTACTCATCTGCGTCGGCATTTTCGTTTCATATTTCTGCTGCAAAAGCGGCGGCGACGGTGCAGGAATTTACGGTGTTGCACTTGCTGCAGTAGGTATGCTTTCAACAACGGGCATCACCGTTGCAGTTGATGCATACGGCCCCATTGCAGATAACGCAGGCGGCATTGCAGAAATGTCAGGTCTTGATAAATCAGTCAGAGAAATCACCGACAAGCTTGACTCTGTAGGCAACACAACGGCGGCTATAGGCAAGGGCTTTGCAATCGGCTCGGCAGCACTGACAGCACTTGCTCTGTTCTTCTCCTATGCTCAGGCTGTGGGTCTTGAAACTCAGGGCATTGACCTTCTCAACTATCAGGTTGTTGTGGGTCTTCTCGTGGGCGGTGTGCTTCCCTTTGTTTTCTCTGCTTTAACTATGGAATCAGTAAGCAAGGCAGCCTATGAAATGATTGAAGAGGTACGCAGACAGTTCAAGACAATTCCCGGCATTCTTGAAGGCAAGGCAAAGCCGGATTATAAGACCTGTGTTGCAATCTCAACAACAGCTGCTCTTAAGGAAATGATAGTGCCGGGACTTCTTGCAGTGGCAACACCCATATTGGTGGGCTGCGTTTTAGGTGTAAGTGCACTGGGCGGTCTGCTTGCAGGCTCACTTGTAACAGGCGTTCTGCTTGCAATCTTTATGTCAAACGCAGGCGGTGCGTGGGATAACGCAAAGAAGTTCATTGAAAGCGGCGTTCACGGCGGCAAGGGTGGCGACGCTCATAAGGCTTCCGTTGTGGGTGACACTGTAGGCGACCCCTTCAAGGACACAGCAGGCCCCTCAATCAACATTCTCATTAAGCTTATGTCAGTTGTTGCACTTGTGTTTGCACCGCTGTTTATGCTTATCAACGGCGGACAGGGCTTCCTTATGTAATTATGAATTATGAATTAGGAATTATGAATTGCTCCGGACTCTGCCGAGGAGACAAGGCTTCGAGTGCAGAGGCAATTGTTGCGAAGTAAATTTCAATTTCATATAACAAAAAGAGGACTGCGGGTGCGGTCCTCTTTTTGCTTTTAATGAAAGTAGAAAGGTATGAAGAAAGGGTAAGTAGAAATCAGAATTTATCTTTGACTTCACTGTCAGGTAGAAGTCTTGCAACAACACTGCTGTGAGTTACTACGATGACTTCGGCATAGGCTGCGCTTTCAAACTTATCGTAAAGTCTGCCTGCACTGAGGGTGCCTTCATAAACAGTGTGTATGCTGTTTGCCACATAACCGATTTTCTCGATATAAGGGAGAGTTACAACAATGGCATCTGAATCGTGTCTGTTGTCAGGCTCCTTTTCTAATTTAACGGCACTGCCTACCTTAAAGGGCTTTTTGCCGTAGTAGTTGTTAATTCCGGTTATAGTTATTAAAGTTTGATTTTCCATAATAAGACTCCTTTCCTTTGTGTTATGCTTATATTATACATATTCAAAGTCCCGATATTTGGATTTTAACTGTGGCGAAGGGAGTTTTTTCATTTCTTAAGATTATCTTAAGTTACAGTCAGATGCATTGCTTTATAATAAGACGCATTATATAATAAAGCTGAAAGAGGTGATACTATTGAAGAAAAAGAAACAAATAACCACTTGGCTTATCGTCTGCTTGCTGTGGGAGACCTTGGTGGTAGGTGTGCATATTTTAATGCGTTCTCAGCTTAAGTTTCCTACACTCAACCTTGAACTTTTCGGCTGGCTCGTACCTGTGTTTATGGCTGTGCCTTTCTGGGCTTTGCTTTTCGGCATAGTGTCCGTTTACAGAAAAAGGCTTATGAAAGCCTTTGCGGTAATGTTCACTTCTCTGGGAATTGTTGTATATATTGCTTATATTGCCTTCGTTACTCTTGGACTGACCGTTTGGGAGCCGGGTTTATATCCTCTTATATCGAAAACAGAAAGCACAGCAGATTATCTTGTCTTAGACGGCAGGTTTGAAAAGAACTATGATGAAATAACAAAAATAATGCCGAAGACCATTCCTGAAAGCGCAAGAAATGTCAGCTACAGCTATGAGTATGACCCTACATTAAGAGCCTCGTTAAGTGTAGCTTGGGAGCTGCCTGAAAATGAATACATCGCTTTCAAAAATGAAACCTTAAACAAAGGCCTTTTAAGCAGTGCAAAGGCTTCTGAGGAGTTTTTTGAATATAAGTGGAATGTTGAAGAAATACCTGCGTTTCACAGTAGGATGCTTATAGGGTTTGATGACACAAGCCATGGAGTGAAATGTATAGTAAACCAAAGCTACGGTTCTTGATAAACAAAAAAGACCTGCCCACTCGGACAGGTCTTTTCAATTCATAATTCATAATTCCTAATTCATAATTAAATCAGGGAAGGTCTTCCTCATTTGCAAGGTTGTGCCATACATTCTGCACATCGTCATTATCCTCAAGCATTTCGAGAAGCTTGCCCATGCACTTGAGGTCGTCTTCGTTTGTCAGCTCTGTTTCTGTGTTGGGCACATATTCAACCTCGGCGGAAACGAACTTATAGCCCTTGGCCTCAAGGTCGTCGCGTACAGCACCTAAATCGTTAGGCTCCGTGCGGATAACGAAAACATCTTCGTCATCGCTGAGGAAGTCAACTGCACCTGCTTCAAGGGCGTCTTCCATAAGCTTTTCTTCGTCTGTGTCCTCCTGCTCAATAACGATAACACCGTAGCGTGTGAACATGAAGGAAACACAGCCCTGCTGACCCATGTTGCCCTTATTCTTATCGAAGTAGTGGCGCATTTCGCCTGCGGTACGGTTACGGTTGTCTGTGAGGGTTTCAACAATAACTGCAATGCCTGAGGGGCCGTAGCCTTCATACATGATTTCTTCGTAGTTGTTGCCGCCTGCTTCACCGCTTGCCTTTTTGATAATTCTTTCGATATTGTCGTTAGGCACATTGTTAGCCTTTGCCTTTGCAATAACATCCTTAAGCTTTGAGTTTGATGCGGGGTCGGGGCCGCCGTCACGGACTGCAACAGAAATTTCTCTGCCTATTTTAGTGAAGACCTTTGCTCTTGCACCGTCGGTCTTTTCTTTTTTTCTTTTAATGGTGCTCCATTTTGAATGGCCTGACATTTAATTCACCAATCCTTTTACTATATAATTACAACTATATAATCTATCACTTTTTTGCTCTTTTGTCAAGATAAAAAGGGGACTGAGCAGAGGTTTTATCTGCTCAGCCACTATTATAATGTTACTTTAAAGGTTATTCCCGTTGTACCCGTAGTGGAAACCTTGATTTTGCCCTTGTGGCGGTGAACGATAGCCTGAGCTATTGAAAGGCCGATGCCGTAGCCGCCTGTTTTTTCCTCTCTGGCTCTTGAAGAATCGCCCCTGTAGAAGCGGTCAAAGAGTCTGGAAACCGTGTTAGGGTCAACATATTCGCAGGTGTTATAGCTTTCAATGATAATGCTCTTGCCCGATTTATAAAGGCTCAGCTTTATGTGGCCGCATTCGTCAGTGTACTTTATAGCATTGTCGCAAAGGATAGTGATGAGCTGCCTTATTTCAGCCTCGTTACCGTAGAAGTGTATATCATTTGCAGCTGAATATGAAAAATGCTTGTTTGCAACAGCGGCACTTGTTTCAAAGTTTGCGGCAGTTTCAAGCAGTGCCTCACTTATGTTGAAGGTGCTGCGGCTGTGCTCATCCTGCATTTCGTTGAGCTTTGACAGCTCCACTAATTTTTTAACAAGGTGATTCATTCGTGTGGTCTGATTTTTTATGCTGGCCAGCCATTCATTTTCACCGTCGCACATTTCAAGCACCTCAGCATTGGCAGAAATAATTGCAAGGGGAGTTTTCAGCTCGTGGCTTGCATCGGTGATAAACTGCTTTTGCTTTTCAATGCTGTCTGCAACGGGCTTCATGGCTTTTTTAGACAGCCAGTAAACAAGAATAACCAAAGCGGTAATGGTAACGAGATTAACAAAAACAGATATTGTGGCTAAGGCTGCAACCTGAGCAAGGTCTCTTGTCATATCAATAAAGACCATCATAGCTTTCCCTGAGGATGTAACAGTATAGTAATATCTGTAAAAATCAATCATTCCGAAGCCGGGTGCACTGTTATATATCTGAGAAGCATAGCTGAAAGCAGTTTTCTCGTCAACTTCCTCTGCGTGCTCTGTTGAAATTTTTGTTATAACATTATCCATCATTTCCACAACGAAATATCGGGTGGAATAAGGTGTTTCTATGTTTATACGGTATTCACCGAAGGGGTTGAGCAGTGCACCGAAATCGTATTCATCGTCAAAATTATTGGGCAGCACACCCTTATTTGCCGCTATGATTTTCAGCACCGAGCGGATATCCGAATCACGCTGATATATGTTTATTACATTAACACCTATAGTCTGAACTATTGTCAGTGATGCGAGAGCGAAAAGTGCAATAAGCATAAAACGTCTTTGCAGTTTTTTCAGCATAGTGTTTGTCTTTGGGCACCGTGATGCCTTTTCCTTTCCTGTTTTTTATGCAGTCTCTTCAAGGGTATAGCCCACACCTCTGACAGCCTTTATCTCTAAGTTTGCACCGAGAGTTGCCAGCTTTTTACGCAGATAAGAGATATATACCCACACAACATTTATTTCCGCTTCAGTTTCATAGCCCCATATTTTTTCCATAAACTGCTCTGTGGAAATGAGTCTGCCGGGGCTGTTCATAAGCAGCTCTATCATCTGAAATTCCTTATTGCCCAGGCGTATTGAGTTGTCGCCTACACTCAGCTCAAAGGTTTCTCTGTTAAGTGAGAGATTGCCCGTTGTCAGCAGGTTGGGCAAAAACTCAGATTTTCTTCTTGTCAGGGCTCTTATTCTTGCAAGAAGCTCACCCATTGAAAAGGGTTTTGTCAGATAGTCGTCGGCACCTGTGTCAAGGCCGAGAATTTTATCGTCGGTTTCACTTTTTGCCGTAAGAATGATAACGGGAGTGTCAACGCCCTGCTTTCTCAGCTCGGCAAGCACCTCAAGGCCGTTCATTTTAGGCATCATTATATCAAGAATAATTGCATCGTAATTTTCACAGAGCCCGTAATCAAGGGCATCCTGACCGTTGAAAACAGGGTCAACTGAATAGTTGTTGTGCTTTAAAACGGCACAAAGAGCCTTTGATAAATCTTTTTCGTCTTCAGCTAATAAAAGTCTCATATTTTTACCTCCCGTGAGTGGTGTATATACATTATATATTAAAAATAAACCAATTGCAATTAAAAGTATTGACTTATGTACAGGAAGATAATATATCAGCAACTTTAAATAAACTAAAAATAAGAGTCCGGCACACAAGCTGTGCGAAATAATAAGAGGCGGCACTCTGTAAAGTGCCGCCATGAGGCTGTAAATATCAAGTCTTGCTCACATAGCTTGAGCTGACATAGCCCTTTTCTCCGCGAAAATCCACATAAACCCATTGGGGGTTGCTTTTGCAGATTTCTATAACCGTTATTTCCTCATCCTTGCCTATGACCTGCAAAGCCTCAAAATCCGTTCCCGGTCCCACTCTGAGATAAAGCCCCTTTTCTGCTGTTACTTTTGCCTTATAGCTGCTTTGGGATAAGGTCTGCTGACTTTCTTCGTTTTTTTGTGTACTCTTTGCCGTGGTGCTTTCAGCTTCTTCCTCACGCTCAGGCAGGGTAGTGCTTTCAAGTGAAGCTTCTGAGGCAAGGAAGGATGCCGACAGCCAGCCGTAAGCATCTTCAGAGGGGATATAGACATAAACCCAGATGTCATTTTCGTTGCAGCCGCCGGTTATCTGCAGACGGGTGCCGTAAGGCACGGTACCTATAGGTGCATAGGTGTCACCGGGGCCCTTTCTCAAGGGAAGCGGCTTTTGTGATGTTACGGTGCAGGTTATGGGCTTATAGTTGATTTGGGGCGGCAGCGTACCCTCTGTGCCGTTGAGCTCACCCTGAGTTGTCAGGGTATCCTTTGTTTCATCGGTGGCGGTTACCTGCTTTGAAATAAATGAGGAAATTGCGGGGGCAAGGTCGAAGTAATCTGCCGCAGTAAAAAGGGCAATAACAATAAGGATAAACACCAACATAGACACGAGGGTGACGGCAGCTTTGTTTTTGCCTTTGCTCTTTTTCGGCGCTTCATCTTCATTTTCGACAGGCTCAATATCAAATA
This sequence comes from Clostridia bacterium, assembly GCA_017396515.1. Lineage (GTDB taxonomy): Bacteria > Bacillota > Clostridia > Oscillospirales > Acutalibacteraceae > UBA6857. The sequence continues at coordinate 3,802 of JAFQLV010000067.1, read as the reverse complement.
TGGAGCTGCCCTTATTTGCGGTGTGAGGATTAGCACTGTTCAGAGATATACCCTCGTTTTCCTGTGTTGTTTCAGCTTCCTGTGTTTTGGTGGCTTGTCCGCAATGGGGACAAAAGTCTTCTGTGCCGCTTAAAATATAGTTGCAGTTTCGGCAAAGCATAAAAAAACTCCTTTACTGTGAATGTTATAGCAGAAGTCTATCACGGTAAAGGAGAAAAGTTTGTCATATAGGGGCAATAATTTCAAATAAACTTAAAGCAGAGCTGTAACGGCTTTCTTCACTGCTGCAGCCTGAAACAACGGCTATATAGGTTTTGCCTTCAATTTCAGCAACAGCCATAAGGCTTTTTCCTGCAAGAGCAGTGGTACCTGTTTTCATACCTATAGCATTGGGATAATAATAGGGACTGTCACTGTGCAGAAGCTGATTTGAGTTTTTCCAAGTGACATTTTCACCTGAACGGAAAACAACATATTTAACGGCACAGCCTACTATTTCGCTTATTTCTTTAAAATGCATGGCATAGCTGCCTATAAGTGCAAGGTCTCTTACGGTTGTGTATTGCCCGTCACAGTCAAAACCGTCGGGGTTTATAAAGTTAGAGCTTTGTGCACCTGCGGTTTCAGCCATAGAATTCATAAGGCCGACAAAATAAGATAAAGCCTCTTTATCACTGACATCTGCTGTGCCCATAGCAAAACGGGCAGTGTTAACAGCTATTGTGTAGGCCGCATCACCGCCTGAGGCAATAAGCATACCTGAAATAAGTTGATAGAGAGTGAGCTTATGTCCTTTTTTTATAAGACACAGACTTGACCTTGAAGGCACAAGCTCCTGCTCACTGCCTACGGTGAAAACAGTGTCTGAGGGCACATAAGAAAGAGCTGTTATTGCTGTGAGAATTTTTGTAAGGCTGGCAGGGTATATTTTTGTCTGCGCTTCTTTTTCATGAATTGCCTTTAAGGTGTCGGCTTCATAAAGTCCGCAATAGGGTGCAGGGATATCATCCCTCTTTGCATAAGCAAAAGCCGTCTCAGACAGCATGGCAGCTTCGGTAGCTGCTGCTACGGTCTCGGTTGTTTCGCATAATGCCTCTTCTGTGGTGTAGAAGCTTTCATTCACTGCCTGTGTAACGCTCTGAGAGCTCTCTGCCGTAAAGACGGCAATAAGCATGCATATAATAATTATAATAAACAGTGGCAGGCAAAGCTTGCCGCAAATGTTTTGCACAGCCTTTGCCGACATTTCTTTCTCACTCATAATATCTACCGCTTTTCCTTGAAAATCTTCACTTATTAGATTATGAATGAGAGGTCTTTGTTGCAGAAAAATGCAGGCGGCGGCAAAAAAATATGTTATCGCAAGATTTTTCGCGTACCAAAAGGGGAAAGAAGCTATGCACCTGACTAATGCATAGCTTCTTTTCGTACATATTTGAAAGGAGAGGGGAGTGCGGTGGGAAGGAGGGATGAAGTGTGAAAAATCGGAAAAAAACACACTTCAATTCCCATCGCACAATCACATTATAGGGGGATAACTTTAAAGGTAGCTTAAAGTGCCGTTAAATCCGTGTGCTGTTTTTGTAAACAAATTTCGATTAATGTTACACAAATATTTCACATTACCAATGGGCGGCACCGCAGGCACAGTATTTTTTGCCCGGTGAGAAAATCATATTAAAGAAGTTTGTTATTGCCCAAATGAATTTAGTCCACAGACTGCTTGCGTGGCAGTCGCAGTGGCAGACCTCCTCCTTAGCCTGACCCAGACGCTGTGAGGAAAGCCATGTTATCATAGTTGAGCTACCGTTTACGGCAACTCCTGAGCCTTTGGCTGTTTTGGTGCTCATACCGCAGTCAGAGGGCTGATTTTGCATATCATTTGCAACGGCATAGTGCACATAGTGATGGCCTGCATCATAATAGTCATATTTTTTAAAGGTGGTTATACGGCAATATGAGGGCACACTTGTTGTGTCTTTAACCTTAGTCCAGAAGGGCTCTGCAAAGGTGATATAGGATGCAGTTACATCTTGAGTGCAGGTCACAAGCCATATGGGTGTGTTTTTAAGAGAGTTTACCTGAGATTGTGAAACACTGTCAAAGGGAGCCATAACCATAAGCGCCGCAAAGAAATTTTTGTGGTTTGCGGCAACACTGATTGCACCTGCAGCACCCATACTCCAGCCGCCGAGATAAATTCTGCTTTTATCTATGTTGCTGCTGTAGCGGGCGACAATTGTGTCTATAAGCGATTTGAGAGAGCTGTGATATGATGAATTATCCCATGTGTTGATATCGCCGCCGGGGGTTCGCGGCATTAAGATAAAGGCTCCGCCCGCATCAGAAAAGCGTGACTGAAATTCACTGCTTGACCACTTGAAAAAGTCGGTGTCTGTGAGCTGCTCACCCTCGTGAGAACCGCTGTATTTGCCGTGAAGCAGAATAACTATAGGGTACTTTGTAGTGTCATCTGCACTTTTAACGGGTGAATAAAATCTGTAATCAAAGCCGTGCTCGTTACCTTTGTGCCACTGAGCAACAAGAGCGTCCTTGCCCTGTGAGAGGCTCACGCCAACTGCAGAGACATTTATGCAGACAATGGGAAGAAGCATAAGAAGACATAAAATAAGACTGATAAGCTTTTTCATACTATAACCTTCTTTCTTTTTTGTAATTAAATATTAACTCTTATGTCGGCTTTTGTCAATGCAATTTAAATGTTATTTTCAAAAAAACAAAAAGCGCTTCTGATGAAACGCTTTTTGAAGTATATATTCAATTATTTCTTGAACATAGGTCTTGCAACATATGAAGTGTGAAGAAGCTCATGTGCCTTGTGGCTGTTGGGCTCGCCAAGGAATTCAGCATAAACTGTCTTTACATCCTCATTGTCATGGCTCTTACGAAGAGGACGGTTTTCGTCATTCTTATAAAGAGCAGCAGCTCTGAGAGCCTTAAGGTCTGTGAAGTTGCGTACTGTTGCACTCTGAACAGGCTGACCGCCGCCGTTGATACAACCGCCGGGGCAACCCATAATTTCGATAAAGGTGTAATCAGCTGTGCCGTCCTTAACCTTATCCATAAGCACCTTAGCATTCTTGGTACCGCTGGCGATTGCAACCTTAACATCAAGGTCGCCAAGCTTGTAAGCAGCTTCCTTAATGCCTTCCATACCGCGTACTTCGTGGAATTCGGGCTTATCAAGAGGCTTGCCTGTGATAACCTCAGCAGCTGTACGAAGGGCAGCTTCCATAACACCGCCGGTTGCACCGAAGATAACTGCGGCACCTGTGCCCTGACCGAGAGGAGCATCGCACTCTTCATCGGGAAGCATACGGAAGTTAATGCCTGCTGTGTTGATCATTCTGCCGAGCTCTCTTGTGGTGAGAACATAGTCAACATCAGGATAGCCTGCACCGTTTTCGTCATCTCTGCCGCACTCGAACTTCTTGGCAGTACAGGGCATAATAGCAACTGAAACGATATCCTTGGGATCGATGCCGTTCTTTTCTGCATAATAGCTCTTGATGATTGCGCCCTGCATCTGCATGGGTGACTTGCAGGTTGAAAGGTGGTCAAGCTCTGTGGGATAGTAGTGCTCACAATACTTGATCCAACCGGGTGAGCAGGATGTGATCATGGGAAGAACGCCGCCGTTCTTGACTCTTGAAAGAAGCTCTGTTGCTTCTTCCATAATTGTAAGGTCAGCACCGAAGTTGGTGTCGAAAACCTTATTGAAGCCGAGTCTGCGAAGAGCTGCGAACATCTTGCCTGTTACATCTGTGCCGACAGGCATATC
>JAFQLV010000066.1 GCA_017396515.1 Clostridia bacterium | reverse complement strand
TAAGTAATAGTGAATAGTGAAAAAGTGGGCATACTGAGTAATTTATTTATTAAGTTTTTTGTAGGGTGCGTTTCTGAGTGCCTTGGGCTCCCAGCTGAGCTACGCCCCCATATAAAAGTGAAGTTTTTGCTTGGCAAAAGTTAAGTTTGCTTTAGCAAGTGAAGTATCGGCTTTGCCGATGTGAAGCTTTATTTTTGCTTTTGGCGAAAACTGCTTTTCTGATTGCTTTTGTATTTTAGCATAAAGATATATCTTTGTCAATAGAATAAATCATATTTATTTTGTCGGCTATTTTTTGCTTTTCCATTGCATTTACTTTAAAAATATGTTATCTTAACTCTGTTAATAATAAAACTATAAAATCAGGACGGTGTAAACTATGAAAGACATTTCTTGTGCAATTTACGGTGCAGGCTCTCTCGGTACTGTTTTAGGCGCCTACATCACTAAAAACGGCGGCAAAATCGACCTTATCAACCGTAACAAGGCTCATGTTGCAGCACTTAACGAAAAGGGTGCAGTAATTAACGGTACCGTTAATATGACAGTGCCCGTAACAGCTATCACCCCCGACGAAATGACAAAGAAGTATGATGTTATCTTCCTTATGACAAAGCAGCTTTTCAATAAAGAAGTTGTAACTATGCTCAAGGATTATCTCACCGAAAAGGGTGTTATCGTCACACTTCAGAACGGCATCCCCGAGCCCGGCATTGCTGAAATCGTAGGTGCAGAGCACACTATGGGCTGCACTGTTGAATGGGGCGCTGCCCTTACATCACCCGGTGTATGCACACTCACAAGTGAGCCTGACAGTCTCTCCTTCCACATGGGCAAAATGGAGGGTATCACAGACGAGCAGTTCAATATGGTTAAAGAAATCTTAGAGCTTATGTGTCCCGTACACGAGGAAAAGAACCTTATCGGTGCACGTTGGTCAAAGCTTCTCATAAACGCAACCTTCTCAGGTCTGGGCACTGTTGTCGGCGGCAGATTCGGCGATGTTTCAGAGGATAAGGATGCTAAAAAGGTTGCCGTTCGCTGCATGAAAGAATGTATAGACGTTGGTCATGCCGCAGGTGCTGAATTTGTTCCCGTGCAGGGTAAGGATATCACAAAGCTTTTCTACTACACCAATCCCCTTAAAAGAGCTTTTGCCACCTTCCTTGTGCCTATTGCAATGAAAAAGCACCGTGCAATTGAGCCCTCAATGCTTCAGGACCTTAAAGCAGGCAAGCCCTGTGAGGTTGATGCAATTAACGGCGTAGTGTGTGAATGGGGCAGAAAGTGCGGCGTACCCACACCTATAAATGACCGTATCGTTGAAATTATCAAAAAAGAGCAGGCAGGCGAGCTTAAGAAAGTCAAGGCTAATATCCGCCTTTTTGATGACCTGCTGTAATATATGAAAAGACCTCTTTGCACTGTCGGCTTCACATTTCTTTTGTGGCTGACAGTGCTTACATATATCGGCAATATCACCTTCACCCTTATCCTTGCCTTAATTGCCTATTGTGCTTTCGCTCTGAGTCTCTTAATAAAAAAGAGCCGCAGGAGTCTTTTTGTGCCTGCGGTGTGTCTTAGTGTGTGCATTTCGTCACTGCTGTTTTTCTTTTCACAGAGCGATTTTCTTAAGGTACGCGATTTAGCGGGCAGTGAAGGTCAGATTGTTGCCGCCGTGAAGAGCGAGCCCGAATATAACATAGCCTATCACAGATATTACTGCAAGGCTGAAATTATATCAATTGACGGCAGAAAATACAGCGGCAATATGCGTCTTTCCTTCAGCACGGAATATGAAGATGTATCTCTCGATGATTTCGTCATAGGTAATGTCATAGCTTTTGACGGCAGACTTTATGAGGTGGGCAGCGGAGTAAAGGATATAGTCGATTACTTCAAAAGCGAAAAAATATATATCGGTGCCAACAGCATTGAAAATCTAACCGTAACACGGCAGGGTACAAAGCCTGTAAGCTATCTGGGTAACAGGCTCAGAAACAAAATCAGCACCTCTCTTAAGGAGCATTTCAGCAGTGACACGGCCGGGTTGCTCACGGCACTTGTGACAGGCGACAAAGACAGCCTCAGCGATAGCATTTACAACGATTTCAGGTTTATCGGCATAGCTCATCTTATGGCGGTGTCGGGTATGCATCTTACTATTTTAGCTATGGGTGCAGGTCTGATTCTGAAAAGGCTGAAAAACAAAAAGGCGAAAAACAGCCTGCTTTCGCTATTCACCGCCTTCATTATGTTTTTGGCCAACTTCAGCCCCTCGGTTGTGAGAGCAGGCACCATGCACCTTATGCGCCTGAGGGCAGACAGCACTGGCAAAAAGGCCGACAGTCTCAACTCCTTAGGTTTTGCCCTGATAATCATTCTCACCCTCAACCCCTTTGCCTGCAAAAGTGTGGGGCTGCTGCTTTCAGTGCTGTCAACACTGTCAATTATAACTGTGTCCCTGCCACTGAGTGAGGCTTTCAGTACGTGCTCGGGTGATGTGCTGAAAATTAAAAGCAACCGCCTTTTCAGCATGCACAAAGCAGTGATTTTCTCACTTATAACCAGCTTCAGCATTATGGTTTTCACCGTGCCCGTTTTAGCAGACTCCTTCGGCAGCTTTTCACTTATGTCACCCATAGCAAACCTTATTTTCCTGCCACTCTCCCCTATTCTCATAACTGTAGCGGCAATAAGTGCGCTGATGTGCAGTGTGGGCTTTATGCCGGGCTTCATTGCGGGAATAATTGAGGGCTTCACAAGGCTGTGTGTTTCAGTTGCAGATTATCTGTCACAGTTTGAGAGCTTTATGGTTTATGTTGAGAGTGAAGCAGGAGTGCTCATTTGCTTTATTGCTTGTGTGGCTATTATTGGTGCAGGGTGTCTTGTAAGGTTGGTTTATGTAAGAAGAAGATATGGGAAAAGGACAGGTTGAGCGCCTGTCCTTTGTGGTTTATTAATAGTGTGCTACTCCACAATCGCATACTGCATTTTTCTTGAAGATTTTCTGGAAGAATAAGCCGATATTGAAGAAAAATTTCGCTATGCCTGATTTATGACAACTACAACCGCAATTTTCTGAAGGTTTTTCAGGTTCTTCAGACTGAGGCGGTGTCATATCAAATGAGCACATATCGCATTTATTATCTGCATCAGCATCACTATGAGGAATAATAGATAGTGTGTTTGTCTGTATATCAAAACAATCCTTGCATATTTTAATTGACACGCCTGTTTCAGTGCATGTAGGTGCTATAATTGTCTGCCACTCGAGTTGGTAGGTGTGACCTTTGGCAGGAATATCTTCTTCTTTTATGTTTCCGCAACGGCAACATTTATAAATCCAAATTCCCTTCCCAATACATGTGGATTCTTTGGTGGGTTCTTTTTCCTTTATGTAATCGTGACCTAGTGCCACAGCTGCTTCTTCTATGCAATAACCGCAGCGTTTGCACCGATAATATAATACTCCACTTTCTGTACATGTGGCCGTTATCTTAAATGAATAATCGTGCCCTAAAGCTGGTATTTCAACCTGTTCCTTAAGCCACTGGCCACAATCCTTACACTTGATGGCATCCTGAACGCCTGAAAGTGTGCAGTCTGCAGGTTTGCCGGGGATTGTTTCTGTATTCTGATGTCCTGTTGCAGGAACTGTGCCTGTTTTTGTTTCGGGGCAACGTGAACACTTATAATCATCAACGCCGTCTGTTGTGCATGTTGCAGCAAGCGACTTACCTGAGTCTACCCATTCGTGACCGAGTGCTGGTATTTCAACCTGTTCCTTAAGCCACTGGCCACAATCCTTACACTTGATAGCGTCCTGAACGCCTGAAAGTGTGCAGTCTGCAGGTGTGCCGGGTATGATTTCAACATTTCTGTGACCGAGTTTGGGAATTGCTTCTCTTACTGTTTCCTTACAGATTGAGCATAGCTGGACCATAACACCGTCCTTTGTGCAGGTTGCCTCTTCAAAAATAACCCACTTTGTTGCGCTTACCGAGTGCCCGAGGGGCAAAATTTCTTCTTGTTTAACAAATTCCTCGTTGCAAACTGAACAATAGTATCCATCCGTCTTACCAATCTTTGTGCATGTTGGAGAATAACCCTTCTTAACCGCAGTTTTGTGCCCTGTTGCAGGGATTGTCTCCATATAATCACATCCACATTCACAGGCATACCAAATTTCACCATCAGTTACACATGTCGGATTAGTTCCTTTTGCACCATAGAAATCATGTTTGTGTTCATAATATATCGTTGCATTGCTTAAACTATTATTCTCTTCAAAGATATCAATACTTTCCCATTCTTCTTTTGTTCCAAGAAAATAAACACCTTCTAAACTTTTACAATATTTTATAGCCGACGATTCAATTGTTTTTATAGTTTCAGGCATTAAAATCGATACCATATTCTCACAATAAATAAAAGCTTGATTTCCTATGACTTCTACACCGTCATATAGTATTACCTTCCTCAATGCATCACAATCATAAAAAGCTAATTTACCAATTTTATTGACACTACCACCAACTTTTACATATTCGAGATTATCGCATGATGCAAAAGCATCTTCTCCAATTTCCACAATTCCTTCTTCAATAGTTAGTCTTCGAATTCTTTCATCATTATAGAAAGCTTCACATTTAATTGTTCCTATGCCACTGACAAATAATTCACCTGTTTCAAGATTCAGTGTGTATGTAGTATTTTCACCACACTCTCCAAACTTCAAAAATTTGACTTCACAATAATCACAAAAACCATTGTTGTCAATATCTGTATGTACGCCTGTTGCGGGAATTACCTTTGTTTCAAGAAGCTTGTTACAGTTTGAGCAATAAACCCTTGCAACACCAACTGTTCCACAGGTTGCAGCTGTTACAACTTCCTCTTTGGGAGTTGAATGACTGCCGGCAGCACATTTGATATCGTCTGCAAGACCAGCACTCGCTGTCACACTAACAGCAAAGCACAGCACTACCATTGTCAGCACCAACATCAGATTTTTTACCATTTTCTTTGTCATTTGTTTTTTCCTCCTTAAAATATAAAAAGTGCGCCCCAAATGAGACGCACGAAAATGCAGTTCTCATTTGTTGCGACACAAACCAATTCAGCATACCAACAGATAACGAATTAGGAGAACGCATTTTTAACAATGCCTTCTCTGTTGGTATATGCAAAAATAATGTTTGTAGTCGCATAAATAGTCTACCACTATTTCCCTTAAAAATCAAGTGAAACACCAAAATTCTTACCCATAAAAAACGATGAATTGCTTTCGGCTAAATTGACCTGACTGCCAAGAAACATCGGACCGTCGAGGACGCCGGCACCTACAAAATTGGCGGGGAATAGCTCCCCTGCTGAAGCCACTCCCCCGCCCATTCATAATTCATAATTCCTAATTCATAATTTGCCTAAAGGTCATCCGCGTCCTGCACAGGCTTTTCATAAGGGTTTTCGGGCACCCCTGTATATGAGCCCTGAACATCGCTCTTGATTTCACCTGACACCCTGACGGATTTCACATTTTTCTTTGTCTTTTTTGTGTTAGTATTCTTTTCCATAGTCAACCTCCCATAGTGTTTTCACTCCTATTATTGACGGCAGAGTACCAACTATTGCAACAAAAGAAAATTTATTGTAAAATGAATGCAACAAACCCCTTTTCATTTTCATCTTATAGGGTGAACGGATGTGATAAAATATGAGCTCAGACATTACCAATCTGGTCAAAAGTGCAAAAAACGGCAGTGCCGAAGCCTTCGGCGAGCTTTATGAGATTTATGCCAAGGATATGTACCGTTTTGCATATTACTACCTCGGCTCCTCCGCCTCGGCTGAGGATGCCGTCAGCGAGTGTGTGGTTATAGCCTTTCAGAAAATAGGTGACCTGCGCAAGGCCGCAGCCTTTAAGTCGTGGCTTTTCAAGATATTGCACAATTGCTGTAATAAGCTTCTTCGTGAAAAAGCAGTAAGCATGCAAAATGTTGAATATTCCTCGCTTCTTAATCTCTCTGCCGAAGAAAAAGATGAAAATGAAAAAATCATTCTCAAGCACGCCCTTGCAAGGCTCACCGATGAGGAAAGGGAAATAGTTATCCTTTATTACGCCTCAGGCTACACCAGCAAGGAAATAGGTGAAATCATGGGTCTTAAGGATTCAACGGTACGCTCTAAAATTATGCGCTCAGGCGAAAAAATGCGTACATACTTACAGATTTAGGGGTGATAAAAATGAAAACAAACGATGAAATATATAATGAAATCAAGGGTAGGTTTGAGGAATGTCCCGAGCTGCCTGAAAGCCTCAGTAAAGAAAAGGTGGTGGCTATGCTCAAGGATACCAAGCAGGAAAAGGCAAGCAGAATCACTCTTCACAAAATCGGCTCTGTTGCCGCAGTGTTTGCTCTTGCAGTGCTGTGTGCACTTACAGCCAATTTTGCCTTCGGTGATATCATTGACATAAAGCTCAATGATGCGAATGACAAGCCTGAATATATTCAGCATAATGCCCTTGCAACAACACAGCAAAGCGAGCTGCAAAGCGAAATTCAGCCTGAAGAGCTTCCCGAGGGCATACGCAGAGCTCAGAGCCGTGAGGAAATTGAAAAGATAATTGCCAAGAATTATGTAAACAACGAAAAATACTATTACTACGACAGCATGGCTGACAACATCGGTGTTACTGTGGGTGCAGCCTCTGCGCCGGAAAGTGCAACAGGCTCAGCAGCAGATATGAACGAATCCTTCAACTCTTTCGCAAACAGAGAAGAGCTTAAGCAGTACGGTGAAACCAACACCCAGACCAAAGGTGTTGATGAAGCTGACATTGTCAAAAATGACGGCAGATATCTCTATGTTGTGGGTTATGATCTGAGCAACAACAGAAAGCTCCGCATTATTGACACTCAGACAATGACAGCAGTTTATAACAGCTATCTTTATAATGACAGCGGTGACATTCTTGACATCAACGAAATTTATGTCAGCGGAAACACCCTCACTGCCATAGGCACCTATGGCAACAACACTTACGGCTACGGCTGTTTTGTTGACGGTTATTACGGCTACGGCATGGGCGGAAAAACCGTCAGTGTGGTTATGGATATAACTGACAGGGCAAGTCCTAAGACTCTCAGAAAGGTTGAGCAGGACGGCTCTTACAGAAGCTCACGAATGGTAGGCGGTGTGCTTTATACCCTCACTGAATACACTGTTTCAGGCAAAGACGAAGAAGAAGCAAAGACTAACTCAGTACCCGAAGCGGCAGGAGCCGAAATCAGATGTGACTGCATTTATATTATTGATGAGGACTCAAGCAGATATATTTGCCTTACAGCTTATGACACAGCCCTGGCAGACGGTGAGGTCAGCTCTCTTGCCGTACTGGGCAAAGGCGGCGAGGTTTATTGCTCGGAAAACAATCTTTATGTTATCGGAAATAAATATGTAAACCTGAAGAAAGGCGAGGCAAAAGGCAGCGACATAAACGGTTACTCTGTTATCACCGCCTTCAGCTTAAACGGCACAAGCATCGCCTTCAAGGCTCAGGGTGAGGTGCCGGGATATATTAACAATCAGTATAGTCTCGACGAGTACAACGGCAACCTGAGAATAGCCACCACAGCCTACAGTACCAAAAAGAATGCCGATATAAGCTCACTTTATGTGCTTGACAGCGATATGAAGATTATAGGCAAAGCAGAAAACATTGCCAATGATGAGCAGATAAAGAGCGTGCGTTATATGGGTACCACCGCTTATGTGGTTACCTTCAGAAACACCGACCCACTCTTTGTTATTGACCTTGAGGACCCGACAAAGCCTGCAATAAAGGGCGAACTCAAGCTCCCCGGCTACAGCGCTTATATGCATCCCCTGAGTGAAAGCATAATTCTCGGCATAGGCTATAACGGTGACAGTCAGAATGCTGACTTCACATCTCTTAAGGTTTCACTGTTTGATGTCAGTGATATGGCGAACCCAAAAGAGATAAGCACTCTGACATATAACGACTGCTACAGCTATGTTATAGACAATCCCAAGGCATTTGTTTATAACAGCGAAGAAAGCTATATGGTACTCCCCGTTCAGATTTACGGCAAATATGAGCTTTCAGGTTATGCCTGCTATATAATCAGCACAGATAACAACAGCCTCTCCCTCAGGCACAAGCTCAGCCACAGTGTTACAGATGTTTATTCCGGCATAACTTTCCTGAGAGGCACATATATAGGCGATGAGCTTTTCACAGTGAGTGATAACCTCACCGTCAAGCACAGCCTTAAAAACGGCGAGAAGCTTGGTGAATGTAAGATTTATGAAGAAGGCAAAAAGCCTGAAGTCACAACAGTCATCACCGCAGAAAGTGCCGATGATATAAACGGCACAGCGGTTGCAACCACTCAGACAACTCCGCCCTACAACCCCAACAATTAAAAAGACAGTCCCCGACCAAAAGCCGGGGACTTTTTCACTTAAAAGATTGCAAAAAAACTTCAAAAAAAGTCTTGACAAGTGAAAGCAAAAGTGATATATTATACAAGCACTCGAGAGAGTGAAGCGAGTATGCGGGAGTAGCGGAATCGGCAGCATTGAGTATGACAGCGTCCGGTGGACGAAACAGGGAATACGAAATGGCGTAGCGGTCAAAATTCGGCGAAGCGCTTAGCAAGCAACGAATTTTGGGCACCGCAAGAGTCACGCGCACACAAGCTTTTCTCGGTTGCAAAAATTTAATATGCGAGAGTGGCGGAATCGGCAGACGCGCACGTTTGAGGGGCGTGTGGGGCAGCTCGTACGGGTTCAAGTCCCGTCTCTCGCACCATAGTGAGTATTCATAACACAAGTGAATACTCACTTTTCTTTTTTATATTTCCTCATAGTTAAATACAGTATAATTAGTTATGTCTCGATCAGGTTTTGACCTGCTCTTTTTTGTTATGCCGTGAGATATTCCACTGCAACGCCTTGTCTTGCTTCAAGGACTATATTTTCCTCTTTAACAG
>JAFQLV010000065.1 GCA_017396515.1 Clostridia bacterium | reverse complement strand
TCTAATGTCCTCCTTATGTGTTATTTTTGCGTAACTGGCAGGTCACGCTTTTACTATAACACATAAGGAGTTTTTATGTTACATGCATAGGCAATAGCCTTTTTTGAACCCCGCCACTATGGCGGGGTTTTCGCATACAAACAACCACTTGACAACAAGTGCCAAGTGGTATATAATATAGCTGTAAAAAAACAAAGGGCTATCCGATAGACGGCTAGTCTGAATAAATTGGTGTTTTGAAAACAACCGCCTTATTGTCGACTTAGGCGGTTGTTTTCTTTATATCAGTCCTTTAATAAAAGCACGATTAAGAAAATGAGTACTAAAACAAGAGTTGCCTCTGTCATAGCAATCACCTCTTTTGAATACAAATTCCTTTTCAGGTTTCTATGTAATCAAAGAGTCACAGTCTCTTTGTAAAAAGACTGCCGCCTACCGTTTAAGGATAGCTCTAAGGAGCTTTATGCCCGAAGATATGTTATCACATTCGACAAAAGTTGTCAATATAATCATACAGAGCGAAGCGACCCGCAACTTTTGCCCTAAGGCAAAAACATCACTCGCCCTCGTGGCGAACTTAACTTGACCTTTGGCAAGCATCACTTCGGCACCGCCGAAACCTCACTCCCCCTCCCCCCTTCCACACTCAAAAAAGCCCCTTAATTCCTACTGTTTCAGTGGATTTTCAGAGGCTTTTTTTCTTGTTATATTGTTAAATATCTTCAAATTTTATTTATGTTTTTTGTTGAAATGTGAAAAACCATTATTTTGCAGCGGAAATCTCGCATTTTTTGTAGATTTTTTTGGCGCTTTGTGCTATAGTTAATGAGTATGGATTATAGTGAGTTTTTATACGCTGATGACTCACATCTTACAAACTTAACGGAAAAATCCGTTTAAAGGAGGACGAAAGTTAATGCTTAAGAAAATCAGCACAATCCCGTTCACAGACACACCTGAACAGGCAGCTAAGCTTGACGCAATTATTGCTGAATGCACAGGCGATGTGAGCATGCTTATGCATGTAATGCAGGAAGCACAGTCCATCTACGGCTACCTCCCCTTTGAGGTACAGCAGAAAATCGCTGACGGTATGAAGGTACCCCTTGAAAAGGTTTACGGCGTTGCAACATTCTACGCTCAGTTTGCTCTTTCACCCAAGGGTAAGTATGACATCTCCGTTTGTCTTGGTACTGCTTGTTATGTTAAGGGTGCTCAGGAGCTTCTTGACGAGCTTTCAGCTCAGCTCGGTATCGGTGCAGAGGAATGTACCCCCGACGGTAAATATTCACTGACAGCCTGCCGCTGTATCGGTGCTTGCGGTCTTGCTCCCGTTCTTACTGTTAACGAAGATGTTTACGGCAAAATCACTGCAGCTGATATTAAGGGTATTCTCGCTAAGTACGCTGAATAATGAGAGAGCTGTCACTTAATGTGCTGGACATTGCTCAGAACAGTGTTTCGGCAAAGGCTTCACTCATTGAAATCGAGCTTATCGAAAACAGCAAAACAAATGATTTGTTAATCGGTGTCTATGACAACGGCAAGGGAATGACCAAAGAGCAGGTCGAAAGTGTGCGTGACCCCTTTTTCACCACCCGTACCACAAGAAAAGTTGGCATGGGTATTCCTCTTTTCAAGTTTGCGGCAGAAATGACAGGCGGCAGCCTTGAAATAGAAAGCGAAGTGGGTGTGGGTACGCGTGTCAGGGCTTACTTTAAAACTGACCACCTTGATTTCACCCCTATAGGTGATATGACCTCCACCATGATTTCCCTTATAACAATGAATCTTCACATCGATTTTCTTTACAGAAGAAAGCTGGATGACAGGGAGTTCACCGTTGACACAAGACAGCTTAAGGAAATCCTCGGTGATGTTCCTCTTAACGAGCCGAGCATTGCAATGTGGATTACAGATTACATAAACGAAAACACAAAACAACTCACGGAGGTGTAATAATATGAAAACTCTTGAAGAACTTATGGCATTAAGAGATGCTGCAAAGGCTAACCTGACAGCTCGTGACGATTCAACAGAGGTTACACGTATTGTTGTAGGTATGGCTACCTGCGGTATTGCAGCAGGCGCAAGACCCATCATGGCCAAGTTTGTTGAAGAAACAGCAAAGCGCGGTCTTACAAACGTAACCGTTGCTCAGACAGGCTGCATCGGTATGTGCCGCTTTGAACCCATCGCAGAGGTTCTTGTTCCCGGTAAGGAAAAGGTAACCTATGTTCAGCTCACTGAAGAAAAGGTTGCAAGAATAGTTGCCGATCACATTGTCAACGGTGTACCCGTTGCTGAATACACAATCGGCGCAGTAACAGAATAAGGAGGAAGTAAAAATGTATCGTTCCCATGTGCTTGTTTGCGGCGGTACCGGTTGTACCTCCTCAAATTCACAGAAAATCATCGAGGCTATGGAAGCTGAGATCAAGGCAAAGGGTCTTGAAAACGAAGTGCAGGTTATCCGCACAGGCTGCTTCGGTCTTTGCGCACTCGGCCCCATTATGATAGTTTATCCCGAAGGCTGCTTCTATTCAGAGGTTAAGGTTGAGGATGTTCCCGAAATCGTTGAAGAACACCTTCTCAAGGGCCGTATGGTTAAGCGTCTTCTTTACAGTGAGACAGTAACTCCCACTGAAATCAAAGGTCTTCACGACACAGCCTTCTACAGAAAGCAAAAGCGTGTTGCCCTTGCCAACTGCGGTGTTATCAACCCCGAAGACATCAACGAGTATATCGCTTATGACGGCTATCAGGCTCTTGCCAAGTGCCTTACAGAGCTCACTCCCGAGCAGGTTATCCAGATCGTCAAGGATTCAGGTCTTCGCGGCAGAGGCGGCGGTGGTTTCCCCACAGGCCTCAAGTGGAGCTTCACAGCAGCTAACAAGGCTGACCAGAAATATGTAGTATGTAACGCCGACGAAGGTGACCCCGGTGCATTCATGGACCGTTCAGTTCTTGAGGGTGACCCCCACTGCCTTATTGAGGCTATGACAATCTGCGGCTATGCTACAGGTGCTACAGAGGGTTATGTTTATGTTCGTGCAGAGTACCCCATCGCTGTTGCAAGACTTCAGATTGCTATCAATCAGGCTAAGGAAATGGGCCTTCTCGGTAAGGACATCTTCGGCTCAGGCTTTGATTTCGACCTTCACATCAAGCTTGGTGCAGGTGCAT
>JAFQLV010000064.1 GCA_017396515.1 Clostridia bacterium | reverse complement strand
TTTTATCAATAACCACAAACCCTGACTCTCTGCAAGGTCGATATGTTGCCTTGCGGCAACTCGATATGTCCGCTAAAGCGAACCCGATATATTTGCCATAGGCAAATTCGATATGTTCCGCCACAGGCGAAACGAGAAAAACTCACCCCGTATCACTGACAAAAAGCATACTCATTAGCGACTCACGACTGTCGGGTAGTGAGTGGGTAAAGCAGGACTATACAAGGCCAGACGAGAACAAACTCTGTAAAACAGCTCAGAGTAGCGGTCAGGTTGCTGAGTTTACCCTTAAATGAATCACTTCGGCTAAAATTACCCTCGAAGCAGAAAACAGATATACGAACAATTACCGATAAGCAGAAGCCTTATGTTTCTTAATAACGAAGAAAAGGGTAATAACCTTAAAATCTCATCCGAACTGAGACGGTAATTTTCGTCCTTCGGCCCTCCGGCACCAAAGAGGGCGCTTTGGTTACTTTCCGCTTATCTGTGGAAAGTAACGCCCGTCCGGCGAGGACAGCACAGACTCAGACATTGATAAAAACGGAACCTTAACTGCACTGTCTCCCCTTATCGTCAAAAAAACAGCCACACCGATAATCATTGCTGTGATGTTAATCTCTAACGGACCGTCGAGGCGCCGGTCCCTACAACGAATTACCCTCATCGTCAAAAAAAACAGCCTTACTGATAAAGATAAACAATCCCTGCATAAAAAACAAAGCCTCCCTTTACACAAGGAAGACTTATAAAACAAAATCGGTTCTTTTTTATCAGCAGGTACAAAGAACAAGCCTCTGCAAGGTCGATATGTTACCTTACGGCAACTCGATATGTTTGCTCACGCAAACTCGATATATTTGCCATTGGCAAATTCGATATGTGCCGCTTTCTGCGGAACGAGAATACGGCTCTGTATGCACCTTAAGGTGCAAGAGAACAGATTTTGCACACCAAGCACAAAATCCGTCAAAACTCTGCATTTCCTTGACTTTTTTCCGAAATTAAACTATTATAATTCATATAAAACAACCGAACGGAGAAAATTTATGAATTACATTATTTCTTTATTCAGCTCTCTTTTCAGAAAAATCGGCAGTGTGTTTATGTCAGTTTTTGTTGCCCTTGGTCTCGTTGCAGGCAGTGCCGTACCCTCAGGTAACAGCATAGCCTTTAAAAACAGCAGCGAAGTAAAGCTTTCGGCAGTGTACCTGTCAGACACACATATTAAAAATGACGGTGTCAGCGTGCAGCAGCTCGAGTTAGCCTTCAATGATATCAATTCATCAAAGGAAAGCTTTGATGTTATCGCCTTAACAGG
The DNA here is from genome assembly GCA_017396515.1 of Clostridia bacterium. Lineage (GTDB taxonomy): Bacteria > Bacillota > Clostridia > Oscillospirales > Acutalibacteraceae > UBA6857. The sequence continues at coordinate 1,104 of JAFQLV010000064.1, read as the reverse complement.
TGACATAACCGACGGCGGAGACAATGCCTCCTATAACCTTGCATGGAACGCAGTTAAAAATGCAAAGCTTTCCGCCACAGTGCTGCCGGCAATGGGCAACCACGATGTCTGGAGCACTTATGAAACAGGCGCAATGCAGATTTCGGCAAAGGCGTCGGAATACACAGGCAAGAAAATCGAAAAGCCCTATTACTCCTATGATGTTAAGGGTTACACCTTCATTGTGATGGGCTCAGATGCACCCTCAGACAAGGCAAACATTTCCCCCGAACAGCTGTCCTTCCTTGACAGTGAGCTCTCAAGAGCCACAAAGGACGGTAAGCCTGCCTTCGTCATTTGCCACTTCCCCCTTAAAAACACTCACGGTCTGCCTGATGTGTGGCGTGCCGGTGACGGTGATATAGGTGCACAGTCCGATTCAGTCAGAGCAATACTCACAAAGTATAAGAATGTCTTTTACATAAACGGACATCTTCACACGGGAATATATTCCGCTTCACTTGAAACGCTCAATGCAGAAAAGGGCGTTTACTCCCTTAACCTGCCTGCTTACGGTCAGCCCAATGCAAAGGGTACCTTCAAGGGCACAGGCATAGGTGTCTATATGGAGGTATATGACAGCGAGGTAATTTTCACCGCAAGAAGCTTTAAGGACTCTCAGCCTCTGGACGGCTTTGCAAAGTCATTTACATTGAAATAACATGGGCAATATAATATAATACCACCCGAAAAACGGGCAAGGTTGCTAAGGACAGATAAAATTATCGGGAGACACTTTGTAATGAAGTGCTCCCGATTTTTTTATATAAAAAATGACACTTTCGGCTTGAAAGTGTCATAGTGGGTTATTTGCTTTGAAGGTAATTATGCCAAAGTGAAAATATTTTCTTCGGAGAGTATTAAGTGATATTGCAAATTAAAATTTGCAGTGATATTTTTGATAAATCAAAAGTGTTATTGAAGCCTTACGGCTTCAGTGTTATTTTATTCGCCGAAAACTGCCGAAGGCAATATCACTTGTCGCAAGACAAATATCACTGCGAAGCAATAAAACTCGCCGAAAGGCGAATAAAACTGCGGAGTGTCCTTACGAACACTCCGCTA
>JAFQLV010000063.1 GCA_017396515.1 Clostridia bacterium | reverse complement strand
TTAATAAATTTATCGCCTCTAAGAAAATGGTGCCGAAGGTTTTCAAGGATCAGAAACATATTGATGAAATCAAGGGTGTATATGTGCCTCATTGGCTCTTTACGGGTACAGCTGTAGCTGCAGCAGATTTCAAGGCTGAAAAGGTACGCCACTGGTCTGACAGTGACAACAACTACACTGAAACTTCATATTTTGATTGCTACAGAAGCGGTAATATGGATTTTGCCAACATTCCCGTTGACGGCTCATCAAAAATGGACGACACACTTATGGAATCCATTGAGCCTTTCAATGTTAATGAGGCAGTACCCTTCAGCACAGCATATATGGCAGGCTACCTTGCCGATAAATATGATGTTGACCTTGATGCAAGTGTTCCGAGAGCTAACGAAAGAGTTAAGAACAGTGTTGTGAGTGCCCTTGAAAAGAATGTAATGTCTGCAGGCTATTCTGTGGTTATACCTCAGAATTCGCAGGTTAATATTGCCAACGGCTCTTATGCTTATGCTCTTTATCCTGTGTGGATTCTCAATACCACCTGGAACGGCAAGAAATATACCTTCGCAATGAACGGTCAGACAGGTAAGTTTGTCGGTGATCTTCCTCTTGACAAGAGTGCTTTCTGGAAGAAGGTTGCCATGTTTACGCCTTTGATGAGTGCTGTAGCTTATGGTATACTCTGGGCATTAGGTAATATGTAAGGAGGTAAGAATAATGAAAAATAAAATTTTTGCAGTTTTAACAGTTGTTGTTCTTTGCCTCGCGATGGTTGTACCCGCATCAGCGGCAAACACACATATTTTTGACCAGACAAATGCTATCGGCAGTCTCAGTACGCTTGAAACCTATGCGCAGAAAATCGAAGATGACTACGGCTACAGTGTTCTGCTTTCGGTTATTGACGGTGTAGGCACAGAGGGAACATACGGCTATTGTGAAGACCTCTATAATGCAAATGCAGCAGAAGAAAACGGTATCGCACTTACATACAACTACGGCGACAACAAATACGCTTTCTACTGTGCTGGTGAGGCTGAAAATCTTTTCCCTGAGGATGTTCAGGCTAACACTCTCTGGAACGCATTTGCATATACAGAAACCTACTACGAGGGTGCTTATGCTTATCTTGCAGCAGTTGATGCTATTCTCAGCAAGGCTCCTGCAGTTAATGAACCTGTAACAGATGCTACTGAAACAGAGCCGACAACCGAGTTTGTACCTGTGGACAGAACTCTCAGCCTCGTTGAAGATTATGCTGATGTGCTTACGGACACTGAAGAAGCTGAACTTCTCGCAAAGCTTGAGGCGCTCGGTGCAGCAAATGATATTGAAGTCGGTGTTGTTACCGTTGATAGCTATGAGGGCAAGGATCCTCAGGCTTTTGCTGATGATTTTTATGATTACAACGGCTACGGCTACGGTGAAAACGATGATGGCTTTATCGTTGTGTTCAACACAGGTGAAGGTGACGGCAACCGCAATATCGCCATTTCAACTCACGGCACAGGTATTGACTTACTCACGGATAATGAAATCAGCTTGATTATTGAAATGATGATAAATCCCATCAAAAACGGTGACTTTGCAGGTGCCTTTGATAATTTCGTTTCTGAATGTGAAAACGCAATTGACTCCGGTATTTCTATTATCTGGATTCCCGTGAGCATCTTAATTGGCTTCGGTCTTGCTTTCCTT
>JAFQLV010000010.1 GCA_017396515.1 Clostridia bacterium | reverse complement strand
GATGACCCAAAAGTGCGAATTTTTGATGGATTTTTGTGTGTTGAGGATGCCGACAGGCTGCCGCCTTTCAAATCCGAAACTCCGAAAAGCCGCGAAAATTCACGCTTTTGGGCGGGTTCGGATTATACTCTTCACCCTAAGAAAACACAGGGAGCCGTTCCCTGTGTTATATAGTTTCATAATGTGTCCACATACTCATTACATATACGGTGTTTGTCTCTTTGTCAACACTGTAAACCAATCTATGTTGATAGTTTATGCGTCTTGAATATAAGCCCTTAAATTCACCAACCAACTGTTCATATGGCGGCGGATTCTGAAAGGGATCCTTTTTCAACACTTCAAGAAGCGACTTTGCCTTATCTGCCAGCTTAGCCCCGGATAAAAGCTTAGTGTGCTTCACCGCTGCTTTTGATAAAACTACTTTATACATCACCAATCAACATCCTCCAAAGAGGTAAATCCTTCTGCAGGCTCATTTTTTGATGAAAGAATTTCTTCTGCAGTTTTAGGATGCGATAGCAGATATAAAGTTTCCATCAAGCCGTTATATTCTTCCTTGCTCATAACAACAGCATTTCCGTCTTTTGTTGTCACATCGATTATATCATTATACTCAATAGCTGATTTCACATACTCAAACAGGTTTTGTCTGAAGTTTGTTATGGTTGTTGTCGTCATATTATCACCTCTTCATTATTATATGTACATTATAGCGTACATATTGATTTTTGTCAAGAAAAAATATTCCAAAAAGCAGCAGATACCTTTTTCGGTGTCTGCTGCTTTAAAATTTTTATTACTTGCTCATCGCTTTATCAAGCTCTGCCTTAATTGCCATAATAAATTCCTCAGTTGTCAGAGCCACTGCTTCGCTGCCTTCCCATAAGCCCACAAGGTCCTTGGTCATTCTGCCGCTTTCAATTGTGTCAAGGCAGGCCTTTTCAAGCTTATCTGCGAAGTCCATAAGCTCAGCGTTGCCGTCAAGCTCACCGCGCTTGCGAAGTGCTCCCGTCCAGGCAAAAATTGTTGCCACAGGGTTTGTTGATGTCTTTTCACCCTCAAGATAGCGGTAGTAATGACGAGTAACAGTGCCGTGGGCGGCTTCATACTCAAAGTTACCGTCAGGTGAAACGAGTACGCTTGTCATCATGGCAAGTGAGCCGAAAGCAGTTGACACCATATCGCTCATAACATCGCCGTCATAGTTTTTGCAGGCCCAGATGTAACCGCCCTTTGAGCGGATAACTCTTGCAACTGCATCATCAATGAGTGTATAGAAATATTCAATACCCAGCTTTTCAAATTCAGCCTTATAATTTTTGTTATATATATCCTCAAAAATAAGTTTGAAGGTCTGGTCATACTTCTTTGAGATTGTGTCCTTGGTTGAGAACCACAGATCCTGCTTTGTGCTTATTGCATACTTAAAGCATGAGTGTGCAAAGGACTCAATGGAAGTATCCTTGTTATACATACCCTGAAGCACACCGCCGCACTCAAAATCATAAATGGTGAGTCTTTCCTCTTCGCCGTCCTCACTTGTGAAAACAAGCTCTGCCTTGCCCGGCTTTGCCGTGCGAATTTCACTTGCCTTATAAACATCACCGTAAGCGTGACGGGCAATGGTGATAGGCTCCTTCCAAGTTCTTACAGTGGGCTTAATGCCGCTTACAAGTATAGGTGTGCGGAAAACAGTGCCGTCAAGAATTGCACGGATTGTTCCGTTGGGGCTCTTCCACATTTCCTTGAGCTTATATTCCTCAACACGCTGTGCGTTGGGTGTGATTGTTGCACACTTTACACCTACATGGTACTTTTTGATTGCTTCACCTGCATCAATGCTCACCTGATCGTTTGTTTCATCACGGTAGGGAAGACCAAGATCATAATATTCCGTGTTGAGCTCAACATAGGGTGAAAGAAGCTCATCCTTAATCTGCTTCCAGATAATTCTTGTCATCTCGTCGCCGTCCATTTCGACGATTTTACCCATTTTGATTTTTTCCATTATATTATCCTCCGACATTAATAATTCATAATTTCTTACTGTTTGCCGCTTATTACAGCCCTGAGCTTTGCGGGCTGTCTGGTTGTGATATTGTCACAGCCGAGAGCTAAAACCTTATGCATGGCAAGTGTCTTATTCACAGTCCATACCGACACCTCAAGGCCCTCACTGTGAAAGATTTCCACCATTTTCTCTGAGGCACCCCGATAGTTTATATTAAGGCCTGCCGCACCGAGGCTTTTCACTTCCCGGGCAAGACTTCTTATATATTCCTCGTCATTTTTCTTGGTTTTTTCTATATCCTTATTGAGATAATATTTCACATCGGGGGTGTCACGCTTTACCGTCTCAACATCTTCCGCCTCAATGCCTGTGTAAAAAATTCTGTCAAGAACACCGCACTGCTTCGCAGCTTCAACAACCGCCTTAAGGTCATGGGTGCTCTTGCAGTCAACATTTACCCTGAGATTTTCGTGCTCTGCCACGGCCTCAAAGGCCTGCTTCAGGGTCACACTGTCACTTTGTGCCTCATCGTGAGCTAAAACCGGCTCACCGCTTTCAGTGAAATTAAGATCAAATTCCACTATGTCGGCTCCTGCGGCGGCACCTGCCTCAATTGCCTCAAGAGAGTTGTCCCGCGTACCCTCACAGCCTGTGTGAGCAGTCACTGTAAAGCCCTCGGGCAAAACTGCCTCACGGCTTTTCACCGCCGATATGTACCCTGCCGCAAAGCCTGCGCTTGCCACAGCAACTACAGTCAACCCAATTATGAGTTTTGCTGCTTTTTTCATATTATCATCTCCGTATACCTTGGTATTTTAACAGATTGAAATAGTTTGGTCAAGTCTATTCAAAATCAAATTCATCCTCGTTTTTCATTCTGAAAATCCCAAAGATTTCTTCCAGATCATTATCGTCCTTCACCCTGACATAAACCTCTTTGTCATTCACGGCCATTATGCGGAAAATATCCACATAGCCGTCAGCCTCCAAAGGCGACACAACAGCATATTCACAGCCCTTATAAAGCACTATATCAAGAAACTCATATTCCCCGTAGGTGCCGTCGGTGTCGGTGAAACGAACAGTAAAATCCAGCTCCTCATCTTTAAGCTGATTAAGTAATTCTGACATAATCTTCCTCCCATAGCATCTTTTGCAAGCCAAAAACTTCACTCGCCCTCAGGCGAACTTCACTTATGCAACGCATAAGCTTCACTCACGCCTTAGCGTGAGCTTCACTGATGCCGAAGGCATCAATTATTCCCGCCCATTTCCATGCGGTAAATCTCCTGATTTTCAATATTCACATTCTGCAGATAAATCGGCGGAATGCCTGCATTGGTGGAAAGAGTCAGCACAAATGCCTTTGCAAGAGGAAACAGCTCCTTGAAGGTTTCCACATGCAGAAACTCCTTTTCCACATCCTTGAGTATTCTGAAAGCACCCACAAGAGTTACCTTGACATTTATAGTGTCGGGGTTCTCCTTATCAAGCACCTCAACCGTGAGCGTACCCTCACAGAACTGCTTGTTTGAATATCTCACATTGTAGGACACCTTGTTGCTGAATTTCAGCTGCTGCTTGCCCTGCACCTTATTTATAAACTGCACCTGACTGACCTTATAGGCCTGCATCTGAACACTTGCCATAGCTTTTTCTCCTTATCTTTTCAACAGCTCCGGGAAGCAGAAAAGCTCCCTTACATAATTTTTCATTCTTAAATTTTTGGGGCTTGGTGCCGCAACAGTTGTCACATCAAGAGCGCACTTCTTTGCAAGCAGACCCGCTCTTAAAAGATGAAATTCGCTCGACAGCATTGCCACACTCAGGTTTTCGCCCATAGAGTCTATTATCCTTTTTGCATTGATAAAATTCTCTTTTGTGGTGGTGGATTTATCCTCGAGAATAATTCTTTCGGCCTCAACACCCTTTTCGGTGAGTCCTTCAAAAATTGCCTGAGCCTCGCTTTTTGTCTGGTCGTCATGGACTATGCCTCCGCAGGCAATTGCAACAACATTTTTATTATCCTTCAGGTACTCTGCCGCCTTATTTATGCGCATCTGCAGTGTTTCTTCGGGAGTGTCACCCTTCACTCTGCAGCCCAGTATAAGCAGCACATCGGGAGCAGTAAGGGTGTTACCCCAGGATGCCCTGAACTCTGCTTCGGCAAACACTGCCGCACCCACAGCGGCAAGCACGGTTAAGCCTTTTATCATATTCATAAATCATCCTCCTAAAACAAATCAGGATATTATATTAGAGTATAACATAAAATAACTAACAGAAAAAGTCTTTTTTAATTATTTTTTATCTGAAGGAGATATTTTATGTGCGGAATTATCGGATATACGGGAAGAAACAAGGCAGTGCCCTATCTTTTAACGGGACTTGAAAGGTTAGAATACAGAGGCTACGATTCCTCGGGCATTGCTCTCATTGACGAAAGCGGCATATCTGTTGTCAAACGCAAGGGCAAGGTGTCTGCTCTCAGGCAGGCCGTAGGCGATAACTTCACTGCCACGGCAGGAATAGGCCACACACGCTGGGCAACCCATGGTGAGCCCTCTCAGCTCAATGCCCACCCTCATCTGAGTGAAAACGGAATGTTCGCAGTGGTACACAACGGCATAATAGAAAACTGCAGTGAAATCAAGCAAGAGCTGAAACAGGAAGGCTACAGCTTTTTATCCGACACGGACACAGAGGTTATATCACAGCTACTTGAAAAAAACTATCGGGGCAATCTGATTACCTGCCTTAAGGATACCCTGCCGCAGCTTCAGGGCTCCTTTGCCCTTGCAGTGCTTCACAGAGATTTTCCGGGCACCATTCTGTGTGCAAAAAAAGACAGTCCTCTTATTGCCGCAAAATCCGAAGACGGCTGTTTTGTTTTATCCGATACTCTCGCAGCAAGAGAGCATATAAGTGCCTGTTATATTATGGGTGACGGTGAGCTTGCCCTCATAACGGAAAACAGCCTTTCATTTTTCAGTGCTGACGGCACGCCCTTGTCAAAAGAACCCCACTTTCTTTCAGGCTGCACAGACGGTGCCGATAAGGGAGATTTTCCCCATTTTATGCTGAAAGAAATTTATGAGCAGCCTGCAGCACTGAGAGATACTTTATCCGCTTATGTCAAAGAGGGCCGCATAGTCTTCCCCGGGTTTTGCCTGAGCGAAAGGGAAATAAAAGCTATCGACAAAATACATCTTGTTGCCTGCGGGTCAGCCTATCATGCCGCCCTTTGCTCAAAATATATCTTTCATCAGCTCACGGATAAAGAGGCCTCGGCACATATTGCAAGTGAATTTCGCTATGACAGCATCCCTCTTTCAGAAAACAGCCTTGTTGTCATTATCAGCCAGAGCGGTGAAACGGCAGATTCTCTTGCAGCGCTGTCTTTAGCCAACAGCAAAGGGGCAAAAACCCTTGCCGTAGTCAATGTTGAAAATTCCTCAATTGCAATGAAGTCACAAAGCCTTATCTGCACCCTTGCCGGCACAGAAATTTCCGTAGCCACAACAAAGGCATATATATGTCAGCTTGCCGTTCTTTATCTGCTGGCACTTTATATAGGCTCTCATTCAGGCGGTTATGCCCCCTCAGAGCTTTTGCAGCAGCTTCTTTCCCTGCCCGAAAAGGTAGAAAAAGAGCTGCTGCAAAATGAAAGAGCACTTGCCGCTGCAGACCTGCTTAAAGGCAGTGAGCATATTTATTTCATCGGCAGAGGTACCGACTATGCCCTGAGTATGGAGGGTGCTTTGAAAATGAAGGAAATCAGCTATATTCACTGTGAGGCGTACCCTGCCGGTGAGCTCAAGCACGGCACTATTTCTCTTATTGAGAAGAGCACCCCCGTTGTTGCCCTTTGTCTTCGCAAGGATTTATTCAGAAAGACCCTCTCTGCCATTAAAGAGGTCAGGGCAAGAGGCGCCTTTGTTATTGCTCTCACCGCAGCTGAAACGGCAGAAAGCCTCACGGACTGTGATTTTGTTATTTGCATCGGCAGCGCAGTAAGCGATATGCTCACACCCTTTCTCGATGCGGTACCTCTGCAGCTTATGAGCTATCACACTGCAGTTAAAAGAGGCTGTGATGTTGACAAGCCGAGAAATCTTGCAAAATCCGTAACCGTTGAGTAAGTCTTTTAATAATTTTATGTTAATTAGGTTGAATTTTCCCTCATAATAAGGTATAATTTTAGAGAATGGATTATTATGATTATTTTTTAGGGAGTGAATTATAAAAATGTCCGAAATTAATTTCACCGTCACCGAGCGCGGTTATGACATTACGGAAGTTAATAAATACATCACCATGATTCAGCAGGAATATGCCAACGCTGTTGCCTGGGGCGAAGAAATGGAAAGAAAATATGAGGAGCTTAAAAAGAGCATAGACGATTACGGTCTTTACTTCACAATCTCCGAAGAAAATCAGAGCGATGTTATCGCCAATGTTTTCAGTGAGCTTTCAAAAACAGTTGCTCAGTCAAAGGCTGAGGCTGACCGCAGAAACCGCGAAATTATAGAGAAAGCCCAGGAGCAGGCAAGAGAAATCAAACGCCAGGCTATGGAAAACAGCGTTGAAATAAGAACTCAGAACACCACTATTATGAATAACCTTAAGGCTATCAACGAAATGATCAGCGTTGTTGTTGAGAAAGGACTGCAGTATTAAGCAAAGGAAGTGATATCAATTGGCTAATCACAGACCCAAAAGCCTGAGCGAGCTCAATCAGGTTTATGATAAGGCTATGCAGGCTCAGAGAGCTATAAAAGAAGGCTCTATGAGCTTAAGCGATGAAGTCCCCGCAAGCGAAAAACCCTCACAGAATATTTTTGACGAGCTTAAGCAGCAGGCTTCTCAGGCAAAAAAGCCTGAGCTTTATGACTCACAGATAGCTGATATTGCCAATGACTTTATAAAAAGATATGCAAAGCCCGAGCAGACGAAGCCTCACACGGCTGCAAAAGAGCTTAAGCGCCCTGCACCGAGCATTCAGAGCCTTTTCCATACTCCCGTAGATGCTCAACAGCAGGAAAATGCAGATGTGCCTCTTAAGTTAGATCAGCCCGAGCTTGCCGCTACAGCCGCCGTAAGCACTGCATCTCCCCTTAAGCCCAAGGCTCCGGGCAGTGCAGTTCTCCCCTCTCCCTCTGTTGTCTTTAAAGAGCCCGAAGCAGAGCCTGAGGCAATTGACGAGCCTGCCGAGACCGCTTCCGAGGCCTCTCAGGAGCAGCTCAGACGGGAAGCCACGGCAAAGGCTCAGCATGAGGCATATGCATCACCTAAAGCTGAGGTCACTCCCTCAGTTCGCATAACCAGCACAGAGAGAAATGACCTTATAAACGAATATCTTCGTGTTATGTCTGACGATGACAGCTATTTTGATGATGACGAGGAATACCGGAAGCCTAAAAAAGGCGGCTTCTGGTCAAGAATGAAAAAACGCCGTCACGGGCCCGTTCCCGAGGAGCTTGCAGAAGAAAGCAGCTCTGTTGACAGCGAAGAGCCCGAAAGCGCTGAAGATATCTATTCAGACTATGCCGAAGCCGAGGAAGAGGCTCCTGCTGCCGAAGCACCGCAAAGCGAGGAAGAAGCACCTCTGAGCCTTTATGATTACATAGAGGCAGACTTTGATTTTGGCGAAGACGGCGAAATTGCCGAGGAAACCTATGTTGATGTTTCCGAGCAGGCAACTCAGCAGGAAGAAGCTCACACCCTTGAGGATGAGCCTGAAGAGGTTGCTTACCCCACAGAGCCCGAGGAAGGCACCTACCCCACAGAGCCTGAAGAAGGCACCTATCCCACAGAGCCCGAAGAAGGCACCTATCCAACAGAGCCCGAGGAAGATACCTACCCCACAGAGCCTGAAGAAGGTACCTACCCCACAGAGCCTGAAGAAGGTACCTACCCCACAGAGCCTGAGGATATTATTTATCCCACAGAAGAAGCAGAGGAAGAAACAGTCTGTCCTGACCGGGAGTCCCAAGAGGACTCACCCACAGCAGGCATGGTCTTTGACGATGTTTTCTCAGTTACCGACGAAAGCAAAAGAAGCTACACCGGCGGCAACTGGAGCAATGCCCTTGAAGAAGATGCCGAGCAACCGGACGAGGTTGCAGAGCCCCTCCCTTATGAGGAGCCTGCAAACGAAGCCGCACAAGACGAGGACTTTTCCTTTAATGAAACAAAAAAGCCTTCCCCCAAAAAGAAAAAAGGCTCAGTTGTTTCTAAAATCCTGCTTTGTCTTGCTCTTGTTTTTCTTATTGTCTGCACAGGTCTTGTCACCGTTTTAGGCAATATTGTTGCCGTTGACACAGGCAAGCTCATTTCAGATAAATACAGGGTTTTCACTGCCGAGCACGACTATGCCTTAAGCGGTGTGAACGCGGGCGACCTTGTTATAACAGAAGATTATGACAGCTACGCCGCCGAAGGAGATTCCTTTGTTTATGTGAACCATGAGGCTCAGAAGTTTATGATAGGCAAGCATAGCGGCAGCACCTACAATCTTGTGGGCGATGTGCTTTTCATAGCCGAAAACGAAGCCGGCAGAGTTCTTGTTCTTTCAGAGGACACTCTCGGAGCAATTATAAAAACATATAAAGGCATCGGAGCTGTTGTTTCTCCCGTCAGCGACAATTACATCATAATTGATGCTGTTCTGCTTGTCCTTATACTTATTGTTCTGCTGTGCCTCATAGTGCCCAAGCTGAAAAAATCAGGCAAAGACGACGCAGAGCCCTCTTATGAAGAAGACTCCTCCCCCGACAGCGAAGCTCAGGAGTACCCCGAAGAAGCTGACAATGACGAAGCCTCACCGGATGACGAGGAAGAATATGACAGCTATGACTATGACACTGACGATATTGAGGAAGGTCTTTTCAGCGGAATTTAAGAGCTTTTTGTCACAATTATGTCATTTTAGTTACTTTTAATTTTGTATTTGACTTTTATAATTTCATAGTGTAAAATGATAGTGCGACAGTAGTTCTGCCGCACTATTTTAATTAAGAAAGGGTGTTTATCTTCAAAAAAGCATTATTAAATCTAAACAGAAAGGAAAAGCGAATATAATTCGCACACAGCTTTATTATGGAAAATGACAGAAAAAAGGTTTTACTCATTGTCAACCCTTGTGCCGGCAAAAATAAGTCAAGAACCGGTACCTTTGATATAGTTGATAAATTTTCAAACAACGATTATGAATTTACGGTGCGCACCACAACCTGTCAGGGCGATGCCACAAATATAGTTAAAAGAGAGCTTGAGGGCAAAGACCTTGTTGTCTGCTGCGGCGGCGACGGCACCCTCAACGAAACCATCAACGGCGTAATGGATATGCCAAAGCGCGTACCTATAGGCTATGTGCCCACAGGCACCACCTGTGACCTTGCCTCAACTCTGGGCATACCCTCAGATGTAAAAAAGGCAACGGATATCATTATCGACGGCAACACAAATGACTATGACATCGGCCTTTTCAACAACAGATATTTCTCTTATGTTGCCTCCTTCGGAGCTTTCACAAAATGCTCTTATGCAACACCTCAGAAGCTGAAAAACCGTTTCGGTCATGCAGCCTATGTTTTCACCGCTTTAGGTGAAATCAAGGATGTTCACGGCATTTATATGAAAATTGAGCATGACGGCGGTGTTCTTGAGGGCAAATTTTCCTTCGGTGCAGTTTCAAACTCCACCTCTGTTGCAGGCATGTTCAAGCTTATAGAAGATGATGTCCGCCTTAACGACGGTATATTTGAGGTTTTGCTTGTGCCTGAAATGGGTCTGTTTGATATCATTCCCACTATCAGAAAAGCACAGAAGCAAGACTATGACGGCAAAAAGGTCATCTACCTCAGAACCACCAAGCTTAAGATAACCTCACCCTATGAGGAGGTTGACTGGACTCTTGACGGTGAATACGGCGGCAAGCACAGCGAGGTTATGGTTCATGTTCTCGAGCGTGCAGTGCGCATCTGCACAAAAGACAGTCCTCTTTTTGTAAAGCACAGTGAGCCTGCTGCTGAAGTGCAGACACAGGACATTGAAGATGCCGACAATGCAAAAAAGACTAAGTCACGCAAAAAAGGCAAGTAACACCTCATTTAAAATCGAGTTCTTTCAGGCGGCACTTTAATACGAACCCTATGTATAAGTGTCGCCTGCTTTTTATGCTGTGATAATCAAGCAAAATATGTCAATTAAAAAGTAAATTAATTTTTAACAAACTGTTGACAAAGTTATAAGAATAGGTTATACTATTAACAGTACCAGACTATAATATTTTGTTAAGGGGGAACCGATATGAATTACTCTGAGCTTATCCAGATTATCATAGACTTCATTATGAAATTAGTCGCTTTATTCAAGAGCAGCGATAATACTGAAGTGCCTGAAGAAGAATGATTTAAGATTTTTTGATATTATGATATTATGAGATTATATTTCCTGCAGCATTACGGTTGCAGGATTTTTATTTTCTGCCGCAAAGCAAAAAAACAGCCATCCGCACTTAGCGGATGGCTGAAGCTTTTATTTATCAGTTTTTGCCGGGGCCGTAGTTAAGCTGCGGTCCGATGTTAGCAAACATATCGTTACAGCAGACATGCTCAACACCAAAGAGGGTGTGAAGTAATCTGAGTATTCTGACCCAGATGGGCTTTAAGAAGGTGTGGCAGATACATCCGCAGGAGTATGCGCCGACCTTTTCCATTGTTATAATTGCACCTGAGGGGCCAACAACGAAGTTGCTTACTGTTTCGCCAAGATATCCTGTTGCTGAAGCTGCAACTGTGTAGCTTGTGCTGTAGTTAACAAGGAAGGTATATTCATAGGTTGAATCGTTAATCTTAGTTGCGTACTGACCGCCTGCTACCTTACCGTTTGCATATAAAACCTGAATGAATACATCCTCGGGGTGATAGTTGTTATCATCGGGATAAAGAACCGTAACCTTAAGCTCATAAACTCTGGGGCTTCTTACATAATCAGGGATAAGACGAACCTCAGCACTGCCGTCAAGAGCATCAGGTGTGCCGTCGGGCACTGAGAAGGACTCAAGTGAAACAACATAGTTGGGACGGTTAGCTAAAACCCACTTGCCTGTCCATGCATATATGTACTGGTCGTCAGCTTCCTTCACGAGAAGCTCCTCGGGAATTGAAAGACCGTTTGTTGCTTCTTCGCCGTATTTGACCTTGCTGTCCTTAACAGCAATTTCTTTATTGATAATGGGCTCTGTGCATGATGCATCATAATAATAAGCAATATTATATTCTCTTGCAATTGAAACATAGCTTGCTATTACTGCAACATCGCCGTAAATAGCTGAAAGGTCAACTTCCTTGCCCTCATATGCCCAGTAGCCGAACTTATATCTGAACTTAACATCAGAATCCTTAGTGGGTGTTTCAAGGTTATATACAGCAGCCTTGCCGTGAGGAACAGCCTTACTTACTGCAAGAGCCTTACCGTTATAATCGTAATATCTTACATCATAAGAAATGTCAACGCCCTGGAAGCCGGCATAAACATCCATATTTTCTGTTACTGTCAGTGTGCTGAAATCATACTGTTCAGCCTGAGTAGCCACAGGAGCTGCATCAATAAGCACATACTCGTCAAACCAGCCAAGGAAGTTATACTTACCGTAATTGACATCCTTTTCACAGCCTGCAAGTGAAAGATACTGAGGAATCTCTGCCTTTTCACCGGCTTTTACATAAACTGTGCCGAGAACCTTGGCATTATCCATACCAACTCTTTCGCTGACAACCTGTGTGTATGCAATAGCTGTGTCATAGCTCTTTGCAGCTGCAGGGTTTTTAAATGTAACTGCATAATAGATAACAACATCATCTACTATTCCGTCCTCATCTGCAGCATACATTTCTTTAACATTAAGACGGCAAACCTGACATTCACCGTTGTTTTCATAGTGGTCGCCGTTTGCTACCATCTTCCACTCATACTTATGACCCTTTGCAGGCACTGTTGAGCCGGGTACTCTGCCGATTACCTCGTTACAGCCGCCGCAGACAACCTCTGTGTAACCTTCCGTTGAGCAGGTAGCATCAATTACATCGCCTTCATATGAGGGATAGAGTGTGTGGTCACATGCTGCTGATGCTGCAAACATTGTCAGTGCCATAAGGGCAACTACTGTAATGAGAAGCATCAGATACTTTTTAGTTAATCTTTTCATGTTTACCTCCTGTGAGTTTTATGAGCCAAGCTCATAAATATTTTGAATACAGCCTTAAGCCGTACACTTCTTCACATACTATAATATAATTTTTTTGAGCAAAAGTCAACAAATATCCGAAAGATAAATGTAAATTATTGCAAATCTAATAATCTCTTAAACAAATCTAATAATCTTTTAAAATTACACCTGCGTGTTCTGTATGGCACGCACATAATATCCCGTGTCAGCATTTTTACCCAGAGTCACCCGCATATACTTGGTGGGCACAGGTGCAATCATATTTCCGTCGCTGTCCTGCTGCCAGTCACCGGAATAAAGATAGCCTACGGTGAGCACGATATAGCTGCTTTTCTCGTCGGCATCAATTACATCCGGGGTGTAAATGGGCGTTATGCCCGTAATGGGAATAATGTACGCCTTTCTTTCCTCGCTGTATCTGAAATCGATACCGCCGCCGTCAACACTGCCGTGAGATATTTTCACCTCGCTGCCGAAAAGAGCACGGAATTTATCCTCAACCTCTTTCTCGGGCAACACCATACCGCTGTCTGTATATTCATATTTATCCGGCTCAGGGTTACTGTCAAGAATTGACCAGATAGTAATGCTTATCAGCTGATTTGTGTCTGCCAAGGTCACATCGTCAAAGGTGTCCGGGTCATTCATAATAACGGGAGCAATAAAGCTTTCATACTCGCTGTAAATTGCCTCGTTCTTTTCTTTTATGTCAGAAGCAATGCTGTTTTTCAGTGTTATCACAAGTGACACTGCGCCGACCACGGCAAAGAGCAGCACGGCAAAGCCCACAAACAGATTTAATTTCGAGCGTTTCTTCTTCAAACCAACACCAACCTTTAATAAAAGTTAGGAGTGAGGAGTTAGGAGTTAGGAGTTGGGAGTTATAGGGAGCTTGGCTCCGGATTGTAATCGTTAGATTTTATGCAAATTATAAGTAATATAATCGACGTAAGTCTGCCTTTAAGCAACTGCCTTTGCGGGGGGAAATTCTGATTATCTGCAAGAGGATATCCCGCGACCTCAACTCCTAACTCCTCACTCCTCACTCCTAACTCCTAATTATCTCACCTGTCCCTCGCCCTTGACTACATACTTAACGCTTGTCAGCTCAGGCAGACCCAAGGGGCCTCTTGCATGAAGCTTCTGGGTAGATATGCCGATTTCCGCACCGAAGCCGAATTCACCGCCGTCTGTAAATCTTGTTGAAGCATTGACATACACTGCCGCCGCATCAACCTCCTCGGTGAATTTCTTCTGTGCAAAATAGCTGTCTGTCACAATGCATTCGCTGTGACCGCTTGAATATTTCATTATATGCTCAATGGCTTCGTCAATATCCCCTACAACCTTAACGCTGATTTCATAGCCCAGATATTCTCTGCCGTAATCCTCTTCGTTTGCAGCTATAACATCGGGAATAATTTTTGCCGTTTCCCCGTCACCGTGAATAATGACATTTTTTTCGTCAAGCCTTGCCTTAATCATAGGCAGGGCAGCCTTTGCAACATCTCTGTGAATTACAAGGCTTTCGCAGGCATTACACACGCTGGGGCGTGAGGTTTTGGCATTGTATATGATATCTGCCGCCATAGAGAGATTTGCCTGTTTATCAACATAAATGTGGCAGTTGCCTGTTCCTGTTTCTATTACGGGCACGCTTGCGTTCTCAACACAAGCCCTGATAAGACCTGCACCGCCTCGGGGAATAAGCACATCAACATAGCCGTTCATTCTCATAAGAGCTGTGGCACTGTCTCTTGAGGTGTCCTCCACAAGCTGAATACAGTCCTCAGGCAGACCTGCCTTCTTAAGGGCACCTCTCATAATTTCAGTCATAGCCTTGTTGGAATTGATAGCCTCCTTGCCGCCGCGCAGAATAACCGTATTGCCCGATTTCAGGCAAAGAGCCGCCGCATCAACAGTGACATTTGGGCGAGCTTCAAATATAACGGCAATTACACCTAAGGGCACCGTCACCTTTTCTATCATAAGTCCGTTAGGGCGTTTTGTGCCGCTTATAACCCTGCCGCAGGGGTCGTCAAGCAAAGCCACCTGAAGCACCGCATCAGCTATGCCCTTTATTCTGCTTTCATCAAGACTCAGACGGTCAATCATGCTTTCGCTCATACCGTTTTCTCTTGCCTTTTCTATATCGAGAGCGTTCTTTTCTGTTATGTAGAGGCTGTTTTCTGTCAGAGCCTCGGCAATAAAGCTGAGTGCCTTGTTTTTCTTTTCGCTTGAAGCCGTCATTAAAACTCTCTCGGCTTTTTTTGCGTTTATACCTAACTGAGTGAGCATTCTCATTTCTCCTTTGCAGTGAAAAGTGTGCCTATGCTGTGGCCGTCAATAAGCTTATATATATCCTGAGGTGCAGTGCCGTTCATTATAACAGTGGGTATGCCTGCACCTGTAGCTATTTCTGCAGCGTGGATTTTAGTTACCATTCCGCCGGTGCCTCTGTCAGTACCTGCACCGCCGCAAAGAGCCGTAATCTCATCGTTTATTTCTCTCACCACTGGAATAAGCCTTGCATCGGGGTTTTCATTGGGGTTCTCGTCAAAGAGTCCGTCTATATCCGAAAGTATAATCAGAGCATCTGCCTTTATAAGCCTTGCAACAATGGCAGACAGTGAATCGTTATCGCCGTAAACAATTTCTTCTGTAGCAACAGAGTCGTTTTCATTTATTATGGGCACTGCCTCATATTCAAAAAGCTTCTCAAAGGTGTTTTCTAAGTTTTCTCTTCTTCTGTCGTTTTCAATATCGCTCTTTGTTATGAGAAGCTGACCCGTCTTGACTCCGTTTTCGCCAAAGAATTTATCATACATAAACATAAGCTCGCACTGACCCACAGTTGCCGCCGCCTGTCTGCCGGGGATGTCCCCCGGTCTTTCCTTGAGCCCTAACTTGCCTACGCCGACACCGATTGCACCTGATGTGACAAGAACAACCTCCTTGCCTGAGTTATGCAAATCGGCAAGCACACTGCAGAGCTTAACCATGCGTCTTATATTGATTTTTCCTGTTTCGTGAGTGAGTGTTGAGGTGCCTACCTTAACAACAATTCTCTTTGCATTTGAGATTGCACTCATTGATTTTCACCTTCCAGAATTTTTTTATAATCATTTTCGCTTCTGACCTTACCCACCGCCGTGAAGGACAGCCTTGAAAGGTCAAAATATTTACCCGATGCCTTTATCACATCGTCAAGAGTTATGCCTTTGATAGAGCTTATAATCTCGTCATCCTCAATAAATCTGCCCAGCATCAGCAGGTTATATCCCATTGAAGAAAACTTTGACTGCGGCTGCTCGCGTGACATTATAAGGCTTGATATCAGCTTTTCCTTTGCAATATCCACCTGTCTTTGCGTCACTGTGAGAGAAAACTCTCTCAATATTTTCAGAGCTTCCCTTATGGCCCTTTCTTCGGACGCGGGGGAAAGGCTCATTGAAACCGCAATATATCCGCCGCCCATATAGCGGCCAAGCCAGCTGTCAATGCTGTAGCAAAGACCGAGCTGCTCTCTTATTCTCTGATTGAGCAGTGAGGATGTGCCGGTGCCTAAAATAAACATGCACACCTGCAGGGGATATAAATCCTCATGCTCTATTCCCACACCGGGCAGACACAGCATAATATGAGTCTGCTCCGTGGGCATATTTTTAAGCGTTATGCCTTTATTGAAGGGTACCTCATATGTTTTGTTTTCCGCACCCTTCTCAGGCAGCACTGAAAAATACTCTCCTATTTTTTCCATCATTTCCTCTTGGGGAAATTTTCCGCTGATGCCTACTACAATTCTTTCACCGCAGTAGTTGCTTTTCATATACTGCCTTATTTCCCGGGCACAATAGGCACCTACTGTTTCTCTTTCGCCCAGAATTTTCATTGACAGGGTCGTACCCTCAAAAAGTGCACCTTCGTTGACCTCATAAACCACATCTCCCGGGTCATCCTCACACATGTTGATTTCTTCAAGAACTACGCCCTTTTCCGTCTCAATATCCTTAGGGTCAAGGCGGGGATTTTTTATCATATCAAAGAGAATGTCTGCCGCCTTCACTATCTGATAGTCAAGTGCCTTCACATAAAAGAAGGTATATTCCTTTGTGGTATAGGCATTGACATGAGCACCTATTTCATCCATGCCCTCAGCTATGTCGAAGGCCGACCTTTTTTCACTGCCCTTAAAAACTATATGCTCAATAAAATGTGAAATGCCGCTTGTTTCAGGCGTTTCGTTTCTCGAGCCGGTGTAAACCCAGACACCCACCGTTGCCGAGCGCAGGTCATCACGCTTGTCGGTAAATATCCTCAGGCCGTTTGAAAGGGTAATAAGATTCATCATTTCCTCCGAAGCTTAATTTGCCTTATACGGCAAACTGTGAGTTATAAATTTCGGCATAGAAGCCGTCTTTTTCCATAAGAGAGCTGTGGGTACCTGTTTCCACAATTCTGCCCTCATTCATAACAAGGATTTTATCTGCCTTTCTTATAGTTGAAAGTCTGTGGGCAATAACAAAGTTTGTTCTGCCCTCCATAAGATTCTGCATAGCCTGCTGAATCTGCAGCTCCGTTCTCGTGTCAACGCTTGAGGTTGCCTCATCGAGAATGAGAATATCAGGCGAAGCAAGGATTGCTCTTGCTATAGTGATAAGCTGCTTCTGACCGGCGCTGAGGTTTGCCGCATCCTCTTCAAGAATTGTGTTATAGCCATCCGGCAGAGTTGAAACAAAGTGGTCAACCTTTGCTGCCTTCACAGCTCTGCGGAAGTCCTCCTCACTTGCCTTTTCGTTGCCGTACATAATATTATCCCTTATGCTGCCCTTGAAAAGCCATGTGTCCTGAAGCACCATGCCCAGCACACTGCGCAGATTCTTTCTTGAAAGCTCCTTTATATCCTTACCGCTGACCTTAATGGTACCTGACTGAGTCTCGTAAAAGCGCATAAGCAGGTTGACAATTGTGGTTTTGCCTGCACCTGTGGGGCCAACAATAGCCACAAGCTCACCCTTGTTTACGGTGAGGCTGAAATCCTCAATAAGAGGCTTATCCTCGGTGTAAGAGAAGCTCACATTGCTGAATTCCACACTGTCGCCTGAGGATATCTCCTGCGTTGAGGTGTCAAGAGCTTCCTCCTGTGCCTCTAAAATATCAAAAACTCTTTCTGCACTCGCAAGTGAAGACTGCAGATTGTTTGCTATGTTACTCAGGTCAACTATGGGCTGCATTACCATTTTGGTGTAGGTCATAAACACAACTATAGTGCCCACATCCTGCTTGCCCTCTATAATAAGATACCCGCCTATAACACAAATAATCACATATCCTGCATTATTTGCAAAATTTATAAGGGGGCTGAGCACACCCGAAAGGAACTGAGCCTTTCTTGAATCCTCGCAAAGAGCCTCGTTTATAATATCAAATTCCTCAATGGCCTTCTTTTCGTGTGAGAAGGCTCTGACTATTTTGTGACCGGTGAACATCTCTTCAATGTGACCGTTGACATCACCCGTTACCTTCCACTGTCTGCGGAAATAAATCTTTGAGAAACGCAGAATTACCATTGCAATGACAAAGCAAACGGGGAAGGGAAGCAGTGAGGCAAGTGAAAGTCCGGGGCTGTAATATATCATTATGCCGAGAACTCCGACAAAGGTAACAACACTGGTTATAATCTGAATAAGGTTATTCTGCAGGGTGTTGTTTATATTGTCAATATCGTTTGTTATTCTTGAAAGTATGTCGCCCTTGTTGTGTGCATCAAAATATGACAGCGGCAGCCTTGAAAGCTTGCTGTTTACATCGTGACGCAGCCTTGTTATAAGACCCTGCACCACTCCTGCCATAACATAATGCTGCATAAAGTTAAACAGTGAGCTCAGGGCATATATAATGAGAATGGTAAGTAATATGCTCTTTATAGGCGCAAAGTCCATATTGCCGTTCTGCAGCTTATATTTCACCTGCTCGTCAAGAACATTGATGATATCGCCTAAATATTTCGGGCCGAGTATGCTTAAAAGTGTGCCCACTGCAGCACAGAAGGTGGTGAAAACAACCGCAAGAGTCTTGCCTCTGAGCAGTGAAAGCAATTTTTTTGCCGTGCCCATAAAATCGGCAGGCTTTTCCTTTTCTGTCTGTGATTTATTGCGGTAGGCGGCATATTTTTCACTTATTGCCGTGCTTTTCTTCTTGTCAGCCATTATAATGCCACCTCCTCAGAAATCTGTGAGTGATATATTTCGCTGTAAACACTGCAGCTTTCCATAAGCTGGCTGTGCTTGCCGATGCCTGCCACTCTGCCCTCATCGAGCACAATGATTTTGTCTGCATCTATAATGGTGCCCACACGCTGAGCAATAATTATAACAGTTGCATCAATATTTTCCTTCAGTGCCTTGCGAAGAAGTGCATCTGTTTTGAAATCAAGAGCCGAAAAGCTGTCGTCAAAGATATAAACCTCGGCCTTTCTTGTGAGAGCTCTTGCAATTGAAAGTCTCTGCTTCTGACCGCCTGAAAGGTTAGTGCCGTTCTGGCTGAGAACTGAGTTTATGCCCTCGGGGAGCTTGTCCACAAACTCTGCGCTCTGTGAAATTTCCAGAGCCTTTCTCATTTGCTCTGCAGTGGCATTTTCATCACCGTAAAGAAGATTTTCTTCTATGGTACCGCTGAAAAGCACCGACTTCTGAGGCACAAGTGAAATGCGTGAGTGAAGGTCATCCTGGCTGAGCTGTCTTACATCCACACCGTCAAAAAGCACTGCGCCCTTAGTTACATCGTAAAAACGGGGAATAAGGTTTGCGATAGTTGTCTTACCGCTGCCTGTTGAGCCTATAATAGCCGTCACCTTGCCCTTTTCGGCGGTGAAGGATACATCCGTGAGCACATAGCTCTGCGCGTCCTCATAACCGAAGCACACATCTCTGAACTCAACTGTGCCCTTCATATCCTCATTTATCTTTTCGGGGCTTTCAGGGTCTTTTATGCCCGGCTCAATATCAAGAACCTCTATGATTCTGTTAGCTGAAATTTTTGCTCTGGGCACAATAACAAACATAGCCGCCGCCATTGTTACGGCAGAAACTATGGTAATCATATAAATCACAAATGCCTGCAGGTCGCCTATAGCTGTCATAAGCTTTGCAGCATCCTCTATATAGTGCAGTGCATCCAGGTTTTTAGCCGCAACCATAATAAGGCAGTCAAGTGCACAGATAACAAGCACTATGCAAATAGGTATAAGCACCGACATAATACGCTGAAATTTAAGAGTAATGGCAGAGAGAGCCTCATTTTTTTCGTCGAACCTTGCATCCTCGTGCTCACTGCGGTTAAAGGCTCTGATAACTCTGATGCCCGTCAGCTTTTCTCTTATGAAGCGGTTAACGGCATCAATGAGCTTCTGTCTTTTTCTGAAAAGAGGAAGAACATATTTCAGCACCACTGCGGCAATAACACCGATAATAGGCACAATAGCAAAAATTATAGTTGCAAGCTTTGGGTTAAGGAAGAATGCCATAAAAACGCCGCCCACAAGCATAACGGGAACGGATATTATCATACGAAGTCCCTGCAGAACAAAATCCTGCACCACCTTGACATCGTTCGTGCAGCGTGTAATAAGTGAGGGAGTGCCCACCTTATCAATATCGCTCTGAGACAGCTCCTCAACCCTGAGGAATATTTCACGGCGCAGCAGCTTGCCGTAGGCCGTTGCTGTTTTGCTGGAATAATAGCTGTTGAGAATTGAGATAACAACACCTGCAGCAGACACCGCCATCATAAGAAGGCCCACTCTTTTTATGTATTCCACGTCTTCATTGGCAATACCGTTATTTATAATAGAAGACATCATAACAGGCAAAACCAGGCTGGCTCCGTGTGACAGCACTACAAAAATCGCGGCCGCTATTGCAGGCTTTTTTAAATGCTTCAGATATTTTATAAGTCTTATCAAAGCTGTTTCCTCCTGAAAATTACACATAGTCAGACAATTATACAGTATTATAGCAAGCTAATATGAATAATGTGTAAACCCAATATTTAAAACTATCACATAATTTTCACAAAAGGTGATGTATGTGTAACTTTTTCACAAAAATAAGGAGCTGTTTTCACAGCTCCGTAAATTTATGCCTCAGGCAGCCAGACTCTCATCTGATTTTCGCCTCTGTTGCCCCACATATAATAGGGAATTGCCTTGATCCGTACCTTTTCTCTCACCGGCTTTTTTAAAGAGTAAAGGCCGTCAGCAGTCTTTTCTCTTATGCCCTGAAGGGTCACTGTCACAGTGCCGCCGAGAATTTCCTCTCTCAGGGCAGTCTTTTCAGAATCGGCAATCATTCTCAGCGACAGCACATCGCCTTCGTTGTCAACGCCCTCAAAGCAATAAACGAGAGGGCCTCTCATTATTGCCGCACAGCCCGACAGAGCAGGAATTTTGCTCGAGGGATAAACCGTTTTCACGCCGCCGTCGAGAGTGAGTGTTATTTCCTCACCGTCACCCACCTGCATATAGGCATAGCCGTCGTTTATTACTGCCTTTGTACCCCTGCCGCTGAAGGTCAGCTTATATTCTTCGCTCCACGAGGGGATATGAACCGCAATTTTTCCGCCCTTTATAACAGAATATTTCACCGTAAAGCCGTAGGGATATTCTGTTTCGCACCTGAGGTGTATGCCGTTTTCAAAGCTGACCTCACCTGCGGCAAACATATTGCAATAGGCGGTGTCGCCTTTTTCGCTGTAGGCATATTTACCGAAGGAGGAAATGAGCCTTGCCGCATTGGGCGGACAGCAGGCGCAGGTGTACCACCCCGGTCTCTGAGGCAGAGCGTGTCTGTGTGTCACCGCTTTGCCGCTTATGCCGGGAACCACCTCAAGAGGATTGACATAGAAAAAATTCTTGCCCGAAAGGGACATGCCTGCCAGCACAGTGTTATAAAAAGCCTTTTCCATTATGTCGGCATATTCACCCTTTGCACTGACCGAGAGCATCTTTGCCATAAAAAACATAAGTCCTATTGATGCACAGGTTTCCGC
Source organism: Clostridia bacterium (assembly GCA_017396515.1). GTDB lineage: Bacteria > Bacillota > Clostridia > Oscillospirales > Acutalibacteraceae > UBA6857. Next base: position 3,460 of record JAFQLV010000010.1, on the reverse strand, counting down.
ATAAACGGTGTCACCGGGCAGGTCATAGTCTGTGGTGAAAGCCTCTCCGTGCACCGTAGAGCCTATACCTCCCGTTATATACATTCTGCGTTTTGTTATGCTCTCAAAAAGGTTTTCGCAGGCTTTTTTCAGACTCCCGTCCTGCGTTTTCGCCGCTAAATCAGCCATAGCGGTGTAAAGATAAACCGCCCTTACACTGTGACCCACTGCATCCCTTTGCTCTCTGACAGGTGCAGCACTTTGCTGATACTCGTGATTTCTGCCGTCACCGTTCCACACTGTCCAATCACGGCTTTGCCTTTCTTTTTCATAATAATGAGGGTCAACCCCTCTTATGTCAATGAAATGCTTTGCCAGCTCAAGATATTTTTCCTTCCCCGTCACATCATAAAGACGAAGAAGGGCAAGCTCTATCTCAGGGTGTCCCGGATATCCCTTATGACCGCCCTTAATAAAGACATCATAAATATGCCCGGCATTCTTTTCCATAACAGATAGCAGCTTATCCTTGCCTGTGGCCTCATAATAAGCCACCGCCGCCTCAATCATATGACCGCTGCAATAAAGCTCGTGACCCTCCAAGATGTTTGTCCAACGCTTATTTCTATCCTTGATAGTGTAATAGGTGTTAAGATATCCGTCAGCATCCTGAGCCGCGGCAATAATATCAATAAGCCTGTCTGCCTTTTCTTCCAAAGCCTTATCAGGGAAAACAGCCAGACTGTAGGCAACCGCCTCAAGCCACTTTGCCGCATCGCTGTCCTGAAAAACCATGCCGTAAAAGCCGTCACCTGCAGCTTCGCCGCCAAGAGCCTTGCCTGCATTTATGAAATTCTGAATAACATGGCTCTTTTCAGCATCGGGAATGTTGTCTGACAGCACCTCATATTGGTACGGGATAACCTCATCCTTTATAAGATGCTGATATCTGCCTATAAAGCCCCGGGGCTTATAGCTTTTAACCGAAATCTGTTTCATAGCTTCCTCAGATAAACATTTCAATAAATTCGTCTATTTTGCTTTCATAAGCCGCCGGGTCAACCTGATGGCTTTCTGCATGGTCTGCCCCGGGTACAATAAGTTTATCTTTATAAGGTGCACCGCAGTTATCATAAAGCTGATGCACCATATAGGTGGGCACAAACTTATCCTTGTCGCCGTGAATAAACAGCATAGGCACCTTGGCATATTTCACTGCCTCAAGAGCATTGGTGTCTTTGCCGAAATCATAGCCTGCCCTTTTGAGATTTTTCTTTGAAAGGTAAGGAATAATTGGCTTTTTGGGCACACCGAGAGACTCTAATTTATATGTAAATTCATCAAGAGCCGAGGTGTAACCGCAGTCTGCAACAGTGAACTTAACATTTTCGGGGAGTTTGTTTGAGCCTGTCATAAGCATAACAGTTGCACTGCCCATTGATATGCCGTGAAGAATAATTTTAATATCCTTGCCGAATTTTTCATTCATAAAGTCCAGCCACTGCAAACAGTCCCTTGACTCAAATGAGCCGAAGCCTACATACTTGCCCGTACTGTGTCCTGCTCCCTGGTGGTCAACAAAAAAGAAGTTATATCCTAATTCCTCAACATAGTGCCTTGCATAAAAGCACCACTCGCCCTTGCCGTCACTTCTGTAGCCGTGTGAGCCGAAAATATAAACATCGCTCTTTTTCTTGGGTGCAAGGTGATAAGCCGTCAGCCAGTTGCCGTCAGCGTTCAGCATGTTGTACTTCCTGTAGCCGTAATCCTCCATCCACCTTCTGCCTTCATCGGAAATATCGGAATAATCCTCAGCCTCGTTTTCGCTTATTTTTTTACCCAAACTTTCCGGGATTTCAAAATCTGCGTGAATGAGTGCTCTGTATGCCCACTCGTTAAAAGCATAAAATGCCGCAGCACCTGCACCGGCAAGAGCACCTAATGCTATAATTGTCTTTTTCATAAATAAACCTCCCGTTATATAAATGCAGAATGCAAAATGCAAAATGCAAAATGTCGGGTCGCTTCGCTCCGAAAGTATCCGTTTGAGGTTTATACAAACTTCGAGTGATATTCCGCCAAAACAGAAGGATGTGAAAAATGCTTTATAATCGGAAAGTCTTGCCTTTTGTGAGCATTGGCTCTGCGGACGGGGGCTATAAGGTTGCCGGAAAATAGACCCGCGACCACAATTTTGCATTTTGCACTTTGCATTTTGCATTTAAAAAGGGCTGCCATAGTGACAGCCCGATATTTATTGCTTTTAAAATTATGCGTATGTATATGTGAATGTGTCGTCAAGTGAACCTGCAAGACCGATTGTTGCACTGATGGGCGGGAACTTAACGCTACCTGTGCCTGAACCGTCAAGAGGCATCTTGATTACGTGGCTTGTGAGTCTGCCTTCGCCGTCAACTGTTGCTTCAATTGTAGCACCGGGATAGTTCATATCAGCTGCTGTGATAGTAAGAGGACTTACATCAAGAGTAGCAAGGTTGAGGGGATCCATAACAGCTTCGTGGTTAACGGGGTTAACTGTGTTTGTGCCGTCAAATGTTGACTTTTCAGCAACAATTGTAATTGTCATCTTATAGCCGTCGCCTTCAGCTACGCAAGTTGCATTAGCAATACCTGCTTCTGTGAGCTTTGAATCTCTGCCTGCAGGAGTGATAGCTCTGTAGAATTCAGCTGTGCCGTCTGCGGAAACACCGTTGTTGTATTCGATATCCTTTGTTGATGTGCCTGCGAACTTGTCAACTACGGGCTGAACAATCTTCTTAACTGTTTCGCCGCCCGGGCAGTCTGTGATCTGGATAGCAATTGTGCTTTCCTTGTGCATCTTTACTGAGCCCTTATACTGCTTTGTGCCGTTGATAGCCTTGTTGTAAGCTTCAGCGATTTCTGCCTTTGTTGAGGGAATCTTTGAATCGCCTGAGGGAGCCTTTGTGGGAGCAGTTGTGTCGTCACCGCCTGAGGGTGCATCTGTGGGAGCATCTGTGGGTGCCTGAGTGGGAGCCTGTGTAGGAGCCTGAGTAGGAGCCTGTGTGGGAGCCTGAGTAGCACCAACATCTGCAGCACCGCCGTTGAGAGCAAGATCACCGCTGATTGTGATTTTGATGCCATTTTTTGCGCCAAGACCGAAGCCGCTTAAGAAAACGATAAGAGCTACAAGTACAATAGCAACAACCTTAATTTCTTTTTTCATGGTTATAATAACCCCTTTCAAAAAATTTGCGTTCTTACTTAAACGCGTTTTCCGTAATAATGGCTGTCTCGGTTTTGAACACGCGCAGTCATTTACCTAATAAAGTTACAATATTTTTCAGCAAAAGTCAAGTGCTTTTTCACCTTTTCATAAAAAGATTTTAATTTTTTGTAATATGTAAATCAAACTTCGACCTTTTTTACAAATTATATATGCTTGTAATGTGCACTTTGACGAAGCAAAATTTTGTTTAATTCATAATTCATAATTCATAAT
>JAFQLV010000062.1 GCA_017396515.1 Clostridia bacterium | reverse complement strand
GCGGAGTAAACACCAAGGTCATCGACAGAAACACCACCATCCCCACCAAGAAGAGCCAGATCTTCTCCACCGCTGCCGACGGACAGACCTCCGTTGAGGTTCACGTTCTTCAGGGCGAAAGAGAATTTGCAAAGGATAACAAGACTCTGGGCATTTTCAGCCTTGACGGCATTATGCCTGCACGCCGCGGTGTGCCTCAGATTGAGGTTACCTTCGATATTGATGCCAACGGTATCGTACATGTAAGTGCAAAGGATCTCGGCACAGGTAAGGAGCAGTCAATTTCAATTACAGCATCAACAAATATGTCAAAGGAAGATATTGAAAAGGCTGTAAGAGAAGCAGAGCAGTTTGCTCAGGAAGATAAGAAGCGCAGAGAAGAGGTAGACACAAGAAACGAAGCTGATCAGATGGTTTATCAGTGTGAAAAGATCCTCTCAGAGGAAGGCGCACAGAATCTTCCCGAGGAAGACAAGGCAGAAATCCAGTCAAAGATTGATGCTCTCAAGAACGCTCTTCAGGGTGAGGACATCAACCTCATCAAGAATGAGAAGGAAGCTCTTACTCAGGCATTCTATAAAATCAGTGAAAAGCTCTATCAGCAGACTCAGGGTGCACAGCAGGCAGGCGGATTTAACCCCAATGACTTTGCAGGTGCTCAGGGCGGTTATGCTGACCCGGGTGCAGGTGCAGACGGCTATTCAGATGCAGGCTACACCGATGCAAACTTCACAGATGCTAACTAAATGATCTTTCGGAGCTGTCCGATCTCGGATGGCTCCATATTGTGGTTTTAAACTCCGATGAGAGGAAAATATAAATGGCAGAAAATAAACGCGATTACTATGAAGTCTTAGGTGTCAGCAAGGGCGCTTCAGATGATGAAATAAAAAAGGCTTACCGCAAGCTTGCAAAGCAATATCATCCTGACCTTAACCCGGGCGATACAACGGCAGAAGCAAAGTTCAAAGAGGCAAATGAGGCTTACGAGGTACTCTCCGATGCTGATAAGAAGGCACGTTATGACCAGTACGGCCATGCAGGCGTTGACCCTAACTTCGGTGCAGGCGGCTTCGGCGGTGGTTTCGGTGGATTTGGCGATGCATTTGACCTCGGTGATATTCTCGGCAGTATGTTTGGCGGTGGCTTCGGTGGCGGCTTTGGCGGCGGCAGACAGCAGAACCCCAATGCACCGAGAAAGGGTGCAACCATTCAGACTAACATAACAATTTCTTTTGAAGAAGCTGCAAAGGGCTGCAAGAAAACCGTCAATGTAGACAGAAGCGAGGTCTGCTCTGAGTGCGGCGGCAACGGCTGTGCAAAGGGAACTTCACCGGAGACCTGCAAAACCTGCGGCGGCAGAGGTCAGGTCAATGTGCAGCAGAGAACACCCTTCGGTGTTATGAGCACCTCAAGACAGTGCACAGACTGCGGCGGTAAGGGTAAGACTATCAAAAACCCCTGCGGAAACTGCAGAGGAACGGGCTTCGTAAGAAAGAGACAGACTGCAGAGATTGATATTCCTGCAGGCATAGATGACAGACAGACCCTCAATGTCAGAGGCGGCGGAAATCCCGGCATCAACGGCGGACCCAAGGGCGACCTTCGTGTAAATGTCAATGTCAGACCTCATCCCTTCTTTGAAAGAGACGGCTTCGATGTCTGGTGTGAGGTTGCCGTAACCTATGCTCAGGCCGCAATGGGTGATACACTGTATATTCCCACTCTTGACGGCAAGGTTAAATATGAGCTTCCTGCAGGCACACAGCCAGGTGAGGTTTTCCGCTTCAGAGGCAGAGGCATCCAGCAGCTTTCTTCACGCGGCAAGGGTGACCAGTTTGTTAAAATTATTGTTGAGGTACCGAAAAACCTTACTCAGAAGCAAAAGGATCTTCTTAAGGAATTTGATTCAACGCTTACAAACAAGCCTAAAAACAACATCCCCGACGGAAATGTTGTAGGCGAGGAAAAAAGAAAATCTTCTTTCTTCGATAAATTCAAATAAAAAATAAAGGTCGTATCATTTCCGGATTTATGATACGGCCTTTTATAATAAAAAGCTATTGTCAAGTTCGTCAAAATGTGATAAAATATAACATATCGGTAGAGTACAGATGATACTTGCCGAATCAGGGAGGTGCAATATGGCTGAAAACGAAAAACTTCATTATCTAAGGCAAAAGGCCATGAACCTTCCCTTGACTCCCGGTGTATATATAATGAAGGATAAATCAAATAAAATTATATACATCGGCAAAGCCAAAAAGCTGAAAAACAGAGTCAGTCAATATTTCGGCTCTCAGAATAAGCACCCTGCCAAGGTGCGTAAAATGGTTGAAAATGTGAGAGATTTTGACTATATTCTCACTGACAGCGAATTTGAGGCACTTGTGCTTGAGTGCAGCCTTATAAAGCAGAATATGCCTAAATACAATATTCTGCTCAAGGACGATAAAGGCTACAGCTTTATAAAAATCACACCGGGTCCTTGGGGCAGAATATCTGCCTGCTTCAGAAAAGACGATTCCTCGGCAGAGTACCTGGGGCCGTATATGGGCAATTACAGTGTCAGCAATGTTGTTGAGCAGGCATCGGAGATTTTTATGCTGCCCACCTGCAACAAGGTTTTTCCTAAGCAGATCAACCGCAATTCCCGCCCCTGCCTCAATTATTTCATACGCAAATGCTCTGCTCCCTGTGCCGGCAAAATTTCACAGCAGGACTATGAGGAAAATTTCAAGGGTGCAATTGATTTTATTAAAGGCGGCAGTGCCGAAACGGTGAAGCGCCTGCAGCTTGAAATGGAGGCGGCGGCTGAAAGCCTTGAGTTTGAAAAGGCTGCAAAGCTGCGTGATAAAATCAAGGCTATTGACCGCATTGCCGCAAGGCAGAAGGTTGTGGTGGAGGGCAGCGTTGAGGAGGACGTTTTTGCCATTGCACAGCGCGGCTACAAAGCCTGCCTCGCCGTTCTCTGCTTCAGAGAGGGGCTGCTTGTGAACACCGAGCATTTCATTATCGAATATTCCGAAAGCCTTGCCGACACACGCTATGAGCTTATCACAGCATACTATTCCTCCGGCAGACAGATACCGCCCTTAATTGTTGTGGACGGAGATGTTACCGACAGGGAATTAGTCGAGGAGTACCTGACAAGGGCACGCGGAAAGAAGGCTGTTATTCTCAAGCCTCAGCGTGGCGAAAAGGTACGCGTTATGGAGATGTGCCTTCAGAACGCCGCCCAGAAGCTTGGCGAAAATATAGGCAGGAAGGGCAAAGAAACTGCAATACTCGATGAGCTTGCTAAGCTTCTCGGCCTTAATAAAACTCCCGAATATATTGAATCCTATGATATATCCCACACGGCAGGCAGTGACAATGTTGCCGGTATGGTGGTTTTCAAAAATGCACAGCCTCTCAGAAGCGCCTACAGACGCTTTGCCATAAAGGGCTTTGACGGTCAGGATGATTACGGCTCAATGCGCGAGGTGATTTCCAGAAGGCTTAACCGCTACAGCGAGCAGCAGGAAACAGGGGAGGGCTTCGGCAGACTTCCTGATCTGATACTTCTTGACGGCGGTCAGGGTCAGGTGAATGCCGTAAAGCCTATAATTGAAGCCTTCGGGCTGGATATACCTGTTTTCGGCATGGTAAAGGACTCAAAGCACCGCACAAGAGCAATAGCCTCAGACGGCGGTGAAATAAGCATAACCTCAGGCAGGGGAGTGTTCACTCTCGTGTCAACCATTCAGGAGGAGGTGCACCGCTTTGCCATATCTTATCATAAACAAAAGCACACTAAAAATTCTTTACACACAAGCCTTACAAAAATTGAGGGCATAGGTGAAAAAAAGGCAGCGGCACTGCTGCTTAACTTCAGGACTCTTGCAAAAATAAAAAGTGCCACACCTGATGAACTGTTGCAGGTCAAGGGCATAACAAAAAAAGATGCTCAGAAAATATATGAGCATTTTAAAAAATAAAAAGGAAGTGAATTATATGACAGTACCTGAAAGCCTCAGAAAAATCAGAAAAGCACACAAGCTCACTCAGCAGGATATTGCAAATGTGTTGGGTGTTGACAGAACAACATATACGCTGTATGAAACCGGTTCAACAAATCCTCCCTTAGAAACTCTTGCCAAGCTTTCAAAAATGTATAACGCAACTATAGGATATATCCTCGGCACGGAAGAAAACAACCACAGCGAAAGGCTCAACAAGGCTTCCTTTGCCGCAGAGGATGAGGTTGACCCTGTTGCATTCCTTTCAAAGGATGAAAGGAAGCTGCTTTTGTCATACAGAGTTTTATCACCTGAGAAAAAACAGCAGCTCAGAGAACAGCTCGACAAGGCTCTCAAAGAGGAATAAATGCAGGAAAACAAGGATGTAATTTATTGAAAAATACACTTGACAAAACAAGGCATAAATTATATACTTGAATTACCAAAAATAAGGAGGTAATTTCAATGAAAAAGTTTTTAGCATTAGTTCTTGCTCTTATCATGACCTTCTCAGTTGCTACAGTTGCTTTTGCTACTGAAGAAACAACAGCTGCTCCCGAACAGGAAACAACAGTTGCTCCCGAAGAAGGCACTGAAGAAGAAGCAGGTGCACTTGATTGGATCCTTGACCTTCCTGTATGGACATTAGGCCCTGCAGCTAAGATTACAAAGATCGCTCTCAAGCTTGTTAAGGTTGTTGTTAAGATTGCTATGGCATTCGGTATTATCGACACAGATGAAATCATTCAGGAAATCGTTGATATGATTGTTAACGGCAATGCTCCCGCTGAGGAAGAAACAACAGCTCCCGTTGAAACAACAGCAGCTGCTGCGTAAAAAACGAAATATTAAAAGCTCCCGCAAGGGAGCTTTTATTTTTGCTGTTATATGAGGTTTTAATTTTATTATTTAGCATAAAGCATCCCTACTATATAATTCCTTATGCGGCAAGGGAAAACACGGCAGAGTACACTCAGAAGCTTGTAGGTTGCACCTATGGCGTAAAGGGGCTTGACATTTTTCTTCATGGCAATTCTGGCTATATATCTGCCTGCAACATCGGGCTTCATGCCCTTGAGCTCGTCTTTTTCCATGCCTGCAACACTGCGTGAAATTCTGCCGCCGTAAACATCGTCACCCTCGGCGGTCTTTTTTCTTGCATCGGTGAAGCCTGTGGTTATATCACCCGGCTGAATTGCCGTAACACTTATGCCGAAGGGCTTGATTTCATTGGCAAGGGCAGCGGTGTAGGAGTCAATTGCTGCCTTTGAAGCGGAATAAAAGGTCTGAAAGGGTATATGCGCCACCGCGGCGACGGAGCTGATATTGACTATTCTGCCAAAGCCCTGCTGTCTCATATAGGGGATAAAAGCGTTGCTGACATTGACGGTACCGAAAAAATTGACATCAAACTGCGCTTTCGCACTTTCAAGGGTAGTAAATTCCACTGCACCCGATATGCCGAAGCCCGCACAGTTGACGAGTATGTCAGCTCTGCCCTCGGCTCTGATAATTTCCTCAGCGGCGGCTTTTATACCTGCTTGGTCCGTAACATCGGCTTTTATGTGCTTTACACCTGCAAGAGGAATATCTCTGCGGCTTATTTCATAAACGGTGCAGCCCATATCTCTGAGGGCTGCTGCAGTTTCTCTGCCAATGCCCGAGCTGCCGCCTGTTACTACGGCGATTTTCTTGTTCATACACATCACTCTCCTGACTGTTATTTTATAGCAAAAGTATTTTTATGTCAATGCGTTTGGTTTCTGTTGACAATGCGACAGCTAAGGTTTATAATTGTTCAGGTACTTAAAACTGAAAACAATATAGAAAATATCATTTAAACGGAGGAAAATTGATGAAAACCTATGATGTAATTGTTATCGGTGCAGGTAACGGCGGTCTTGCTGCTGCAGCAACCTGTGCCAGAGAAGGTCTTTCTACACTTCTGGTTGAAAGACACAACATCCCCGGCGGCTCGGCATCCTCTTTTGTCAGAGGACGATTTGAATTTGAGCCCTCACTCCACGAGCTTGCAGGTGTGGGTGCACCTGATAAAAGCGGTCAGATTGAGGATATGTTTCTGCGTATGGGCGGTGATGTTGAGTGGTGCACTCATGACTCTACCTTCAGACTTGTGGTGCCGGCAAAGGCATGCGAAAAGGATGCTTTTGTAAATGAAAACGGTGTGCTTGTGAAGGTTGATGCCCGCATGCCCGTAGGCTTTGAGTCCTTTGCAAGAAAGCTGGATGAGCTGGTTCCCGGCTCATATGAGAGCTGTATGAAGGCCTTTGATTTGTCAACACGCATGTATAAGGCATTAGACTGTCTTGATAACCTTAAAAAGCTCCCGGGCAGCATAAAGGATTTCCCTGATATTCTCAGAATGGTGTCTCACACCATGAAGGAGGTTCTTGATGCTCTGGGTATGCCCAAAAAGGCTCAGGATATTTTCAATACCTATTGGTGCTATTTAGGCTCACCTGCCTCAAAGTTAGACTTCCTTTATTATATGGCTATGCTTCACAGCTATGTCGAGTACGGAACAGGTATACCTAAATACCGTTCACACGAAATGAGCCTTGCTCTTGATAAGGTTATCCGTGAAAGCGGCGGAGATATCTGGTATAATTCTGAAGCAACAAGGATTATTATGAAAGACGGCAAGCCTGCAGGCGTTGTAATAAACGGCGAAAAGGAAGTTTATGCAAAATACATTATTTCAAATTCATATCCTTATGCCGTATTCAAGGACCTCTTTGAAAAGAAGGATATTCCCGAAAAGCAGCTTAAGATGCTCAAATCAAGAAAAACAGCCTGTTCTCTCACGACAGTTTATCTTGGTATGAACAAAACCAAAGAAGAGCTCGGCATCAAGGACTATTCCGTATTTGTTGCCCCCGATTCAGATTCGGATAAGCAGTATGAGGCTGCTCAGAACTTCAAAAGCGGCTTCTGCATTATCAACTGTCTTAATGAGATTATTCCAGACTGCACTCCCGAGGGTACCTGTCAGCTGTTCCTTACAACCATGACCTTCGGTGATGTTATGAAGGATGTTAGACCTCAGGACTATAAGAAGTTCAAGACAGAAATTGCAAAAGACATGATTGAAACCTGTGAAAAGGCACTTGGCTTATCAATTATGCCTTATATTGAAGAAATCGAAATCGCACTTCCCACCACATTTGTGCGTTATCTCAACACACCTTTCGGTACCCCCTACGGCTATATGCTTGAGAAGTGGGACAGCATGATTCCCCGTACAGTGCAGTATTTAGGTGACCAGCCCTTCGACAACTTCTTCTTCTGCGGTGCATCTCAGGAAAGAGGCGACGGCTACGGCTGTGCATATTACACAGGCGAAAAAGCAGGCGGCTTGGTTGTTAATGCTATTAAAAAGGAGGGCAAGTAATCATGGCAGATATTAAATCATTAAAAGCGACTAAATTTTTAGATATGCTTTCACACCGTCAGGCAAGGTTTGAGGTGGCTCAGGCAGAGCTTCCCGATTTTCCGGATAATGCGGCGGTTCTTGCTAAGGCACTTCATCCGAAGCGTCAGTATCTTAAGATAGAGAGTATTCAGGAAAGAGGAGAGGATTGCAAGAGCTTCACTCTTGTTCCCGATAAAGAAAGAGGCACGGAAGCCTTGGCCTACTTCGGAGCAGGTAAGTACCTGACAGTTTTTGAAACAATAGAGGGTATGCCCGTAACAAGAGCCTATTCCATTTCATCTTCACCCAAGGAGTCTCTTGAGGGCAAATATGTGCTTACAATCAGACTCGTTGAAGGCGGCCTTATGTCAAGATATATTTTTGATAATTGGCAGGTAGGCACAGAGGTTCAGGTTTCTGCACCTGCAGGTAACTTTGAATATCAGCCTCTTCGTGATGCCAAAAAGGTTGTCTGCCTTGCAGGCGGCAGCGGTATAACACCCTTTATTTCAATGGCTAAGGCAGTCTGCGACGGCGATGAAGATTTTGAAATGATACTTCTTTACGGCAGCAAAAGCAGTGATTGCATACTCTTTAAGGATGAGCTTGCAGAGCTTGAAAAGAGCTGTGATAAAATAAAGGTTGTTCATGTGCTCAGTGAAGAAAAGGGCAGGGCAAAAAAGGGTATGGAAAAGGGCTTTATCACCGCAGAGCTTATAAAGAAATACGCTCCTGAAAATGAAGCATACTCAGTTTTCATCTGCGGCTCACAGCAGATGTATGCATTCGTAGATAAAGAAGTGGAAAAATTAGGCCTTGAGAAGAAATATATCCGTCACGAAATGTTCGGTGAATTTCATAATCCCGCCTCTCAGGAGGACTATCCCTCAGAGGTTCCCGAAACAGTAAAAATCACTGTTACAATTCAGGATAAGACCTATACGGTTGAGGCTAAGACAGGCGACAGCGTTATGCAGAGCCTTGAGAAAAACGGTATTGCAGTGCCTGCACGCTGCAGAAGCGGTGAGTGCGGCTTCTGTCATTCACACCTTCTCTCGGGCAAGGTTTATGTGCCGAAAAATCTTGAGTACCGCAGACTTGCCGACTATAAATTCGGCTGTATCCATCCCTGCTGCAGCTTCCCCCTGACAGACCTTGTTATGGATGTGCCTGCAGCGAAATAAGAGAATCATCACAGCACCTCGCATTTTGTGGGGTGCTGATTTTATATACGGAATTGTTTTGCAGAATGCAGTATGCTATAATAAAAAAAGAGAAAAAGCTTGTAAGATTTTTGTGTTTCGGCAGTCTTATAAGTGTAAGGAGGTGATTAAGTGACGGATTTTGAAGAAATTTATAAAGTTTATTTTAAAGATGTATATCTTTATATGATACGGCTTTCAGGCAATGAGGATATTGCCGAAGAAATAACGGCGGACACATTTTTCAAGGCATTAAAAGCTATTGACAGCTTCCGCGGAGACTGCGATGTGAGAGTGTGGCTTTGCCAGATTGCAAAGAACAGCTACTACAGCTATCTTAAGAAAAATAAAAAAGCCGTAATCACTCAGGAGAGCCTTCCTGAGCTTGCGGATAAAATCAGCATAGTTGATGAAATTACCAAACGGGATGAAGCAAGGCTTATAGGGAAAATTCTTCATACAATAGATGAGCCCTATAAGGAGGTCTTTATGTGGCGCGTTTATGCTGATATGAGCTTTAAGGAAATCGGTCAGATTTTCTCAAAAAGTGAAAACTGGGCGTGCGTCACTTATCACCGTGCAAAGAAAATTATCAGAAAAAGATTGGAGGAATACGGTTATGAAAACTGATTGCTTTATAGTTCGGGATATTTTACCCTTGTATATTGAAAATATGGTCAGCGACGAAACTGCCGCACTTATAAAAGAGCATCTCAGCGAGTGCGATGAATGCAGAAAAGAGGCCGAAAGCCTGAAAACAGATTGCTTCAGCCAGGGAAGAGAAAGCCTGGCAGCACAGGCTGTGAGCGAAGTAAAGCCTCTTAAAGCAATAGCCAAAAAATTCAATATGCAGATGCAGTCCATGTCCTATGCACTTATAATTCTTTTTGTGTTTTTGGGTCTTAGCATAACTGAGGGCAGTGATATGATGTATAACAGCCTGATAATGCCGGCTGTGGGTGTTTTCGGTTATTGCTCATTCAGACTAAGGGCACTGTATAAGCTGCCTGTGTTACTGCTTTTTATTGAGGCTTTTGCACTTATGTTCCGCCTTGTTGAAACAGATATATATTCGCTTTTAATTTGGTCACTTATATATTCAGCTTTTATATTTGCAGGTGTGGCAATTGCATATCTTCTGCACTTTGCTTTCAGAAAGGAGTAAATTATGAAAAGGAAAATACTTAAAGCTATAGCTTTTATTGTTGCCGTGGCACTGATTGTCGGCATAGGGGCATTTGCCAACGCTCTTGTGGGTAACCCCATTTCAAGGCATCTTGCCGAAAATGCGGCTGAAAGGCTCGTTGAAGAAAAACATGCAGGCAGTGACTTTTATGTTGAAAAAATCTTTTACAGCTTCAAGGACGGATTTTATCATATTACCCTGAGCTCTCCCTCAAGCCCCGACAGCAGCTTCAGGATTATGACGGATTTTTTCGGCAGAATAAAGCTGAACACCTACGAGGATGTTATTGCCAATAAGCGCAACACTGCCGACAGAATATGGAGAGAATACCGAGATGCGGTTGACAGAGTTTTAGAAAGCGGCACATTTCCCTATGATGCCTATATAGCCTACGGTGATATTGAGTTTATTGACAGCGAAAGTGTGGGGGCTTATGACCTGCCGTATTATGCCATTGTTACAGACACTCTGGAATTAGATGCCCGCTATGATATAGGCGAGCTTGGCAAAAAGGCGGGACACCTTGTGATTTATGTTTATGATGAGGCTGTTACAGCCGAAAAAATGGCAGAAATACTCATGGGCATAAAAGCTGCCGTAAATTCATCAGGTGTGGAATTTTATGCCATAGACTGTGTGCTTGAAAAGCCGAAAAGTCCTGACGGCAGTTACTCACAGGAGCGAATGGAAGTAAAGGATTTCCTTTGTGAGGATATTTATGAAAAGGGCATGGTTGAGCGAGTTGCCGAGGCAAACCGCAAGGCTGAAGAATATCACGCTATGCAGGATGAACTTAAGCAGCAGGAAATAGAGGCTTATGAAAAGAGTCTTTCAGAGCAAGCTGAAAATAACTGACACATTAAAAGGCAGAAGACGGGATGCTTCTGCCTTTGTGTTTACTTGTTTTTTGCCGTGAATTTCAGTGCTTGTGTGGGACATTCGCTTATGCATTTGCCGCAGCGTATACATTCGGCACTGTCGGGTATCCTTGTGGGGTCAACATTCATTTTGCACACTCTGGCACATTTGCCGCAGCTGACACATTTGCTCTCGTCACATCTGAGCTTAAAAACGGAAATTTTATTGAAGGTACTGTAAATTGCCCCGAGAGGACAGATGTATTTGCAGAAGGGTCTGTAAATTATCAGCGAAGCTATTATCAGTACCGCAAGAATGGCAAGCTTATAGGTATAAAGCCATCCTATTGAAGCGCGTATACCTTCGTTCAAGGCGGCAAGAGGCAGCCCGCCCTCCAGGGTGCCTGCAGGACAGATGTATTTGCAGAACCAGGGGTCGCTCATACCGTATTCATCAAGAGCGAACATGGGAAGAATAATAACAAACAAAGCTAAAATGATATATTTCAGATAACGAAGAAGCCTGTCTGCTTTGAAGTCTTTTATTTTTTTAGGGAAGGGTATTTTGTGAAGCAAATCCTGCATAAGGCCGAAGGGGCAAAGCCAGCCGCAGACAAACCTGCCGCAAACAGCACCTATAAACATAAGAAAGCCTATGACATAAAAAGCAATTTTATGCTCACCTGAGCCGAAAACCGCCTGCAGGGCGCCTATGGGGCAGGAGCCGAGAGCACCGGGGCATGAATAGCAGTTAAGGCCGGGTACACACAGGTATTTCAGCTTGCCGGTATATATTCTGCCTTTTAAAAAGCCTGTGATAAAGCTGTTAGTTGCAATGCCCCACAGAGCCTGCACGCTGTGACGAAAGCCGTCACCGTATAATTTTTTCTTTTTATTCTTATCCAATTCCTATACACTCCAGACAAACTCTTATTGCTTTTGAGAGCACTATATCCGCTTCACCGCGGTAAGCACCGAAAAACATAAACACAAGACCGAGCAAAGCAGTGATTATGCCCTTATACGGAAAGTTCTTTTTATTCATATAATCAGTCCTTATTTCTTGGTGATATTATAATAACATAAAACTGCAGAAAAAGACAGCTCTTTTTTATAAAATGCTATTATTTGCTGTCAGATGATATCTGAGAAGCCCGACGTAGCTTTTCTTTCTTGACAGGTGACGATATATCTTATATAATGATAACAATTTCAGAAACGGGTTACGGAGAAGATAATGAAAAGGTTTTTTCGTGTAATAAGAATACTGCTTCTTTCCTGTATACTTGCAGGTCTGATAACAGGCTTTTACTTTTATGTAACATCAGATGAGGAGGAATACTATTTCGTGTCACCCTTTAAAGAAAGTGCTTACAGTGAATATAATCCCACAGAGGATAATATTAAGGCGATAGGCAGAACCTACTATGAAAACGGTATACGCTATCTGTCTCATTCGGGCAGCGGTGTTGAGTTCCGCTTCAGGGGCGATTATGCTGTGGTGAATATCCTTGGTGATGCCGTTGAAACGCAGAGTGAAAATCACTATGCACGCTTTGCTGTATATAAAGACGGTCAGCTGCTTTTTGACGAAACAGTTAGTCAGCCTGAAAAGAGCTTTCGCATAGAAGGCACTTCCTCAAAGGAAACGGTAGTAACTGTTCTTAAGCTGTCCGAGGCCAAGCGCTCTGCCTTCGGTGTGGGAAAAATAGGCGTTTTCTCTGACAGAAGGATTATGCCCACTGCCGACAAAGAGCTTAAAATCGAGTTTATAGGGGACTCTATGACCTGTGGCTACGGTATTGACGAGCCTGACCCTGAGGGATATTTTTCCTGTGCAACTGAGAATTTCACTAAAACCTATGCTTATATGACGGCACAGAATCTTAATGCAGATTACTCTGTTGTTGCCTTTTCGGGCTACGGGGTAGTGTCAGGCTTCACATCAAACGGTGTGAGAAACCAAGAGGCCACTGTTGAGCAATATTATGACAAGAGTGCCTTTCTTTCCTACGGCAGAGAAATGCCCTGGTATTTCCCCGATTTTGAAAGCGATATAGTTGTTATAAACCTCGGCACAAACGATGCCTCCTACTGCTCAAAGAGCTTTCAGAGGCGGCAGATGTTTATAAGTGAATATATATCCTTGCTGCGTACCGTAAGAGGCTATAACCAAAATGCATATATTCTTTGCATATTGGGTGATATGAATAACAGCCTTTATTCCTCGATAGAAAAGGCTGTAGAGCAGTATAAGGCTGAGACTCTTGACAGTGCCGTTGAAGCAATGACGGTAGACTTCCGTATGGATATAAACGACATAGTTATTGACGGACATCCGGGTTATATGTCAAATATTTATGCGGCAGGTATTCTGAGTGAAAAGATAAACTCCCTCAGGGTGAAAGAAGGCGCAGGGCTTTGAGAGATATATTCATGTTTTCCTTCAATGCGGTAATGCCTATACTTATTCTTTTTGTTATAGGCTATCTGCTCAGACGCGTAGGCTTTGCCGATGAAGGATTTTTTAAAAAGGCCAATGCCATGGTTTTCAAGGTGTTTCTGCCTGTGCTTTTATTCAAAAATGTCTATGATATTGACTCTCTTTCAGGCATAAATATGCCTGCAATAATCTATTGCCTGCTTGCGGTGCTGCTGCTTTGCCTTATAGGCTATATCACTGCAAAGCTTACGGCAAAAAGCAGAAATCAGACGGGTGTAATTGCTCAGTGTACCTTTCGTTCAAACTATGCCATAATAGGCATACCTCTTGCAGAAACCTTAGGCGGTGCCGGGGCGGCAGGCTTTGCCAGTATACTTTCGGCAGCATCCATTCCTCTTTTCAACATTCTTGCGGTGATACTTCTGTCACACTACAGTGAAGATGAGCACAATGCAAGCGTGAAGGCAACAATAAAAAAGACTGCAAAAAATCCCCTTATCATCGGTGTGCTCGCAGGCGTTATTGCCGTGGCAATCCGTCAGCTGTTGCCCTTGGATGTATCGGGGGAAGCCGTATTCTCCATTGAAAGAGATCTGCCCTTTGTCTACTCGGCAATAGGCAGCATTGCAAAGGGCACAACGCCGCTTGCTCTCATAGTTTTGGGTGCGAGGTTTGATTTTGCGGCGGTGAAGGGTCTTTTCAGACAGATAGCAACGGCAACCTTTATGCGTCTTGTTATTGCACCGTTAGTGGGTGTGGGTCTTGCAGTGCTTCTCAGTACCCGCACAGGTGTGCTCAGCCTTTCTGCAACAGAGTACCCGGCAATTATATCTCTTTTTTCAACCCCCGTTGCCGTGTCAAGTGCAGTTATGGTGGGTGAAATAGGCGGCGATGAACAGCTTGCAGGTCAGCTTGTTGTGTGGACAAGTGTATTTTCAATGCTCAGTATGTTCACCGTTATATTCATCATGAAAAGCTTAGCTTTAATATAAAATCAAGGAGAAAACAGTTATGCAAATTAAAAATGACAAAAAGTTCTGCCCTATATGTGAAGCAAAGAAGCTCATAAATAAAGCAAAAATCAGTCAGGTGACAAGCAAGGGCTACAATAACGGTGTGGCACTCACACCGCCTATGGGCTGGTCTAGCTGGAACCTTTTCCGCCACAGAATAAGCGAAGAACTTATAAAAGAAATCATTGATGCCATGGCAGACAGCGGACTTAAAGAGGCAGGCTACACCTATGTCAATATTGACGACTGCTGGCAGGCATCCGAAAGAGATGAAAACGGCAGACTCCAGTGCGATAAGGTCAATTTCCCCGGCGGTATCAAGGCACTCTCACAATACGCTAATGACAGAGGCGTAAAGCTCGGAATTTATTCCTCAAACGGCACTCACACCTGTGAGGATTATCCTGCGAGCCTTCGCAAGGAAAGAATTGATGCGGAAACCTTTGCTTCATGGGGAATAGAATATTTCAAATATGACTTCTGCCATAATGTGCCCATTCCCTCAATTGCACCGAGAGTTATTGCCGTTTCATTTGCAAAGGGCAACGGAGAGGTCTTTGCCCGTTATACGGCAGATAAGTTCACTCTCAGAGGTCTTGCACGCATAGTCAAGGATGAAAAGGTTGAAACAAAGCATTATACAGACGGCATTGACGGCGGTGCAGGCGGCTTTTCACTTGAGGTTGAAGCCGAAGAGGCAGGGGAGTACATTCTCCATATTGATATCGCAAAGGATTCAAGAAAAGAAAAATTCCTTATGGCTAAGATAAACGGCAAGGAGGAATATCACATTTACTGTGTCAGCCGCCACAATTATACTCCTGAGGGCAAGCTGCAGACAATGGTATACCTTGATAAGGGCATAAACACGGTCGATTTCTGCAACCCGGTAGGCTCAAAAATGGATTCTGCCGCTATTCAGTATAAGCTTATGGGCAGAGAGCTTAAGCGTGCAACAAAACTCTATGCTGAAAAGAACGGCTGTGAGGAAAAGCCCATTGTTTTCTCAATTTGTGAATGGGGCTTCAATCAGCCGTGGAAGTGGGGTATGGAAGCAGGTAACCTTTGGAGAACCACACCCGATATTCAGGCTAAGTGGGCATCTGTGCTCGGCCTTTATGAGCACACTGTCAGACTTTATAAGTATTCTGCACCGGGTGCATGGAATGACCCGGATATGCTTGAAGTCGGCAACGGCGAGCTTACATACGAAGAAAACAAGTCCCACTTCTCACTGTGGTGCATGATGAATGCGCCTCTTATTCTCGGCAACGATATAAGAAAGTTCATTCTTCCCGACGGCACTGTTGACAAAGAAAGCAAGGTCTATCAGATACTCACCAATAAGGCTATGATTTCAATCAATCAGGACCCCTTGGGTATGCAGTGCAGACGCATTAAAACGGGTCTGGTTGATGTGCTCGTCAAGCCTCTCAAGGGCTCAAAGGTTGCAATATGTGTCTTTAACAAGAGCGGCAAGCAAAACGGTACAACAGTAAACCTTAAAAAAATTGCAAACTTAGGCTTTGTGAATCTTCTTAAAAAAGAGGGCTACAAGGTTTATGATGTCTGGGAGGAAAAATACAGCGAGGGCACGGTTGAGATTATGGCAGCTCCGGAAAAGCACGGAGTGAAGGTTTATATTGTGGAATAATCTATGATTTGCAAACGCAGAAAAATGCAAAATGCAAAATGCAAAATGAAAAATTGCGGTCGCGACTCCACCGCCCACTCACCTTAAGTCCCTTTCCGCAGAACAAAAGCTCAGAGGAGGCAAATCTCATCAATCTTAAAACAAAACGGCAGGTCACTACTGAAAACTTGTAGTGACCTGCTGAATATTTATAATCTACAGATTTGGAATTTCATCCCAACTTTCTTTGCGGGGGAAAATTTTTTATCGGCAGAAATTTCCCCGCGACCACAATTTTGCATTTTGCATTTTGCATTTAGCCTTTTCATATAGATTTCACATTAGTATGATAATATAAAATCAGTGCTTCCTTTGTGTTTTCCGCTTTGCCGTCTATAACAGCGCTGAGCAGCTTTTTAAGAGCAAGCCCTATATCCTTGCCGCTTATGCCCAAGGTCTTCAGGTCGTTGCCGTTGACAGCTAAATCCTTTAAAGAAAAGCACTGCTTTGTGCTGAGAATTTCCCGGGCAATGGCTTCAATTTGTCCGTAGGTCTCCTGCCTGTAACGAAAATCGGGAGACATTCCCATGTTGTCGGCTCTTTGCAGCTTTATAAGCTCAAAAAACAGCTCTTCACCGTATTTGCCAAGCTTCTTTTTTATCACATTTTCTTTTGGCTCAATTGGTGTGTCGTGAAGCTTGACAAGCTGCATTACTCTGTTTTTTGTGAAATTATCGCTTTTGAGTCTCGTCAGGGCTGCTTCGGCCTTGTCTGTGCTTTTACGGGCATGCTTATAAAAATGACCCACACCGTCACTGCCCACGCTGAAGCAGTCAGGCTTTCCGCAGTCGTGAAACAGTGCCGCAAATCTCAGGTGAGGCACAGGCTCTATGCTTGAAACTACAGCTGCAGTGTGTGCCAACACATCAAAGCAGTGGTGATAATTTCTCTGGTTAAAGCCGTTCATTCCCTTGAGCTCAGGAAGTATTTCCTCAAAAACCTCCGCATAGGTGAGAAGCACCCGTCTGATATCCTTGCCGCAAAGCATCTTCGACAGCTCGGAGTATATCCTTTCGGCACTGACATTTTTCAGCAGTTGGCGGCAGTTGATTGTTGCAGACATTGTTTCAGCTTCCAAGGTGAAGCCGAGTACCGATGAAAACCGCAGACCTCTGAGTATGCGCAGTGCATCCTCGCCGAAGCGTTTTTCAGCCTGACCCACACAGCGTATTATCATATTTTTTATATCGTATTCACCCTCGAAGGGGTCAACTATCCCTGTTTTCGGGTTATAGGCAATTGCGTTGACAGTGAAATCACGCCTTGCAAGGTCCTCTTTAAGACTTCTTGTGAAGGCAACGCTGTCGGGGTGTCTGCCGTCAGAATAGCCCTTGTCAATTCTGTAGGTGGTAATTTCAACGGGCATTCTGTCTATGAGTACCGTAACGGTGCCGTGCTTTATTCCCGTGTCAATTGTCTTTTTCAGGCAAAATACCTTTTTGGTTTCCTCCGGCAGGGCGTTTGTTGTTATATCAATATCGCTTATTTCTTTGCCCATAAGCATATCTCTGACACAGCCGCCGACAACATAAGCCTCAAAGCCTGCAGCTTCAAGGGTGCTTATTGCTTCGAGAGCGTAAGCAGGTAAATTAAGCATTTCAGTCACCTCACATATTACAAATTATACACATTATGCTCTAATTTTTCAATACGGTTGCAATTATCTGTTTTTTTTGATAGAATTATAATGGTAGATTTCAGACTGTAATTAAAGGAATGTGAGAAATATGGAAAACACAGGAAATTTCAGAAAGGCACTTTTAGGCTTTAACAGAAGTGATGTTATGGAATATATTGCAATGCTTCATAACGAGTATTACGCATACAGACAGGAAAGCGAAAAGGAAATATATGATCTCAGAATAAAAATAGCAGAGCTTGAGGAGAAAGCATCGGAAGAGGAGCAGGAAGCTGTTTTCGGTGCCGAGCACGAAGAAATCTTAGCTGACCTGCAAAGTACCGGTGCAGATAAAATGAGTCAGGCCGCAGACAGGCTTGAGGGCATCTTGTGCGAAATAGAAGAGCTTTTGAATAACAAAGGGTAAATTATACCCGAAAAAGGAACAGGACTATGAACAGCATGAAAAACAAAAAGTTTATATTGACGGCGGTGCTCACTCTTATTATCAGCACTGCTCTGTGTCTTTGCGCTCTCGGCGCAGATGACGGCTTTGAAAGCAGTATAGCGGCTTTCCCTGAAAGCTATAAGCCCTATCTCAGAGAGCTTCACGAAAAATATCCCGAATGGGTCTTTTTGCCCTTTGAAACGGGTCTTGACTGGAAAACTGTCATTGACAATGAAACAGGCGCAAAGTCTCTTGTTGACCATTCTGCTTCAAGTGAAAACTTAAAAAGCAGAGAGCCCGGGGACTATGATGCCGCAAAGGATAAGTATATTTATAAAGACGGCGGTTTTGTAACGGCAAACCGTTTTGCTGTGGAATATTTCATAGACCCGAGAAACTTTCTTAATGAAGAAGGCATTTTTCAGTTTGAAAAGCTTTCCTTCAGCGACAGCTTTTCCGTTGCCGATGTTGAGGCAGTGCTTAGAGGCTCATTTATGTCTGAAAGCTATATAACATATTATGACAGTGAGGGCGCAACGGTTGAAACGGATGAAAAATATGCTGAGGCTATATTTGAGGCAGGCAAAGCCTATGATATCAACCCCTGCTATCTTGCCTCAAAAATAAGAAATGAAGTGGGTGCAGACGGCAGTGCCAGTGTTTCGGGTACTCATGTGGCTTATCCCGGAATATATAATTTCTATAACATAGGTGCAACTGACGGTGAGGGTGCAATCAAACGAGGCCTTGAATGGGCAAACGGCGGCACTGAGGGTACTGCAACGAGCTACGGAAGACCCTGGAATACACCGCAGAAATCAATCAGAGGCGGTGCCGAGTATCTGGCAAAATCATATATAGCCGTGGGACAGTTCACAGGCTATCTGCAAAGATTCAATGTCAATCCCGACGGCGGCAAGGCACTTTATACACATCAGTATATGACAAATATTTCAGGCGCCTGCTCACAGGGCTACACCAACTATACAGCCTATGCTAAAACAGGCAAGCTGTATCAGAAGAACATTTTCTCAATTCCCGTTTTTGAAAATATGCCCTCTGAGGATATCGGGAGAGAGCTTGCCTCAAATGCTGACAGCGTGGCACAGACGGCAGAGATATCAACCACTTCAAGCTGCAATGTGCGCACGGGCCCGTCAACGGGTAACGCAAAGCTTACGGATGCTTCGGGCAAGGCTGTGCAGCTTTCAAAGGGTCAGTTGCTTAACATTGTTTCCAAAACCTTTACGGACAGCGATTACTACATAAATATACTGAAATATCCCTGTTGGCTAAAGATCAGCTTCACAAAGGACGGCGAAAGCTATGAGGGCTATATTCCTGAGGATTTTGTCACCTACAAGAGCAGTACGGTTGTGCCTACGGGCACATATAAGCTCAGCTTTCACAAGGGTGCAAACACAAATCTCAGCATAATTTCCTCTGATTCGTCTGTTGCAAGGGTTATATCCGATAGTGAGGTTGAGTTCCTTAAGAAGGGCACCGTTTATCTTACCGCATACGATTCTGTGGGCAGAATTGATATTGCAAAATATACGGTGAGTGATAATGCCGCTTCTGTGGGTACCGTGCAGGTGAGTGCATATACGGAAACTCTCAAGATAACCGTAAGCAGTGCTCAGAAGGCTGATAAATATATTTATGCATACAGCGATTCAAAGGGAAATCTCAGCGTTGCCGAAAGCACAAAAACCTCATACAGCTTCAAGAATGTGCCCAATGCCGAGAGATTTACAGTAACCGTAAGGTCGGCTTCGGCAGATGCTTACACTGCGAGTGTGGGTGTGTCAACGGCAACAAAGCCCTATGCTGTTGAAGGAGCTGCCATGACCTATTCAGGCGGCGGTGCTCTGATATCATGGACCGGACTTGAAAAATGTGAGGGCTATCTTGTTTACGGCTATAACAGCGCCGACAAAGAATACACCAAGCTTGCAAAGGTCAGCAGTGATGAAAGAGAATATGAGATAGGCTTTGACGAGCTTAAATATGACTCATACTGTGTCAGGGCTTATATAAAGAATGGCAGCAAGTCTGTTTACGGCGAATATTCAAATAAGGTGACACCTGCTTCAAGTCTCACTGTACCTGAAGGCTTCAGTGTTGGAAGCATCAGAACAGACGGCTACACACTTTCATGGAACAGTGTAGCCGGTGCCAAGGAATATAATGTTTTAACCCTGAAGGACAATAAGTGGCAGAAGCTTGCCACTGTTAAGGGAACGAGCTATATTATATCCTCCCTGTCTCCCGGTGAAGAGGCAGCTTATAAGGTGGCGGCTGTCTGCGGTGCAGATGTTTCCGATTACACCAAAGAGCTTTATGCAATGACCTCACCCGAAACCGTAAAAAATCTCAAGGCTGAGGATGTGACCGAGTCTCAGGCAAAGCTCAGCTGGGGCAAGGCAGAGGGCGCAGATTTATATTATCTCTATCTTTATGAAAACGGTGAATATAACCTTTACGGTGAGTACACTGCCGTGTCCTGCTCGTTTTCAGCCCTGAGTCAGTTCACGCAGTATAAATTCAAGGTTGCTTCAGTTGCAAAAAGCAAAAACAATATAATTGTGGGTGCTCTCAGCGATGAAATCAGCTTTGTTACACTGCCCGAAAGGGTTGAGGATTTAAGAGCAACAGCAATCAAGGACGATGAGGTTACCTTTAAGTGGACTGAAAATAAAAAGGCCTCGGGCTATACCGTTTATATCTATGACACTAAGGAAAAGGACTATATAAAAGCGGCAGAGTCCGATGAAAATGAAGCCACCGTCAAGGGCCTTGCAATGGCAACGAAATATAAGTTTGCCGTTATATGCCACGGTGAAATTGAGGGAACGCTATACACCTCGGAGCTGTCTGACCCGGTGAGCGTTACAACGGCATATTCCGTGCCTGAGGATTTCACCCTCAGCAGTGTCAAATCAAGCTCCTATAAGCTTATCTGGGAAAGCATTGATGAGGCAGAAAGCTACAATGTTTACCGCAAAAACGGCAGCAAATATGAAAAACTGATTTCAACAAAAAATAACTATTACAGTGTCAGCGGTCTTTCCTACAGTACTGTTGACTACTATAAGGTCAGTGCCGTTTATAAGGTTGGCAAAAAGACAGTGGAAAGTGAGCTGTCTGAGGAAATAGGAGCTACTACACTTCCCGCTAAGGTGAAAAACTTCACCGCAACTCCCTCCACTACTTCCGTAACACTAAAATGGGATGAGGTCAAAAATGCCGATTGCTATAATGTCTATATCTATGAAGATGGTGAATACAATCTGCAGAAGAAGGTCACAGGCACCTCGTATAAGCTGACAGGCCTTCGTCAGGGAGCCACATATAAATTCACTGTCAGGGCATATATTAAGCTCAACACCGGCACGAGAAAGGGCAGTATGACCTCTGTCACTGCAACACTCAAGCCCTCGAAGGTCAGCAAGATAACCCTGTCAAGCGTAACGGATAAAACTCAGAAAATCTCATGGCCTGCGGCAGTGGGAGCAAACTATTACTATGTTTACCGCTACAACTCCTCCTCGAAAAAATATGAGCAGGTGGCAAAGACATCCTCAAGAAGCTATAGCTTCAGCGGTCTGACAGCAGGCAAAACCTATTCATATAAAGTTATGAGTGCGGTTGTCAAAGACGGAAAAGCTCTTTCCAAGGGCAGCTACTCATCGGTTTATAAATTCAGCACCGATCCTGCCAAGGTTACAGGTCTTAAGAGTATCTCTGTCACATCGTCAAAAATTGCTCTTTCATGGAATAAGGTCAGCGGTGCAACATATTATGAGATTTCCTATTATTCATCGGAAAACGGTGATTATGTTTTAGCGGGTACGGCTGAGAAAAACAGCTTTACAATGACGGGTCTTGACAAGAAAACCCAATATAAATTCAAGGTCAGAGCTATCAGAACAGTGGGTGACAAGGATTATACAGGCTATAATTCTTCGGCAATAAGCGTAAAAACCAAGTAATAAGCAAAAAAGAAAAAATTTTAAAGTATTTTATGTTTTTTTATTGACAAATTGAAGTGATATCTATATAATGTTATTCGTTAATATGAGGTGAGTTATGTTTATTGAACTTGAAAATCTGTTTAACGGCGGTATAACCGAAATACCTTTAGACTTCAATTTCGACTTTTCCTCTGAGGAAATTGACGGTGTGTTTCCATTCACGACACCTGTTAAGCTTCAGGGCAAGATAGAAAATGTTGCCGAGATAGTTACGGTTAAGGCTGTGGCTACTTTCAGTATGGATGTTGATTGCAGCAGATGTGCTGAGGAGCTTGAACTTGATATGGAAGTTCCCGTGGAGCATATTCTCGTAACCGAGCTTCAGAATGACGAAACTGATGAATATATCATAGTTGAGGATATGAAGTTAGATATTGAGAGACTCACTTTAGAAGACATTTACTTTGCTCTGCCGAGTAAAATTCTTTGCGACGAGGATTGCAAGGGTCTTTGCTCAAAATGCGGTGCAAACTTAAATGAAGGTCCGTGCTCATGCAAAAAAGACATTGACCCTCGTTTCGAGGTTCTGTTAGGTCTTTTGGACGAATAAGTAAGTTTAAGACGAATATTATAAAAGGAGGTGCTGGAAGATGGCAGTACCAAAGAGAAGAGTATCAAAGGCAAGAAGAGACAAGAGACGTTCAAATGTATGGAAGCTTGACGCTCCCACACTTGTAAGATGCAAGCAGTGTGGTGCATACACTGTACCCCACAAGGTTTGCGGTGAATGCGGCTATTACAAAGGTAAGCAGGTTGTTGTTAAGGACGAAGACTAAGCCTTTGGAACTTGAGAGGTGGAGAAGCGGTTTAGCTTTCTTCACCTTTTTTACTTGTAATCTGTGAAAGGAGTTATTTTATGTCAGTTTTAATAAAGGATGTTATAAAAAATTCACCTGCTTATAAAAAAGGCATAGTGGCAGGGGACCGTCTTATTAAAATATCGGGACATGAAATAACAGACTTTCTTGATTATCAGTTTTACACAAAAAGCAGCCGTATAAGCATAGTTTATGAAAGAGACGGCAAAACAAAGGCAGCATGGATAAATAAGGGTGAGGATGAGGATTTAGGTCTCGGGTTTGAAACTTACCTCATGGATAAGGAAAGACACTGCAGAAACAAGTGTATTTTCTGCTTTATTGACCAGAACCCGCAGGGGCTTCGTGAGTCGATTTATTTTAAGGATGACGATTCCCGTCTTTCATTTCTTTTCGGCAACTATATAACGCTGACAAATCTCAGCGAGCGTGATATTGAAAAGATTATCGAGATGCACATCAGTCCCGTTAATGTCAGTGTCCACACAATGAATAAAGAGCTTCGTGTGAGGATGATGAAAAACAAAAATGCAGGCGAAAGCCTGAAAATTCTTCACCGCCTTGCCGAAAACGGAATTGCAATAAACACTCAGCTTGTGCTGTGTCCCGGCATAAATGACGGTGAGGAGCTTCGCTATTCCCTTGATAAGCTATCTGAGCTTTGCCCGAGCCTTCAGAGTGTTGCCTGCGTACCTGTAGGTGTAACCAGATACCGTGAGGGCCTTTTTGATATGCCGCAGTACGATAAAAAATCTGCCGGTGAGGTAATTGACATAATTGACGAATACGGCGAAAAATTCAAAGAGCAATACGGCACAAGGCTTGTGTACGCTGCCGACGAGTTTTATCTTAAGGCTGAAAGACAAATGCCCGAGGGCGAATATTATGAGACCTATTGCCAGATTGAAAACGGCGTAGGTATGTGGACCTCTCTTAAAGAGGAATTTCTGCTTGAAATGGAAAATAGCTGTGAAAGCGACCCGGAAAGCAAACTCAGTGTTGCAACGGGTGTTGCCGCCTATCCGCTCATAAAAGAGCTTGCAGAGGCATTTGAAAAAAAGTATAATAAAAGCAAAATAGATGTTTATGAAATTAAAAATGACTTTTTCGGTCACAGCATAACAGTTGCAGGTCTTATAACAGGCAAGGACCTTATAAGTCAGCTCAAGGATAAGCCCTTGGCTGAGTCTCTTGCAATACCGTGCGTTATGCTCAGAAGTGAGGGCGACCTTTTTCTTGACAGTGTGAGCACTGAAGAGGTGGAAGAAGCTCTGGGTGTTACCCTTAAAGTCAATGACTGCACAGGCAGCAGTCTTTTCAGCTCCTTTATGGGGCAATAATAAAAAAAGAAGGTGAAAAAATGGCAAGACCGATTGTTGCAATTGTAGGCAGACCCAATGTAGGCAAGTCTACACTTTTTAACAAGCTTATAGGTCAGCGACTGTCTATTGTTGACGATACTCCCGGTGTTACACGAGACAGAATTTACGGTGACTGCGAATGGCTGTCAAGACATTTTCTCTTAATAGATACAGGCGGTATAGAGCCTCATTCAGACGATATAATTTTAAAGCAGATGCGCCGTCAGGCTCAGCTTGCTATTGATTCGGCAGATGTTATCATTCTCGTTACTGACCTTCGCACAGGTGTTGTTGCAACTGATGAGGATGTGGCTGCCATGCTTCTTAAAAGCAATAAGCCCATCGTGCTCTGCGTTAACAAGTGTGACAGAGTCGGCGAGCCTGAAATGGAATTTTATGAGTTCTATAATTTAGGCCTTGGCGACCCAATAGCCGTTTCATCTGTTCACGGCCACGGCACGGGCGACCTGCTTGATGCAGTTTTACAGTACCTCCCCGAAGAAGCTGAGGAGGAAGAGGATGACACCACAATCAAGGTTGCCGTTATCGGCAAGCCTAATGTGGGCAAGTCATCACTTATAAATGCAATCTCAGGTGAGGAAAGAGCAATTGTCTCAAATATTGCAGGCACCACAAGAGATGCAACGGATACCTTCATTTCAAATGAGCACGGTGACTTTATGTTTATTGACACTGCAGGTCTCAGACGAAAGAGTAAGGTTGAGGATCAGATTGAAAAATACTCTGTTATAAGAGCAAAAATGGCCGTTGAAAGAGCAAGCGTCTGTGTTATTATGATAGATG
This sequence comes from Clostridia bacterium, assembly GCA_017396515.1. Classification (GTDB taxonomy): domain Bacteria; phylum Bacillota; class Clostridia; order Oscillospirales; family Acutalibacteraceae; genus UBA6857. Next base: position 15,811 of record JAFQLV010000062.1, on the reverse strand, counting down.
CTGTTGAAGGCTTCACTGAGCAGGACAGCAAGGTTGCAGGCATAGCTCACGAAATGGGTAAGGCTTGCATTATAGCAGTCAATAAATGGGATGCCCTTGAAAAAGACGGCAAGACTATGGACAGCTACAGAAAGAAGCTTATGAACGACTTTTCGTTTATGTCTTATGCACCCATTATCTTTATTTCGGCAAAGACGGGTCAGCGCCTTGACAGACTTTTTGATCTTATAAAATATGTTGACGAGCAGAATTCAATGCGTATTTCAACAGGTAAGCTCAATGATGTGCTCGCTGCCGCAACGGCAAGAGTGCAGCCCCCTACGGATAAAGGCAAGAGACTCAAGATTTATTATATGACTCAGGCATCCACAAGACCGCCAACATTTGTCTGCTTTGTTAACAGCAAGGAGCTGTTCCATTACAGCTATCAGCGTTATCTTGACAATCAGATAAGAGAGGTTTTCGGTCTTGAGGGTACCCCCACAAAGTTTGTTATAAGAGAACGCGACGGTAAATAAGTATTAGAAGGATGGTTGACCTATGTCAGTTAAGCACAGCCTTATAGTGCCCTGCTACAATGAGGAGGGCAATGTTGAAAATTTCCTGAAAGAAACAAAGCTGGCTATGAAGGCTTACACCGATTCATACGAGATTATTTTCGTTAATGACGGCAGTAAGGACGGCACGCCGAAGAAGCTCAGAGAGATTTTCAGCAGCAACAAAGATGTGAAAATAAAGGTCATAAGCTTTTCCCGCAATTTCGGCAAGGAGGCTGCAATGTATGCAGGTTTGTCTCAGGCTGCAGGTGAGTATATCACTATAATCGATGCCGATTTGCAGCAGGACCCGAAATATGCTGTGGAAATGGCAAAAATTCTTGACAGTGACCCCGATTGCGATATGGTTGCCGCCTATCAGAGCGAAAGAAAAGAGGGCAAGCTTATTTCAGCTTGCAAGAGCAAATTCTATAAGGTTATCACTAAAATGTCGGGCATTGGCTTTGTCAGTGATGCAAGTGACTTCCGCACAATGAGAAGGTGTGTTGCCGACACAATATTGGCTCTGCCCGAATATCACCGCTTTTCAAAGGGAATATTCTCATGGGTGGGCTATAACACTGTGTCCCTTCCATATGAAGTGAGAGACCGTAAAAGCGGCGAAACCAAGTGGAATTTCAAAAAGCTCCTCGCCTATGCTGCCGAGGGCATTATAGCTTACACGGATAAGCCTCTCAGATTCCCCTTATATCTTGGCATAGCAGTGCTTCTGCTGTCTGTTATTTTGGGTGTTATAAACCTGTTCGATAGCTTTTATCAGGTCACTACAACAGTGCTTTTTGTGGGTGGACTCATACTTATAAGTCAAGGCATTATCGGTGCATATCTTGGCAAGGTACACACACAGGTGAAGGACAGACCAATATTTATTGCAAAAGAGATTTTAACTTATGAACACAATCAAGAAACTGATAATTAAATATAAAGAGCTGATTATCTACGGCATTTTCGGTGTCGGTACCACTTTGGTAAATTTCGTCACCTATAAGCTTTGCAATGTGCTTTTCGGCGTGAAGTTTTATCTGCTGTCAAATGTTATTGCGTGGCTTGTCAGCGTGATTTTTGCCTATGTTACCAATAAGCTTTTCGTTTTTGAAAGTAAAAGCTGGGATATAAGGCTTGTGGCAAAAGAAATTTCATCATTTTTTACTGCAAGAATTTTTTCTTTTATTATTGAAGAAGCCGGCCTTTTCCTTTTGGTTGACATCTGCAATATGAAGGCTTTTGCCGTGGATGTATTCGGCTTCACCGTCAGCGGAAATATGATTTCCAAGGTGGTGCTTGCCGTTGTTGTGGTGGTACTCAATTACTTCTTTTCCAAGTTTGTGGTGTTCAGAAAGAAAAAATAATATCAAGGCAGGGCACAGGTCCTGTCTTTTTGTGTTTATGGGGTATTTTTCTCACTTTAGCTATTGCTCAAACCTTATAATTATGCTATAATATATTGATTATTACAGTGAGGTAGTATGCCATGATTATCTTAGGTATCGACCCGGGTTATGCAATTGTCGGCTACGGAGTGATCGAATACAAAAACAATCACTTTACCGTTATTGACTACGGTGCAATTCTGACCGACGCTCACACGCCTTTTAATATAAGGCTTGAAAAAATATATGACGGACTCTGCCGTATAATTGAGCTTCATCATCCTGAGGCAATGGCTATTGAAAAGCTTTTTTACAACAACAATGCAAAGACGGTAATAGATGTCAGTCAGGCAAGAGGTGTTATAATGCTTGCTGCACAGAAAAACGGTGTCAGGTCATTTGAATACACGCCCTTGCAGGTCAAGCAAAGTGTTGTGGGCTACGGCAGAGCAGATAAAAAGCAGGTGCAGGAAATGACAAGACGGATACTTGCCCTTGAAAAGGTGCCCAAGCCCGACGACACCGCCGATGCCCTTGCAATGGCAATATGTCACGCTCACGCAAGCGGCTCACTTATGACAAACAATATTCGCATAAGGCAGGGAATTTAACTATGTTTTATTCGCTTACAGGAAAGGTAATAAACAAAGGCATCAGCCATGCAGTTATTGAGTGCGGCGGAGTAGGCTTTCTGTGCTACAGCTCCCGTTTCACTCTGAGCGATTTACCTGACGATAAATCAACTGCAACAGTTTACACTCATCTCAATGTGCGCGAGGATGCACTTGATCTTTTCGGCTTTTCAACAGAGTATGAGCTTGAATGGTTTAAAATGCTTATAACCGTCAACGGTGTCGGCCCTAAGGCGGCACTTGCAATTCTCTCAGAGCTTACCGTTGATGAGCTGGCACTTGCAATCTCAGCCAAGGATGTAAAGGCCATAACAAGAGCTAACGGTGTCGGCCCGAAAATTGCACAGCGTATAATCATTGAGCTTAAAGACAAGGTCAAGAGTGTTATCCCCGATGCAGACTTATTCGGTGACAGCGGCAGAGTGGGGGCAGCTATGGAAATGCCCCACACCTCAGAGGCTGTTGCGGCACTGACAATGCTTGGGTACTCACAGAGCGAGGCTGCTTCGGTGGTGAGCAAAATTGACCCGTCACTTTCTGTAGAAGCAATTATAAAGCAGGCACTCAAGCTTTTAAGCAGTATGTAAAAGGTGAATGATATGGATTTTGAAGAAAGAATTATAACTCCTGATTTCACAGGATTTGACAATGATATAGAAACTTCTCTCAGACCCAAGGTGCTGACAGATTATATCGGTCAGGAAAAGGTCAAGGAAAACCTTGAGGTTTATATAAAAGCGGCAAAAGCAAGAGGCGAAAGCCTTGACCATGTGCTTCTTTACGGCCCTCCGGGACTCGGAAAAACAACCCTTGCAGGCATTATTGCAAACGAGATGAATGTTAATCTGCGTGTTACATCGGGGCCTGCAATTGAAAAGCAGGGCGATTTAGCGGCATTGCTTACAAATCTCAGCGAAGGTGATGTGCTTTTCATAGATGAAATTCACCGTCTCAACAGAAGTGTTGAGGAGGTTCTCTATCCTGCTATGGAAGACAATGCCCTTGATATTATCATCGGCAAGGGCCCTTCGGCAAGGTCAATAAGACTGGATTTGCCAAAATTCACTCTTGTGGGCGCCACAACCCGTGCAGGTCAGCTCTCGGCACCTCTTCGTGACCGCTTCGGCGTTATACTTCGTCTTGAGCTTTACACTCCCGAGGAGCTTGCTCAGATTGTAACGAGAAGTGCCGGAATATTGGGTATTGACATTGAAAAATACGGTGCTCTTGAAATTGCATCACGCTCAAGAGGTACCCCGAGAATTGCAAACAGACTTTTAAAAAGAGCAAGAGACTTTGCTCAGATTATGGGCAACGGTATTATAGATGAAGAAAGTGCCGACACTGCTCTTGACAGAATGGAAATAGATAATATGGGTCTTGACTCTATTGACAGACTGCTGCTTTCAACTATGATAAAGTCCTATGGCGGCGGCCCTGTGGGTCTTGAAACCATAGCGGCGGCAATAGGCGAAGAGGCTGTTACAATTGAGGATGTTTACGAGCCTTATCTTATGCAGATAGGCTTCCTCGGCAGAACTCCCAGAGGCAGAGTGGTAACAGCGGCAGGGTACGAGCATCTTGGCATTGCAATGCCCGGACAGCAACAGCTGTTTTAAGTCAGATTGATTTAAGAGGTAATTTATGAGATATACAAAAGACTGGAAAGACTATGAGCTTATAGACTGCTCAGACGGTGAAAAATTAGAGCGATGGGGCGATATTGTTTTAGTGCGTCCCGACCCTCAGGTTATATGGAAAACTCCCAAAACAAATCCTTTGTGGAAAAAAGCGAATGCTTATTATCACCGCTCAAAATCAGGCGGCGGCGAATGGGAAGTTAGAAGCAAAATGCCGCCCTTCTGGAGCATTAAGTATAAGGATATGACCTTCAATATTAAGACTATGGGCTTCAAGCACACGGGTCTTTTCCCTGAGCAGGCCGTAAACTGGGATTATACAAGAGAGGTTATCCGCAAGGCGGGCAGACCTGTTAAGGTGCTGAATCTCTTTGCTTACACCGGCGGTGCAAGTGTTGCCCCTTTAATGGAAAATGCCCATGTGGTACATGTTGATGCTTCAAAGGGTATGACAGCCTGGGCAAAGGAAAATGCGGTTTCCTCAGGTGTTGCCGACAGAAGCGTACGCTGGATAGTTGATGACTGTATCAAGTTCGTTCAGCGTGAAATACGCAGAGGCAACAAGTACGACATTATCATTATGGACCCGCCCTCCTACGGCAGAGGTCCCGGCGGTGAGGTGTGGAAGCTTGAGGATGAGGTTTATTCATTTGTTGAGCTTTGCAGTGAGCTTTTATATGAGGATTCACTTATGATGCTTATTAACTCATATACAACAGGTCTTTCTTCATCGGTTATGGAATACATTTTAGGTGCCGTTGTAAAAAAGAAATTAGGCGGCAAGGTAAGCTCCTCTGAAATCGGTCTTCCCGTTACGGATAGCGGTATGATTCTTCCCTGCGGTGCAAGCGCTATATGGGAAAAGGATTAATCAGGGCATTTTTTAACTTTATATAAGGTAGTTGACTTTAATGTATTATATAGACTTCAGAGATGTCACCTTCGGCTACAGTGAAGATGACGAGAGTATAAAAAGAGAAGAATATGTTCTTGAAAACCTTAATCTCTCAATTGAAAAAGGCGATTTTGTTGCTGTTCTCGGTCACAACGGCTGCGGCAAGAGTACCCTTGCGAAGCTGTGCAACGGCATAAATATTCCGAAATACGGCAGTGTTTTCGTTGACGGAATTGATACTAAGGACGAAGACAGAATAAACGATATCCGCCAGAGAGTGGGCATGGTTTTTCAGAACCCCGATAATCAGATTGTTGCAACCATAGTTGAGGATGATGTGGCTTTCGGCCCGGAAAACTTAGGCATTGAGCCTTCGGAAATCAGAAAAAGAGTTGATGAAGCACTTAAAAATGTGGGTATGTACGATTTCCGTCTCTCAGAGCCTCACAAGCTTTCGGGCGGCCAGAAGCAGAGGGTGGCAATTGCAGGCATAATTGCAATGAAGCCGGAGTGCATAGTCCTTGACGAGCCGACCTCAATGCTTGACCCCAGAGGCAGAAGGGAAGTAATGGAAACGGTTAAAATGCTGAATAGGGATTTCGGCATTACGGTTGTTTTCATCACGCACTATATGGATGAAGCTGCAAGGGCAAACAGAGTTATAGTTATGGATGAGGGCAAAATCATTCTTGACGGCAAGCCTAAAGAGGTTTTTCAGCATATAGACACATTAAAAAGGGTGGGTCTTGATGTGCCTGAGGCAACTCTTCTCAGCCACGAGCTTATAAAAGAAGGCATTGACCTGCCGAAGGATATACTGACAATTGACGAACTTTGTGCGGAAATAACACGCACTGTGGAGGCTTTAAATTGAGCATAGTACTTGAAACAAAAGACTTAAGCTACATTTATTCTAAGGGCACCTCATCACAGGTTGATGCCATAAGGGATGTGTGCCTTAAAATAGAAAAGGGTGAGCTTGTGGGCATTATCGGCCACACAGGCTCAGGCAAAAGCACTCTCATACAGCACTTCAACGGTCTTTTAAAGGGCACAAGCGGCACCGTGCTGCTTGAGGGCAAGGATATATGGGAAAATAAAAAGGAAATCAAGCAGGTGCGTTTCAGAGTCGGCATTTGCTTTCAGTACCCCGAATATCAGCTTTTTGAAGAAACCGTATATAAAGACATAGCCTACGGACCTAAAAATATGAAGCTTTCTGACGAGGAAATTGACAAGAGAGTCAGAAGTGTTATTAAATTTGTGGGTCTTGACGAAAGCTATTTTGAAAAGTCGCCCTTTGAGCTTTCAGGCGGTGAAAAAAGGCGTGTTGCCATTGCCGGCGTTATGGCCATGGAGCCTGAGGTGCTTATTCTTGATGAGCCCTGCGCAGGCCTTGACCCAAAGGGCAGAGATACAATTCTTTCGCTCATAAAAGAATATCAGAATAAAACAGGAAGCACGCTTTTAGTGGTTTCACACTCAATGGAGGATATATCGAAAATTGCAACCAAGGTGCTTGTTATGAACGAGGCACACCTTGCATATTACGACAGCGTTGATAATGTTTTTTCTCATGCAGATGAGCTAAAAAGCATGGGGCTTAATATCCCTCAGCTCACAGAGCTTTTCATAAAGCTCAGAGCAAAGGGCTATGATGTGCCTGCCAATGTTTACACCCTTGAAAAGGCAAAGGCTGAAATAATGAAGCTTGTGAAAGGGGGCAGAGCATAATGTCAATGATAAGTGATATTACCATAGGGCAGTATTACAAGGGCAATTCCCTTGTGCACCGCCTTGACGCAAGAATGAAAATCATACTTACAATTCTGTTTATTGTTATGATTTTTATGTGCAAAAACTTTCTGTCTCTGGGCTTTATGTTTTTGTTTGTTGTTTTCAGTGTGCTTATGTCGCAGGTACCTGTGAAAATGTTCCTGAAATCCCTGAAGCCGATTATACCTATAGTGCTTTTCACATCGGTTATAAATATTTTTTATATAGGCGGCGGCACAGAGCTTTTTGCTATGGGGCCCTTTAAAATAACATCAAAGGGTCTTATAACAGCAGTGTTTATGTCAATAAGAATTATCTGCCTTATAATCAGCAGCTCAATTCTCACCTATACTACAGTGCCTACACAGCTGACAGATGCTATTGAAAGACTGCTTTCACCTCTTAAGGTTTTGCACATCCCCGTGCATACTCTTGCAATGATGATGACTCTTGCACTTCGTTTTATTCCCACACTTATTGAGGAAATCGAGCGAATAACCAATGCACAAAAGGCAAGAGGTGCAGACTTTGAAAGCGGTAGCTTTATAGAAAAAATCAAAGCACTTATACCGATTCTTATACCTCTTTTTGTTTCGGCATTCAGACGGGCTTATGAGCTTGCCTTTGCAATGAGCTGCCGTTGCTATACAGGGGGAGAGGGCAGAACAAGAATGAAGCAGATGAAATACAGCCTGAAGGACGGTGCCGCATTTATAATATTTGCTCTGGGCATCACAGGTGTAGTGCTTCTCAATCATTATTTCGGAGCGATAATTTAACCATGTTTAACTATAAGCTTATAATGAGCTATGACGGCACACCTTATCACGGCTGGCAGATGCAGGAAAATGCAATAAGCGTTCAGCAGTGTCTGAGTGATGCAATAGAAAGAATTTTCGGCGAAAAATGCACGATTTACGGCAGCAGCAGAACCGATAAGGGCGTTCACGCCATAGGCTTTTGCTGCAGTTTCAGAAGCGAAAAAGAGCGTGACTGCGAAAAGGTTGCTTACGGCCTGAATGCGGTTTTGCCTGAGACCATTTGCGTGCTTTCCTGCGAAATTGCCTCTGAAGGCTTCAATGCCCGCTTTGACGCAAAGGGTAAGGAGTATATTTATAAAATATGGAACAGCAGACGAAGAAACCCTTTTCTTATTGACAAAGCTCTTCATCATCCCTATCCCATTGACAGTGAAATGCTGAATATTCAGGCAAAAGGCTATATCGGTACTCACGACTTCTCAGCCTTCTGTGCATCGGGCGGTACCACAGCAAGCAATGTCAGAACTATATTTGATTGCTCTGTTGAAAGAGAAGGCGACCTTGTGACATTCAGGGTCAAGGGTGACGGCTTTCTTTATAATATGGTGCGCATAATGGTGGGCACACTTCTTGACATAAACTCAGGTAAAATAGAAAAAGACACAATTCCCGATATAATTGAAAGTAAGGACCGCCTGCGTGCCGGCATAACGGCAAAGGCTCACGGTCTGTATCTCAACGAGGTTTACTATTAAAGCAAAGAGAAAAGAGGCGGAAAAATGAAAGAAAAGGAAAAATATGTGGGCAATACGGTACGCGAAGAAAACAGACGAAAAAAGGTCAGATATTCCGCCGCCACACTGTTTTTGCTTATAGCACTTGTTGTTGTGCTCATAGCAACAGGAGCTGTGGAAAAAATGACGGACACTGAAAAGCTGTCAAAGGAATTTGCAGAATTTATAGGTGTTCAGACAGAAGATGCAGGCTTCCCTGTTTCTTTTTCCACAAACGATATAAAGGATGTTGAGCTAAAGGGCAGTGACCTTTATGTGCTGACAAAAAAGTTTATAACTCCCATTAATAAAAAGGGAGAGCTTCTTGAGGCACAGCAGATTTCATATGCTCAGCCGGCAATAAAAACAAAGGGCGATTACGCCATAGTTTTTGACAGACTTTCCGATAAATACACGGTTATTGATAAAAAAGGTAATTTTCAGCAGCGCAAGGATGAAAACGGCAGCCAGATTTTTGATGCCGTTATAACCGAAAAGGGCGAGGTAATGCTCTCACTTAGCAGCAGCTCCTCTTCGAGCATACTTCACATTTTAGATAAAAACGGTGAGGATGTGCTTATATGGTCCTGCGGTGAGGAATATATAGTTTCCTTTGATATGTCGGGAAATACGGTTTACTGCGCGGCTATAGGTGCTTATGGCGGTGAGGTTTACACAAAGCTTTATGTGCTTGAAATAGGGGAGGATGAGCCCGTTTGCGAATATACCCTTCACGGCTCAGCCTGCATAGCTTTAAGACATATATCCTCAGATAAATTCAGTGTGCTTTGTGACGATGCTCTTTATATCTGCAAAGCTAAAAAAGACGAAACCGTAAGTAAAAAGGTTACATTTGACTCTAAAATACTTTTTTATGCTGTGGATTCACAGAACAACACAGCCATAGTTTTTGATGATAAGGAGACCTTCTCAAAGGATCTTTTAAGTGTGTATGACAGCGACGGGGACATTTCATACAGTGTCAGCGTCGATGAAAATATAATCGACCTTTCCCTTGAGGGAAAGTATGCTTATCTGCTTTATGACAGCGGAATTAAAACCGTCAGCTCAGGCGGAAAGGCAGGTCAGGAGCTGCACTTCACCGGTAAATGCACAGGTGTTGTAACAGCGGGCAAAAAAATCTACTGTTACAGTCTGGGAGGTGTTGAAAAAGCGGCAAATGAATAAGCCTGAAACAAATTAAACTTGTATAATAAAAAAATGTGTGCTATAATGTTTAACATATTTTTTACGGGAGGTAATTCATGGAATATATTGTTGATATATTTTTAATACTTATTTTCGGTACTGTTATAATTACATCAATGAAAAAAGGCTTTTTCAAAAGCTTGTTTGACCTTTGCGGAACAATTGTTTCAATTATTCTTGCAAGATTTCTTTCAGAGGGCTTCGCAACTCAGGGCTACAATATTTTTGTTAAAAGAGCAGCTGAGGCATATCTCGGCTCAGCTCTCGGAGAAGTGGGCACCAAGGACTACGCTTTGCAGGCGGAGGAAATCATAAATTCAATTCCGGAGGCTTTAGGCGGACTTATGAACCTTATGGGAATTGACAAGCAGGCTATTATTGATAAGGTCAGTGAGGTCAATCTCGGCGGAGATAATCTGCTTGAGAGCATAATGACAAAAGTTGTTGAGCCTGTGGGCACTGCAATAGTGCAGTTTATCCTTTTTGTTCTTCTCACAATTGCTCTTGGGTTTGTGCTTAAGATAGTTGTCAGATTTCTTGACAAAATTATCAAAAAGCTCCCTGCCTTCAAGCAGTTCAACAGTGTGCTCGGTGCAGTGCTGGGTGCAGTTGAGGGCTTGATAGTGGTTGTTATCATTTCAACTCTCGTTGGCATAGTTGCTTCGTTTATCGGCAACGAAGCCTTCAATGAAGCTGTCAGCAATTCAGTCATAATTGCCACGGCAGAAAATATTGTTTCCGTGATAAGCGGTTCAATAGTTGCATAAGTTTTGTTTAAAAAGAAAGGACTATATTATGAAAGATTTATTTAAAGGCTGTTGGACTATTCCCAACTTATTATCACTTATCAGAATTTTACTCATCCCCGTTTTTGCCGTGCTTTTTTATAACGACGAAAAAATATGGGCAGTTGTTGTGCTTGCACTCTCAGGTCTTTCTGACACCTTTGACGGTCAGATAGCAAGAAGATTCAATCAGGTCAGCGCCCTTGGCAAGGTCCTTGACCCTGTTGCAGATAAGCTGACACAGATAACAATTGCAATTATGCTTCTTATCGATTTCAGAAGTGCTGAAAATGCAATGATTCAGGCTTTCAGCTGGGTTTTCCTTGTTTTCCTCATTAAAGAAGCAATTATGATTATCGGCGGACTTATTATGCTTCTTCTGAATATCCGTCCCGGTGCGGCAGAGTTCTGGGGCAAGGCTGCAACCCTTGTTTTTTATGTTGGTATGGTGCTTATTATTGCATTCGGCCCCGAGGTTGGTGCTCTCAACGCACTGGTGGGCTTTGAGCTTCCTGCTGTCGTAACCGGTATTATAGTTGTTGTTTCAGCTATTATGACAATTGCAGCATTCCTGAGCTATATGCCTGAAACCTTCAGACAGTTCAAGGAATATTTTGACAATAAGAAAAAGGCTCAGAGCAAATAAATTATCCCCAAGGAGTAGACAATGAAAAAAGTAATTTGCAGCAGATGTAAACAGCGCCCTGCGGTTATATTTATCTCAAAAATTATTGACGGCAAAACCGTGCCCGAGGGCTTATGTCTCAACTGCGCTATGGAAATGAATATCGGCCCTATCAAGCAGATGATGGACAGTATGGGTATAACAGAGGACGATGTTGAAGCTCTCAGTGAGCAGTTTACCCAGATGTTTCCTGATGACGATGAGGACGGCTCTTTTGAAAGCGGCGGTTCACCCACTCTGCCCTTTTTGCAGGGGCTTATGGGCGATTTGAGAAACGGTCTTATGAAGGCTGAAAAGCCTGAAAATATGCCGTCACCCGTTCAGCAGACTTCATCTTCATCTCAGGGCGGCAAGAGAACACAGCAGCCTAAAAAGCCTGAAAAGAAAAGAAAGTTCCTCACTCTTTATTGCAATGACCTGACAGCAAAAGCGCGTGAAGGCAAGATAGACAACATCATCGGCAGAGACAAGGAGCTTGCAAGAACAATTCAGATTCTTTGCAGACGCTCAAAGAATAACCCCTGCCTTATAGGTGAACCCGGTGTAGGTAAAACTGCAATTGCCGAGGGTCTTGCCCTTAAAATAGTCAGAGGTGAAGTGCCTGCAAAGCTTGCAGATAAGGAAATTCATCTGCTTGACCTGACAGCTCTTGTTGCAGGTACTCAGTTCAGAGGTCAGTTTGAGTCAAGAATAAAGACTCTTATTGATGAGGTAAAGGATAACGGCAATATTATTCTGTTTATTGATGAGGTTCACAATCTTGTGGGCACAGGTGATGCCGAAGGCTCTATGAATGCGGCTAACATCCTTAAGCCTGCTCTTTCCCGCGGTGAAATTCAGGTTGTGGGTGCCACTACATTTACCGAGTACCGCAAGCACATCGAAAAGGATGCTGCCCTTGAAAGACGTTTTCAGCCCGTTAAAATTGAGGAGCCTTCAATTGAGGATGCAACCGAAATTCTTATCGGAATCAAGGGGTACTATGAAACCTATCACAGAGTCAGAATAAGTGATGAGCTTGTTAAAAAGACTGTTGTTCTTTCAGAGAGATATATCACAGACCGTTTTCTGCCCGATAAGGCAATTGACCTGCTTGATGAGGCATGCACCTGTGCAAATCTTCGCAATAAGGCAATAAGTGACCTTGAGATTGCAGAGAGAAGACTCAGCGAATATAAGGCTGAGGAGGAAGCTCTCATGAATGCCACCGATAATATGGACTATGAGGCTATTGCAAAGCTCAAGAGTGATATTGTGAAGGTTGAGGCTGAGGTGGAATCGCTGACTCAGGAGGCTCTTGACAACGGTGTAACCGAGGCTGATATTGCCAAGGTTATCGAGCTGTGGACAGGTATTCCCTCAAGCAAGATTATTGAAAGTGACCTTAAAAAGCTTGCTGGACTTGAGGAGTCACTCAAAAAGAAGGTTATCGGTCAGGACGAGGCTATCAGTGCAATTGCCGGTGCTATAAAGCGCAGCAGAGTGCAGGTAAGTCCCCGAAGAAGACCCGCCTCATTTATATTTGTCGGCCCCACGGGTGTTGGTAAAACAGAGCTTGTAAAGCAGCTTTCCACTGAGCTGTTCTCCACCCCCGAAACCCTGATTAGACTTGATATGAGCGAGTTTATGGAAAAGCACAGCGTGTCGAGAATTATCGGCTCGCCTCCGGGATATGTGGGCTATGATGAGGCAGGTCAGCTCACTGAAAAGGTGAGAAGAAAGCCCTACAGCGTAATTCTTTTTGACGAAATTGAAAAGGCTCACCCGGATGTTATGAATATTCTTCTGCAAATTCTTGACGAGGGCAGAATAACAGATGCTCAGGGCAGAACCGTCAACTTTGAAAATACGGTTATTGTTATGACCTCAAATGCAGGCAGTGAGCGCAAGGGCGGTGCACTCGGCTTCGGCAAGGAAAAGGGCGACGCAACAAAAGAAAAGGTTATGAAGGCACTTTCCGATTTCCTCAGACCGGAATTTCTCGGCAGAGTTGACGAGATAGCCGTTTTCAATAACCTCACTGTTGAGGACTATGAGAAGATTTCAGCACTGCTGCTTGATGAGCTTGTGTCTTCACTCAAAGAAAAGGACATCACCTTCAAATATACAGATGATGTTCCCGTGTACCTTGCCAAAAAGGGTCACGGCGGCTCAAGGGGAGCGAGAGACCTTCGCAACCTTATCCGCAAGGAAATTGAGGATGAAATTGCAAACATCATAATTGATAATGCAGATTCGGCCGTTTCAGCAATTGCAGCCGAAATTAAAGAAGAAAAATTAGTCTTTTCTCACCTTTAAAAATTATAAATAAATTGCAAAAAACACTTGACATTGCGGCGCTGATTGTGTATAATAATCAGCGTTGCAGTGAAGATGCGGGTGTAGTTCAATGGTAGAATCCCAGCCTTCCAAGCTGGTCGTGTGGGTTCGATTCCCATCACCCGCTCCAGTAAATTTAATATGCGCTTTTAGCTCAGCTGGATAGAGCAACTGCCTTCTAAGCAGTAGGTCGGGGGTTCGAGTCCCTCAAAGCGCGCCATTATGTGGTGGATATAGCTCAGTTGGTTAGAGTGCCAGGTTGTGGCCCTGGAGGTCGTCGGTTCGAATCCGATTATCCACCCCATTTTTTTATACCTAAAATTAAATACAGGGATGTCGTCAAGCGGTAAGACACAACACTTTGACTGTTGCATTCGTAGGTTCGAATCCTGCCATCCCTGCCATGATTTCGTCCCAATATGACGAACATTCCTGAAAGCCCTTGAAAAATCAAGGGCTTTCGCCATTTTTTAAGACCAAAAGCAACATTAAATTTTATGACGAACATTTTACTTATTTTATGGATTGTCAGGATTTGAACCACGATATGTTTAAATTTAATTATGATATTAAGTAAGACAGAATTTTTCAATGAAATTTTCGGACTTTTTTATTTTCAAAATTTAATAGTAATACATAGCCGTTACTGTAAAAAGTAGCGGCATTTTTTATTTAACAAAAATTTGCGAACAAGGAGGTAAAAACAATGTTCAAAAAAATCACAGGACTTTAAGTAAAGTGAAGTCACCCTCAAAAAAATAATACAAGGAGGAAAAACAAATGATTCACGGTTTACTTGTCTTGCCCGGTCTTTACACGGCAGTATTTCTCCACATCATTGCGGCGATTGCAAATTTCATCGGAGGCTAATGTATGGCAGCGAATGAAATGCTTACTGATGTGCCATTAACACAAATCCGTGATTTTCTTCATCATCCCTATCTCGTTAAAGACGATGAAAGTATGGATGAGCTTGTTGAGAGCATCAAGGAAAGAGGCTTGATACAGCCGGTCATCATAAGACCTGTTGATAACGGAATGTATGAAATGGTATCAGGGCACAGACGAAAAAGAGCTTTTGAAATTGCGGGATATGAGAAAATACCTGCAAGAGTAAAGGAAATGTCAAGAGATGAGGCGATATTATCAATGGTGGACAGTAATCTTCAAAGAGAAACGGTTTTACCCTCGGAAAAAGCAAGGGCGTATAAAATGAGGCTTGATGCTTTAAGGCGACAAGCAGGAAGACCAACAAAGAATAATTCGGACCCGACGGGACCAAATTTAACAGGCACACGCTCGAATACTGAATTGGCTGCTGAGGTAAAAGAAAGTGAAACACAGATTAAAAGATATATCCGCTTGAATTATCTTGTACCCGAAATGCTTGACCTTGTTGACGAAGGTAAAGTAGCAATGCGACCTGCGGTTGAAATATCATACTTACCCGAAGAAATACAATATGACCTTTTGGAAGCTATGGAGTACAACGAAGCAACCCCGTCTCACGACCAAACCATCCGTATGCGAAAGGCATATCAGGAAGGTAATCTCACAACAGAGGTTGTAGAAACTATTATGGAAGAGCCGAAACCAAATCAGAAAGAAAAATCACCTTTCAGAGATAAGCGCATTGAAGGTGCCATCCCGAAAGGCGTACCCAAAGAGAAATACTGTGATTTTGTTATCAAGGCTATCGAGTTCTATAACCGATATTTAGAAAGAGTAAAAGAAAACCGTTCAAGGTAATCTTTTACTCTTATTTTTATTTCAAAAAAGAAAGGATAATTTTTTATGAACATCAAAGTAGAAATTAAGAAAATCTTTAAAGGCGAAAGACCTGTAAAGGCTTTTGCTGACGTTGTGATTGACGGCAGTATGGTCATTCACGGTGTCGCAGTTATCGAAAAGGACGGCAATAAGTTCGTTTCCATGCCCTACAAGAAATGGAAGACTAGCGAAGGTGAGCTTCGCCGCAGTGACATTGCTCATCCCATCACAACAGAAACCCGCAAACAGATTTCCGATGCGGTACTTGCCGCTTACGAAATCGCAACAGATGAAAAATTCAATTAAATCTCAGGAGGTATTTATTTATGTTTAAGAAAATCAAGTCATTTTTTAAAGGTGTTTCATCAAAGGCAAAGTCAGCCTATGAAAACACAGAAGCCGTTATCAAGGCAAAGGTCATCAGACTCGTTGCCGGTACCCGTGCAGAAGCCTATGTCGATACAGGTGTGAAAATTCTTATCGCAGTTGTTGTCGGTGCTCTCGTTCTCACACTCATCTACGGTCTGTTCAACACGGTCATCATGCCCACGGTTGAAACAAGGGTTGAAGGTCTGTTTAACTACGCCGGTTAAAAAATTCAAGGAGGTAATTAAATATGTTTAAGAAAATCAAGTCATT
>JAFQLV010000061.1 GCA_017396515.1 Clostridia bacterium | reverse complement strand
TTTATCACTTACTAACCTCAAATCTCTTTCCGCGGAGATAAAGCTCAGAGGAGGCAAATTTCATCAATCTTAAATTAAACGGCAGGTCACTTCCAATCCGGAAGTGACCTGCCTTATTCTTTGCCTTCCCCTTGAGTTAAGGGGAAGGTGTCACGCAGTGACGGATGAGGATTACAATCTACAGACTTACCATCTCATCCCAACTCCCTTTGCGGGAGAAGATTGTTTATCGGCAGAAATTTCCCCGCGACCACAATTTTGCATTTTGCATTTTGCATTTTTATGCTCTTATCTTTCATCATCAAGCACAGCGTGAGCACATTTGATTCCGTCAACGCCTGCCGACACAATTCCGCCTGCATAGCCGGCGCCCTCACCGCAAGGGTAAAGACCCCTGATATTGGTCTGATATACTTCGTCACGCAATATTCTCACCGGTGACGAGCTTCTGGTTTCCGGTGCTGTCAGCACTGCATCAGGCAGAGCAAAGCCCTTGAGCTTTTTATCCATCTGCACTATAGCATCAGCCATTGTGTCCGTAACCTTTTTAGGCAGCACTGCTCTTATGTCTGAGGGTGTTACGCCTGTGGGACAGCTTGGATTGACAAATGAAAGCTTAGTGGACTTTTCACCTCTGAGAAAGTCGCCCACAAGCTGACAGGGTGCTGAGTAGTCACCGCCGCCGAGAATGAATGCCTTCTGCTCCATTTCTCTTTGCAGGTCAAAGCCTGAAAGCACATGCTCTGTGGGGAAATCCTCGGGATAAACATTGACAAGCAGAGCCGAGTTTGAGTTTTCTCCGTCACGGGCCCATTCACTCATGCCGTTGACAACAACACCGCCCTTTTCACTCGTTGCCGCCACAACAGTACCGCCGGGGCACATACAAAATGTATAGGCTCCCCTTTCGTGCTCACCGTGGCAGGCAAGCTTATAGTCAGCGGCACCTAACGCCTTGTGGCCTGCAAAGCTGCCGTACTGTGCCCTGTCAATAAGCTCCCTCGGGTGCTCAATTCTTGCACCCACCGAGAAAGGCTTCTGCATCATTTTAACACCCTTGGTGTAGACCATTTTCACGGTATCTCTTGCAGAATGACCGATAGCTAGAATAACTGTGTCTGTTTCCATATCGAAGTGCTTGCCTTTTTCTTCATAGGAAATGCCCTGCACAAAGCCGTTATATATAATTAAATCTGTCAGCTTGGCTTCAAACTTCACCGTGCCGCCAAGTGAAATTATTTCCTGACGCATACTCTTTACAACGGCAGCCAATTTGTCTGTGCCGATATGAGGCTTGCCTGAATAGAGAATTTCCTCAGGTGCGCCGTGTGCGGCAAACTCAAGAAAAACCTTTCTGCAAAGAGGACTCTTTATACCCGTGGTCAGCTTGCCGTCAGAGAAGGTGCCTGCACCGCCCTCGCCAAACTGCACATTTGAGGTTTCGTCGAGAATTTTATTGACAAAGAAGTTATTTACATCCTTAGTTCTCTCATCCACATCTCTGCCACGCTCTAAAACAAGAGGCTTAAGCCCTGCCCTTGCAAGGGTCAGTGCAGCAAAAATGCCTGCAGGGCCGAAGCCCACGACTACGGGAGTGTATCTTGAGTTGCGTTTGTTTTCGGGCAGCTCATAGGTGAAAGGCTTGACATAGATAACCTTACTCGAATTGCAACGCTTAATTATTTTTTCCTCGTCACCGTGAACTTCAACATCCACACTGTAAACGAAAAAGACATCCTCTTTCTTTCTGCTGTCAACGCTCTGACGGGCAATTGTTATTGACTTTATCTGCTCATCATCTATACGCAAAATCTTTTTGCATGCCTTGAAAAGGTCATCCTTTGTGCCGTCAAGTGACTGCTTTATCTCATTTATTCTTATCATTGTTTATCTGCCTTCCTGCTGCTATACCGCTTGCAAATGCCCACAGAAGATTATATCCGCCACAGGGGCCGTCAATATCCAGAAGCTCACCGCAAGCATATAAGCCTTTATATTTCAGTGATTCGAGAGTAGCCTTGTCAAACTCTCTTAAATCAGCACCGCCGGAAACAACCTGAGCATCCTCAAAGGGTCGCAGTGACGAAACCGTGAAGCTGAATTTTTTTGCCGCCGAGGCTATGCTCTTTATATCCTTGTCACTGAGCTGACCTACAGCCTTTGCCGTGGGTACTCCCACACTTTTTGCTGTAACCTCACCCAGCTTCTTCGGCATAAAGCCTGTGAGAAGATTTTCACATTTCATATCTTTATTGTGCAGGGTGATTTTTTTAATTCTTTCACAAAGCTCGTTAAAGCTCATATCCGGAACAAAATCGCAGGAAACAACAGGCAAGGTCGTCTTACCGCTTCTGAAATGCCTTGCTATCAAAGAGGACAGCTGCATAACGGCAATTCCCGAAAGACCGTAATCGGCAAAAAGAAGCTCTCCGCTTTCCTCGGCAATTTTTTGCGAGTCGATATAGAGGCTCAGACTTGCCTTGTGCCTTATTCCCTTCAGCTGACGGGTGTAGGTGTTATCCTTTACTGTCAGCTTGGTCAGTGCAGGCATAAGCTTTGTCACCGTGTGACCCATAGCCCTGATCAGCTCATAGCCGCCGAAGTTTTTAGCCGATGCCTTTCCACCGCAGCAAAGCACCACCTTGTCATAAGCCTTGCCGTCACTCAGAACAAAAAGCTTGCCCTGCTTTTTAACAGCTGTTATTTCACTGCCGCAAAGAGTTTTCACACCTAAGCTTTCACATTCCATTCTCAGCACATCAAGCACACTTGATGCCTGATTGCTCAGCGGATAAACTCTGCCATCCTCATCCTGACGGGTGTAAAGTCCCATTTCTTCAAAAAAGAGGCGGACAAAATCTGCGTTATACCGCCCAAGCACACCGCGTACAAAATCAGGTGCAGAATAATCGTCAGAGCAGGCAAAGGCATTGAGCATATTGCATCTGCCGTTACCTGTGGCAAGAATTTTTTTGCCCACTCTGTCTTTAGCCTCGTATAAAGTGACCTGCGCTCCGCCTTTTGCCGCTTCAACAGCACAGCAAAGACCCGAAGCACCGCCGCCGACAATTGCAACTCTCATTTTCCCGCCTCCCATAAATTTGCATTACATTTTATTTTATCATAATATGTCAGATATCTCAACTGTTAAGCACAAAAAAATTGCTCTCAGTTTTCACCGAGAGCAATAATTTTCAGCCTTAAATTCTTTCGAAGGGGTCTCTTTCACCCAGGATAATTCTTACGAAATTATCGATAGCATCAACAATCTTCTTAATAAGGTTAGCAACTGAGGTCTTAAGTGAGTTCATAAAATCATTTTCGATCTGACCCATATTGACATTTGTTACATCCTCAAGCATATCCTTAAGGAAGCTCTTCATTGTCAGCTCGCCTCTGACAAAATTGTCATAAAAGCTCTTGACTGTTGTCATTTCAGCCTTGGTAAGGGTGTCACCTGCTGCATTGCTGAAATCTAACCACATATTTTCAAGAATGATTTCATTATTCATATAAATGCGGTTAATATCCAGATAGCAAAGCACCATAAGGAAAAGCTCGTCATGGTCAATTGCACTGGCAAATCTTGTTGCAGGCAGCTTGGCAAAAACAAGATTATCGTTTAAAGGAGTGCGCTTAACCTTATTCATAACACTGTCAACTGAGTCTGAAATAAAGTTGAAAACGCCTGTTAATGTTGAAAGCTCTTCTTCAGTGTACTGATCGCCCACCTGTGCATATCTCATTGTGAAAAGTGCTCTGAAGGGCTCCTGGTATGTGTTGGAGTATTCCTTTGAGAAAGCCCATATAACATTGAGGATATATGTAAGAGGTGAAGCAAAGAACTCTGAGAACATATCTGTGAGAAGGCGTCTGCCTACATAGTAGCCCTCTGTCTTTTCACCGGTGAGAAGTGTGTCTGTGTTAACACCAAGAGCTGCCATAAGAGGAATGAAGTCCATACCTGACTGTCTGCACCAGTTGCTGTCAATAAGCTTGCCGAGACCTGAAAGCTCAACTATCTTGCCGAAGAAGGTGTAAGCATCCATTCTTACATTATCATCAATAGGTCTGTAGCCTTCGGGAAGAAGGATGAAGTTGGGGTTGATAAGTGTGCCGATAAAGTTTGTGATTGCAACAATATTCTCATTTGTATAGAATCTGCCGCCGCCCCAATAGTTGCTGATAATTCTCTTAAGATAGAGGTTTGTGTTAGCTCTCACGAGTGAGATTTCACCCTTGCCGAGAATGAAGAAGTAGTTGTAGTGGTTGGTTTTCTGTCCCACAGTAACCTTAACCTCTGAAATCTTTTCAAACAGAGCAACATCGGCTGCCTTGCCTTCATATTCATATATGTTTCCGAGAAGCACCTCAGCACATTCGTCATACATCTTCTTGAATTTGCAGGGAAGATTACCGTGATCGTCAGTGAAAACAAGGGGCACCTTGAAATTTGACCATGCAAAGGGTTCTCTGACATCGATATAAAGATCTTCCATGCTTACGCCGAACATAAGATCGTTTTTATTGGCTGCCACAAAGCTGTCGAAATCAGTGATGTTACCTGTTTTAGCAGCCGCATCAACACTGTCGTAGCCTATCTGATTAATGCTGTCGGCAAATTCTGTGTTAATCTCATTGATAATGGGGTCGATCACTTTAGCAACGCACTCGGGACGCTGATAGTACTGTGCATCATCATCGTCTTGTGCAAAACTCACAACACCAAAGCATGAGAATGCAAGTGAAAGAGCAAGCAACAAACTTAAAAACTTTTTCATTTTGATATGTACTCCTTTATTTAAGTATAGTCTGCCATTTTTACTTTTATAGTTTACCACTAAAACGGATTTAAGTCAATAAAAAAGAGACGAAGTTCACAACTTTTTTTGATGTATTTCACATTTTCCCCATCCCCTGCGAGCTTTTGACACCTTGAAATAAAAAACAATTGACGAAACGCGACAAATATGGTAAAATAACCTTATTAAAATTTTAGGAGGAAATTTATGTCCAATCAACTCGACAAAAAATACGGTCTTTTAACGGCAGTCTGCACCGTTGTCGGCACCGTAATCGGCTCAGGTGTTTTCTTCAAAGCAGAAAAAATTCTTACGGAAACCGGCGGTAATCTGCCTGTCGGAATCCTTGCATGGATCATCGGCGGTCTTATCATGGTTTGCTGTGCTTATGCCTTCTCAATTCTGGCAACAAGACACGAAAAGGTCAGCGGCGTTGTTGACTTTGCAGAAGCTCTTGTAGGCAAGAAGTACGCTTACTTCATGGGCTGGTTCCTTGCACTTCTTTACTACCCCACTCTCACATCAGTTCTTGCATGGGTAAGTGCGAGATATCTCTGCGTTTTCATCAACGGCTTCCTTCCTGCTGAAGCTCAGCTAAGCATTGTGGGGCCTCAGTGTATGACAGTTGCAGGTGTTCTCCTCATTTCTATCTTTGCTCTTAACTCCCTTGCACCCAAGCTTGCAGGTAAATTTCAGGTTTCAGCAACCTTCATCAAGCTTATCCCCCTGTTCCTTATGGCTATCGTCGGCACAATCAAGGGTCTGACAAACGGTCTGCTTGTTGAAAACTTCACAACAGTTGTTAACGAGGATATTTCCACATCAAGCGGTCTTTTCAAGGCAGTTGTTGCCACAGCATTCGCATATGAGGGCTGGATTTGTGCAACATCAATCAACGCAGAGCTTAAGGATGCAAAGAAAAATCTTCCCAAGGCTCTCGTTATGGGTACTCTTATCATCGTAGCAGTTTACATCACATACTACATCGGTCTTGCCGGCGGCATCGAAAACTCCGTTATCATGCAGGGCGGTGAAGCAGGTGCAAGAATTGCCTTCTCAGCAGTGTTCTCAAGATTTGCCGGCACACTTCTTTTCCTGTTTGTTGTTATTTCCTGTCTCGGCACTCTCAACGGTCTTACACTCGGCTGTTCAAGAGCCTTCCACGCTATTGCAGCTCGTGAGCTCGGACCCAAGCCCGAAATCTTAAAGCAGGTTGACTCAGCAACCAATATGCCCGCTAACTCATCAATGGCAGGTCTTCTTGTCAGCGGCTTCTGGCTTCTCTTCTTCTACGGCTCACAGCTTGACACACCCTGGTTCGGACCTTTCTCATTCGACTCATCAGAGCTTCCCATCATCACAACCTATGCTATGTATCTTCCCATTTTCATCAGTATGATGTTCAAGGAAAAGGGTCTTGGTGTTGTTAAGGGTAAGATTGCTCCCGTTCTTGCTATCATCGGTTCGATCTTTATGGTTATCGCAGCTGTCTTTGCTCACGGCATTTATCCCTATCAGGCGGCAAAAGCAAACGGCACCTTCTCACTTCCCGTTTTATTCTACCTCATCACTTATATTGTGATTATGGTTATCGGTGCATTCTTTATGAAAGCAAAGAAAAGCAAGAAATAAACCCTGAAATCAACAAATCGGCATCGCTCAACACGGTGCCGATTATTTTTTTGCGGCTCTTTATGTACCACCGCCGTCAGGTGAAAGCCCGAAGCTGACAGAAAGGGCCTTGTCAATTTTATACATCTCACTTTTATCAAGTATGCCCATTTTTTCACGAAGCCGTTTTTTATCAAGAGTTCTGACCTGCTCAAGCAGCACTACGGAATCTTTTGCAAGTCCGCAGTCATGGGCATTGACTTTAATATGCGTTGGCAGGTTTGTTTTAAAGCGCTGACTTGTAATTGCGGCAGCTATAACCGTAGGGCTGAATTTATTGCCCACATCGTTCTGAACTATCAGCACAGGTCTTATGCCGCCTTGCTCAGAGCCCACAACAGGGCTCAGGTCAGCGTAATATATTTCACCGCGTTTGACTGACATATTATTTCCTCCACAAATTTTATCTTGCAAAAATAGTTTAACCTCCATAAAAGCTTTTTAAACAAGTGGAGTTATATTATTTTATGTAAACCGTAAAGAAAAAGTTACGCACATTGATTTTTACTTTCAATGTGCGTCTTTATCATTCAAATTTATAGCGATAATTTTCTGTTTCTATAGAGATAATTTTCTTTTCCTCGCAATCTATTTTAACACGCAGCTCTTTGCCCTCGTGCTGCAGGATAATCTCATCTTCACCGCTCAGTGAAATTCTTATATCGTTTTCAGATACGGTTTTAAGCAAAGCAAAAAGCATGCCTACAGGGCTGTCTTTGTCGGTATCCGGTGAAAAAGAGACCTCTCCCACCCTGACATTCATGAGCTTAGCAACCGAATGAAATTCAAGCCCTGCAATATTATCGGGTTCGTTGATTTCAAGGCTTATATCCTCAGGTGAATTATATGTAAGCTCACCCTTTATTTCGGTTCCTGCACTTTGAAAAGCCACATGAGCAGTGAAGGGCTCCTGCTTATAGGTCACCTTCACATCGTCACAGGCACAAAGGCACACACACAGCATAACAGCTGCCGCAAAAGTCAGAAAACGGCGAAGCATAAAACTACTCCCTTTGATTATTTTTCAAAGGCTCTCATGGAATATGCAAGTTCATTTGCCACATCACTCGGAAGCATGCCTGACTTTGACATTTTTTCAGAAACTCCCTCGGCGGTGTAGCCATGGATATAAACCGCTGCCGTGGCCGCGTTCAAGGGCAGGAAGCCCTGAGCAAGCAAGCCGCCCATAAGACCGGATAGCACATCTCCGCTGCCGCCCTTGGCAAGGCCTGAATTGCCCGAAGCGTTGACATAAGCCTTTTTTGAAAGTGGCTGTGCAACCACTGTGTTTGCACCCTTGAGCACAACATACACCTTATTCTGAGCAGCAAAGTCTCTTGCGGTGCCCACTCTGTCACTTTCAATAAGCTCAACGCTTTTGCCGCAAAGCCGTGACATCTCGCCCGGATGAGGAGTGAGAATAACATCACATGAAGCACTTCTCAATATATCTATGTCCTGAGCTATTATGTTTATGCCATCGGCATCAACCAAAACTGGAACTTTTGAATTTTCGAGCACTGCCTTAAGCACAGCTCTTGTGTCCTCATTTACACCCATTCCGCAGCCTATTACCACGGCAGTGTACTTATGAAGTGAAGCTATAATTTTATCTGCTGCTGCCGCAGAAAGAGTACCCTCGGCATTTTCCGGCAAGGGCATCATAAGAGCCTCTGTCAGCTTACCGGCAACAGGCATATATGCACTTTCGGGGAAAGCCATTGTCACAAGTCCTGCACCGCTGCGAAGAGCAGCCATACCTGCAAGCACGGGAGCACCCACCATACATTTGCAGCCGCAGATGCAAAGCAGATGGCCGAAGGTGCCCTTATGCGAAACGCTTGAACGCTCCTTAAAAAGGTTGCTGACCTCCACTCTGTTGTGGGTGAAAAGGGAATCGCTGACAAGCTTATAGCTTTCTTCAGGTATGCCGATATTGGCAATGATAATATCACCGCAGCACTCTGAGGCGGGGTGCATAATATGGGCAGGCTTAAGGGAAGAAATTGCAATTGTATAGTCAGCCTTAAAGCAGCCCGGGTCATTGAAGCCGCTGTCGCAGTAAACTCCGCTGGGCACATCAATTGCAAACTTGAGTCCCTTTGCATTGGACATTTCCTCAAAGAGATATCTCAGCTCGGCACTCACATTGCCGTAAAAGCTGAAGCCGAATACCGCATCCACAATAACATCGGCATTTCTTATGGTCTGCACCGTCTTTGCCCTGTCAGCATCATACCACACAGTGGGAATTGCCATATCAATTATGAGCTTATACATATAGGTTGCTTCCTGGCTTACCGGGTACCCTGCCGCCATAATGACACAGACATTATATCCGTTTTCGCTGAGTTTTCTTGCAACCACAAAGCCGTCACCGCCGTTATTGCCCTTACCGCAGACCACGGCAACATTGCGCTTGAGGCTCTTCTCCTTTTCAACTTCGTTTCTTATGTTTCTTGCACAGGCGGCACCTGCGTTTTCCATCATACGCTGATATGACAGGCCGTATTTAGCGGTGTACTGTTCCACCTGTTTCATTTCATCTGAACTGAGCAGTCTCATAATGAATTACCTCCTTTTAGGGTGACGAGTATATGATATCATATTATATCATACTATGCCCGAATTGCAAATAGTAGAAATAAACAAAATATAATATATGAGCATACGGCAACAAGAATTTTGCAGAAATCAATCAGATTTTCACCAAAATCTCACCATATTGTAACAAAATCTTTATAAAAAAATTCGATTTCCCATTGTTTTCTAAGACGAAATGATATATAATAGACTTCGTATTAATAATTATTCCCGTATTGGAGGGTCGCTATATGATCGATGAAACAATAAGATTCAAAATTCAAAAAGGTTCACCTGAGGAAATGAAGGAAATCCTCACTCAGGTTTATGCCGCATTAAAAGAAAAGGGATACAACCCTATTAACCAGATAGTCGGTTATATTCTCTCAGAGGACCCGACTTACATCACAACACACAACAATGCGCGCAGTCTTATCAGAAAGGTAGACAGAGACGAGCTTCTGCAGGAGCTTGTTAAAAACTATCTTCAGGACTGAGTAAAAACGGAGGTACACAATGGCAGCAAAAAAGAAAAGTGAATTTCTCACATACAAAGACAAACCCCTCGTTCGTAAGGGCAACACAATTTACTACGGCAATATGAGCGATAAGTTTGTTGTTATGTTCCAGATTCTCTCAACCAAAGATGTTGACGGTCTTCAGGTGGCAGACAGAGTTTCAGTTCAGCTTATCAACACAGACCCCAATGTCCGTCCCCATGACAGAATTGCACAGAAGACTGAGAAAAAAGGTCTTTATGCAGCAATGGACATAGGCAAAATCTGGCTTGAGCGTGCTCTTGCTCAGTAAAATAAAAAAGCATCGGCTGTTGTCTTATGGCAGCAGCCGTTTGATATCCGCCCGTGGCGCAACGGATAACGCAGCAGATTCCGATTCTGAAGATTGGGGGTTCGAGTCCCTTCGGGCGGGCCATGACCGAAGTATGTTTTTCATACTTCGGTCAACGAAATAAATCCTTGCGGATTTGTGAAATATTGCTCAGGCAATGTGAAATAGCTTCGCTGTGAAATATGCTGTCGCATACGGATTTATTTCATTTCACTTTCTGCTTAAAGCAGAAAATTTCACAAATTATGTAATAATTTATTTCACATTTTGCCTTGCAAAATATTTCACTAAGGGAGTTAGCCTATGTCTGAATCTAAATTAAAAGACTTGTCGATGGAGTTTTCCGTTAATGTTCTTAAAATGTGCGAAAAAATAAAAGGTCACAGCTCTCTTGTCAATCAGTTAGAGCGTTCCGCTACATCTGTTGGTGCAAATATCCATGAGGCAATCTATGCTCACAGCAGAGCTGACTTTATTGCAAAACTACAAATAGCACTCAAGGAATGTCACGAAACAACATATTGGCTTGAACTCTTTGTTAAAGCAGGCTTTGCTGACCGAGATGAAGTTAAGCCTTTATATAACCAATGTGGCACAATACGAAGAATTCTGATTGCATCTATCAACACATCAAAAGCAAACGCAGATAATCATAAACAATCAAACTGAGGCGGTGAAATCAGATGTCCTTGCAAACGACAGAAATTAATTCTGTTAAAGTCACTTTCGACAAAGATAAAACAAAAGCGTATCGCACAAGCTACAATAAGCCATGCGACTGTCCGGATTGTATAAATTATTATGAACACATAAAAAATAACAGTGAGCTCAGTGAGTTCTTAAATGGTTTCGGCATTGATTACAATTACACAGAAGACATTTTTTCTTGGGACTTGACAAATAATGATTTATTTCATTATGAAAGCTATTATGGTGTATTTGGCAGAATTGAAGGCGAAGATTTTGATTTTGAAAAATTCGGAGTAAAAATCACTTTTTCCAAAGGTGCCTTTGTACCGTCTGATAGGTCAGGTGAATATTTCTGGATATGCATCGAAGCAGATTTTTCTTATATTCTTGATGTAGATAGAGAAGCATCAAAAACTTTATCACAAAGAATAGAAAGAGTAAGTTTTTTTGACAAACTTAAATCAATATTTCGTTTAAATTAACTGTTGCTGATTTGAGCTGTAAGCACAAAAACGACAAGCTTCTGCTTGACATAGCAGAGGACAGTTGAGACGAAAGATACGGTGTAGTCAATCACGGCTACACCGTGTTTTCGTTTTATGAAGCCTTTTTAGCGTTTGTTTTCATTTCTTCTATAACTTTTTCTAACATTTCAGCGTCAGGGAATTGCATAATACCAACACCGACAAAGTGTATTTTAATGGGAACATGTTTCTTTCCGTCTTCATCTGTTACTCTGTCAAAAATTTCGATTTTAGTAATGAGTTTATTAACAATAGAAGGTGTCAGCTCCTTCAAATCAGTACACTGACGAATGTTAGAAATAAAGTTCCTTATATCAATATTTTCTTGTTGTGCGGTATTGATAAGCCTTTCTGCATCCTCAACCTTTTGCATTAAATTTCTCTGCTCATTTTCATAATTGGTAAGCATACGTTTATAACGGTCATCAGGCAGTTTGCCAAGAACATTTTGTTCAAATACCGCCTCAATGAGTTTATCCAACTCCTGTATGCGTTTCTTGTTTTTCTCAAGCTCATATTTTGCTTCTTTAAGATTGTTCGCAATACCAAGCCTGTGTTGCTTTGCAAACAGATAAAGGAATACATATTCGTGTTCGGTAATATATTCTGCAGCCTCACGGATATTTTTCAATACCATTTGCTCCAACACAACATTTCTGATATAGTGAATAGAACAACTGCCTCTGTTTTCCTTATAAGCAGAACAACGGAAGAATTCCTGATTTTCCTTTACGCTTTTTGCGGCACAGAAATATAGTTTTGAGCCGCAATCTCCACAGTAAACCAATCCCGAAAATATACTTTGCCTACCCGTCGCTGTATTCCTGCGACGGTGTTTGTTTATTTCCTGAACTCTTTCCCAAGTATCCATATCAATAATAGGCTCTTGAGTATTAGGTATTATAACCCAATCGGATTCATCATTGTATACTGTTTTATGAACCTTGTAGCTGACAGTTGTAGTT
>JAFQLV010000060.1 GCA_017396515.1 Clostridia bacterium | reverse complement strand
TTTTATCAATGCCTGAGTCTGTGCTGTCCTCGCCGGACGGGCGTTACTTTCCACAGATAAGCGGAAAGTAACCAAAGCGCCCTTTTTGGTGCCGGAGGGCCGAAGGACGAAAATTACCGTCTCAGTTCAGATGAGATTTTAAGCTTTTTACCCTTTTCTTCGTTATTAAGAAACATAAGGCTTCTTCTTATCGGTAATTGTTCGTATATCTGTTTTCTGCTTCGAGGGTAATTTTAGCCGAAGCGATTCATTTAAGGGTAAATACATGGGTCTGACCGCTACTCTGAGCTGTTTTACAGAGCTTGTTCTCGTCTGCTTTGTATGGTCCTGCTTTACCTACTCACTACCCGACAGTCGTGAGTCGCTGATTTGGTTGCTTTTTGTCAGTGATACGGGGTGAGTTTTTCGATGAAATATTTATTTTCTCGTTTCGCCTGTGGCGGAACATATCGAATTTGCTATGGCAAATATATCGAGTTGCTTTTAGGCAACATATCGAGTTTGCAGGGGCTTGGGGTTTGCTGATATTGATAAAAGAGCAGAGGTTTGAGGTTTGGCTGCCTTTTCTGACGATGAGGGAAGACAGTTCAGTTAAGGTTCCGTTCTTATCAATGTCAAAGTTTCTGCTCGCTCAAGCCGCGGGGCTCATACTTTTACCGATTGTGGTAAAAGTATGCAAAAGCACGCTTTGGTGCCAACGGGCCGAAGGACGAAAATTACCGTCTCAGTTCGGATGAGATTTTAAGCTTCTTATCCTTTTCTTCGTTATTAAGAAACATCAGACTTCTGCTTATCGGTAATTGTTCGTATATCTGTTTTCTGCTTCGAGGGTAATTTTAGCCGAAGTAATTCGTTTAAGGGTAAACAGAAAAAATTGACCGCTACTCTAAGCTGTTTTACATAGTTTGTTCTCGTCTGGCTTTGTATAGTCCTGCTTTACCTACTCTCTTCCCGACAGTCGTGAGTCGCTAATGAGTATGCTTTTTGTCAGTGATACGGGGTGAGTTTTTCGACTGTTTGTTTTATCATCTCGCACCGTAAGGGGCATATCGAGCCCTCAGGCATATCGGGTTCGCTTTAGCGGACATATCGAGTTGCCGCAAGGCAACATATCGACCTTGCAGAGAGTCAGGGTTTGTGGTTATTGATAAAAAAGAATGGATTTGCGGTCTGGCGTACACGGCGCGCCTTGTCCCTGCAGATGTGATAACGCAAAACATCCGCCTGAGGTTAGTCAGACGGATGTTTTTTTGAATGAATTGCCTGTCGGCATAAATCGGCTGATGCCGTGAATTGACCCCTTGGGGTCATTGTTTTTTTATCAAAGGCTGTTAATCATGCTCAGATGCTCGACATAAAGGGTTTTTACATCATTGGGCTTTGTCATGCCGCCCTGAAGTGACATATGGTCGGCACGGTAAACGGGCATAACATTCCAGATGCCGGGGTTAACCTTTCCTTCAACATAATCTGTCCAGGGTGCGCTTGAGGGTGCCATTGCGGAAACTGTGTTGACCAGGCCGTCATTTTCAAGCCATGTTTCGTCTATGACATAGCCGCCCTTTGTTACACCTGTATATGCACCCATTGCTGCTGAGGAGGAAACAAAGAGAGATTCCATTTTACTCTTTATGGGAGCATAGGTGCCGTCTGCCTGCTTTTCGGTTGCAGAGCAGGGAATTGCAAAGTAATATGTATCTTTATAGGTGATGATAGTTTTGTTAAGCTCAAGAGCATTATCAATATACATATCATATGAAGCGTAGTCGCTTTCAATTCTGCCGTCCTTTTCACCGCCGGTGAAGGTGCTCATAAGGTCATTTATAACTGAGCTGATCTTTTCGGCAATGGGGCCTTTCTTTTCTGGCTCTTTTTCGGGTACTTCCTCAGGCTCTTGCTTTTCTTCGTTTTCGCCCACATTGTAGGTTGAGGTGCCGTTGCTTGGTGCTGCCAGAGCTGTTACGGAATAAATCCAATTGCCCTTGCCGCCCTTGAAGTAATCGGAAAGCTCTTCTTCGGGTGTGGCTGCAATTTCCTCAGCACTGCCCTTTTCCATAATGCTTGCAAAGAGTCTGACGGTTGCACCGCCGAAGGAGTGACCTAAGAGGTTGATTTTATCCTGCTCGCTGAAGGAATCGATAAGTGCTCTGCCTGTGAAGTCTTCACCGTATCTTTCGTGGTTGCAGCTTTCGCTGTGAGCCTTGCCGTAGTCTGTTCTGGTACCTGTAAGCTGTGCATAAAGCTCGCAGGCTCTGTCCCATGCGCTGTTGACGGGAGCAACGGAGGCTGCCGCAACATCAAAACCCTTATCTCTGAGATATTCCATAAGGTCGCCGCCGAACATGCCCCAGTAAGGCATAAGCTTGTATATGTCGTCGTATTCGCCCCAGCCTGAGAGACCGTGAACGAAAACATAGGTGTAATTTGTGTTCCAGTTTGTGTCGTCAACCTTGAGAAGGTCGAGATTAATGCCGAAAAGCATAGCCACTGACATAACAAGGCTGATGAGCTTATAGGCAATCTGATGAAGGATAGCTGTCATTGTGTTTTCCTCATTTCTTTATTTTTATAAAATAATGTTATCATAAAGAAAAAAGTATAACAAGAGAATAAATAATTTTTAATAAATGAATTAAGGAATTACGCTTTCACTTAAATAGCCCACAAAAGTGGTTCCGTTTTTCAGATTGAACTTAACGAAGGCTCCGTTATCGCCTATAAAGCAGGCAACGGCTCTCTGGGCTGACAGATATTTCTCTATAACTGCTTTATCGGTAATTTCTGTGCAGTATTCAAAGCCGTCACCGTAAACTGTCATACCGGTTTCGTACTCTGCCGATTTATAGCTGCCTCTGACTGTCATATCAAGGCGGTAGTGGACACTGCCGTTTACATTTGCGTTGATGTCAAATCTGTCTTCAAGGGGAAGAACCTGAAGGGATCTGATATCCTCAGCTGTTAACTGCTTTAAGCCAAGGTTAAAGCTGTTGAGGAAATTGACGGTGTTTGTCATAGATTCATAAACGGGCACAAGCTCTCTGCCGAGATAAATCAGGTTAAAGCTGCTGTCGGGGAACCAGGATTCATCAAGATAGAAGTTGAGATAATATAAAGGCTCTGAGGGATTGAAGAACATATCCTCGGCTGTCATTGAGGTGATATCCTGAGCTAAGCATTGCCTGAACTGCTTTTGCTGTGCCTTGGTCATTATCTCACTTAAGGGTAAGCCGTCACTGAGAGTGGAGTTGGTTATTGCTGTTTCACCGCAGTATTGAGTGTAAAGGCTGAGAGTATTCCATTTCAGCTCATATTCGGCACCCTCAAGGCTTCTGTAATCATCTCTGATTTCATCATATCTGTTGCTCAGCTCCTCCTCTGCCTTCACTGCATCAAAGTCGTCATTTGTCAGCAGATCTGTTACAAGGTCTCTGTACCACTTTGTTTCAACAACCTTAAGAGATTCTTTTGCCGCCTCGTCAGAAACATCTCTGTAATAGCGGACGATTTCACTGCCGTTTTTCATTTTATAAACGAAGCAGACACTGCTGTGATTGCCCTTGCCCAAATTATCCTTCACCTTTTCGTGAACGGAAAGAACGGTTTTAAGATCGTCTTCACTTTCAAATTTGCCGTAAACCTCACTCATAAATTCCTCTGTTCTGCCGGAATTTGAAAAGGTAGTTATAAAGTCACTTGCCGCAGGTGACACATAGGCATATGCAATATCCTCAATATCCGGCACAGCAGTATAAATGCCGAAGACACCCGTAAGGCAAATGCCGAGAAGCAACGCGTCTGCAAGAGCCACAGCCCCCACGGCTTTAAGGCCTTTTGCTATATCCTTTTTATTGCGGTAAATTATTGCTATGAAAATAAGTGCGGCAACAGGGGGAAGAAGGACACAGAGTGCATAGACAGCTGCCTTTTCAAGGTAGAACATCATTGAGCCTGAAAAAGCAAAGACGGCAAGGGAAACTACTGATACACCAAAGTAAACAGCACCCTTGTTCATACCGAACATGCCGGCATTTTCTGCCTGTCTTTTTTTGAGAAGCTCAGGTGTCAAGGCAACGAGGAGTACACCTATAATAAGAAAGGCTATTGTGGGGAGCCAGTCACTTGCCCATAAGGTCCGTGCCGATGTTCCCGAGGCAAATTTTGTGCCGATGCCCTCAACAGCCTCAAGATATTTCATAGGGTCGAAAAGCAGAAGCTTATCACTGAGAGTTGAGCAGAAGTCTGTAAAGCCGCCGTTCATTCCTAAGTTTTCATTGACAAAAACAGCACCGTTGACAAGATAAGTAAAGGTTGTTTCGATGCAGGCTGTTAAAATCATAGGCATAAGACAAGCCGTAAAAGAGAAAACGAGGCTTTCAAATATATTGCCCACACTGACGGTGAAAACCGAGCCGATGCCGAAGCCTAAGACCGCACCGGCAAAAAGGGCAAGAAAATAATACAGTGCTGCAAAAATCAGCTCACCTGTGACACTGAGCTTTGCGGCATTGAGTATAAGGGAAGCACCTATTGGTACAGCGGAAAAAATTGCAAGATAAATAAGAGTGGAAAATATTCTGTTTTTTGATAGCTGCTTTCTTGTGATGCCCATAGACAGATAAACATTGCACTGCTTGACACTTGTCAGGAAGCTCAAGCTCTGCACAGCCGTGAGAGCACCCATAAGAATATAGCCTATCATAATAAAGGTGACACGCCTTGCCGAGGGCATAAGTATGTGGATATATTCCGATGCTCTGTCGGAAAAGCTTTCCTTAAACCAAAAACTGTTCTGAAGCCCCGTTATTATTATGAAGCAGGCAACAAGGGCGGCTATGAAGGGAAGTATCCACTGAGCTTTAAGGCATCTTTTCAGGTCGTACATTGCCGAATAATCAGCCGAAGATTTGTTGCAGGTCATTGCTTTGGGCCTCCATTTCACTTAAGAATACCTCTTCGAGGGTAAGGGGTGCAGGGGTAATTTCCGACACGGGTAAAGCCTGCATGGCGGTCTGCACCTTTTTAAGATTGTCAGAGCCTAAAACATGAAAGGTCGCCACGGGTCCCTGCACCTGTAAATTTTTAACGGGCAGAACCTCTAACCTTTCTTTGGGGATGCTTTGTGAAAATAAAACTCTGAACTTTTTATTCATAAGGGCAATATCGTCAACACAGCAGTTCACCGTCAGCCTTTTGCCGTTTATGAGACCCACATGGTCGCATAAATTGGCAAGGTCACCCAGAGAGTGACTTGAAATTATGACACTGCACTTGCTGTCGGCAATATATTCAAGAAAGAGATTTCTGCAAATTTCCTTTTTCTGCGGGTCAAGACCGTCAAAGACTTCATCAAGAAGCATAAAATCGGGTCTGCAGGACAGGGCATAGATAATTTCAGCCTGTCGCTTCATACCCTTTGAAAAGCCTCTGAGCTTTGCATCCTTCTCAAGGGAAAAGACCCTGAGAAGCTTTTCAAATAAGGCGGTATCAAAGCTTTTATACATGCCCTTATAGAACCTTGCCATACCCTCAACGGTGGCATTCGAGATAAAAAACATATCGTCGGGTATATAGAAAAGCCCTTGCCTTATTTCACCGTTGTCGTAGGAATTTTCGCCGTCTAAAAGCACCTTGCCCTTGTCGGTACGGTAAATTCCGGCGGCACATTTGAGAAGTGTTGTCTTGCCGGCACCGTTATAGCCGATAAGACCGTAAACAGAGGAGTCTGCGACTGAAAAGGATATATCCTCAATGGCAGTAAAGCTGCCGAATTTTTTGGTAAGATTTTTTACCTCAATCATTATTAACCATCACCTTAAGATTATAAATATCATCAACAAGGTCTGAGACTTCTTTTTTTGTGACGCCTTTGGCTCTGGCTGAACGAAGAGAAACACCAAGGACATCCAGTGCCTCGTTTTTAACTGCTTCGTTTGCCTTATAAAAGGGGCTGACAAAAACGCCCTTGCCCTGCACAGAGTAAACTATGCCCTTTGCTTCAAGCTCTGAAAAGGCTCTTTTGACCGTGTTGACGTTGAGTTTTAGCTCACCTGCTAAAGAACGGATTGAGGGCAGTCTGGTGTCGGGAGTATATACCCCGGAATTTATCAGCCATATAATCTGCTCTTCAATCTGCTCATAGACGGGAACTCTTGAATGTAAATCGATAGCTATCATTGGTAGTCTCCTTTTAAATTTCATTTGCGCAAATGTAGCTGTGACAACTGTGCTATCACTGCTATCATAGTTAATATATCACGGCAGAGTACCTTTGTCAAGCATTGTAAGGAAATCTTAATAATTGTAATTTTTTCGGAATAGGTAAGGCTTTTTCGGTCAAGACTCAAGACAGCAGCAAAAAAGGAGAAGCGATTATGAACAAAGATACCGTAGAATTACTCAAAGAATGTGATGCAGGCACAAAGACCGCCGTCAACTCAATTAAAGAGGTACTTGACAATGTGCAGTCGCAGGAGCTTATGCAGCTTTTGCAGGACAGCCTCAATGAGCATCAGAGCATAGGCGACGAGCTGCACGCAATTTTGGATGAAGCAGGCGAAAGCGGCAAGGAGCCTAACCCTATGGCCAGGGCAATGTCGTGGATGAAAATAAATTTTAAGATGATGGAAAAGCCTAACGATAAGACAATTGCAAATCTGATATTTGACGGCTGCTCAATGGGAGTAAAGCAATTAAGTGAATATCTCAATGAGTACACTGCCGCCGAGGACAGGGCAAAGCGTCTTGCCAAAAGGCTTATAAATGAGGAGGAAAAGTTAGGAAAATACCTGAAAAATTTCCTTTAATTCTCAGTTTATCCTGAATTTACTTGACAAGGCGGAAAAAATAATTATAATGAGGGTGCAAGAATAATTCAGGAGGTATAAATTCATGGAAAACTTTGATATCGACAAGTTTGCAGCTGATGTAAACAACTTATTTGCAACAGTTAAGGAAATCATCGCAGCAGTTCACAACCTCGTTGGCAGCATTATGACTGTTTTTGACAAGGAATGTGCCTTCTGTGGCGAGCTTCATGTTGCAGCAGAGGAATAATCCGTTAACAGCAAAAGGCTCCTTCTTTGTGAGGGAGCTTTTTTGTTTTAAAGGGGAATAATTATCATTCCGCAGAAAGCGGAATATATCGCATTTGCCTATGGCAAATATATCGGGTTCGCTTTAGCGGACATATCGAGTTGCCGCAAGGCAACATATCGACCTTGAAGTGGTTTTGGGTTTGTAGTTGCTGATAAAAGAGAAGGGGTTTGGGGTTTGGCAAATATGGCACGCTGTGTCTCTATGGGTGAGGCTGCCTTTTCTGCCGATGAGGATAATTCGTTGTAGGGACCGGCGTCCCCGACGGTCCGTTAGCGGTTAACCTTAAAGTAGCAATTAACGGCAAGGCTGT
>JAFQLV010000059.1 GCA_017396515.1 Clostridia bacterium | reverse complement strand
GTTTGTTGTACAGGCTGCACAGCACTCCGTAAGACCCCAGCCTGCACAGATCGAAGCATCTGAACCGTTCTTTCTGAGCACCTTTTCAAATTCCTCAACAAACGCAGGACGCACATCATCACCGCCTGCGTACATAACCTTGATACTCTTAAGATGAGGACCGTCAAAATCAGGATGAGCAAGGAGCTTTTTGAACATATTAGGAACACCATTGAATTCTGTAACCTTGTTAGTTCTCATAATTTCAATGAATCTGTCAGCATCAAACTTGGGCAGAAAAACAACCTTAGCACCCTTATGCATTGCACTGAGACCTCCGGCACAGAAGCCGTAAGCGTGGAAGAAGGGCATTGAGCAGATTTCAGTATCAACACCGATCTCTTCAACCGGTGTATTCTGTGCTCCGAGCATATAAATCAGTTCATTGATTGAGCCGTTTGACAGCTTGATTGTCTTACTTTTGCCGGTTGTACCGCCACCGTTTGCGTAAATTGCAATTGCATCTTTATTGTTTGTAACGCCCTCAACAGACTGATCTGCATATTTTTTGAGAATTTCAGGATAAGTTATGCAATTCTTGATTTTTGCAGCAACAACAGCCATTGCCTCTTCGTTAGCCTTTGCACTGTATTTATCGGGAAGTGCGTAGCACGAAGGAACAACAATAGTACAGGGAATATTCTGATTACCGATTGTTTCAGCGTACTTCGCAACAAACATATCAAGAACCATTATACCCTTTGACTTGGTGAAATCAAGAATCTCCTTAAGATTATCAGGAGGAAGAAGAGGATGTACAAAGTTAACAATTACGCCAAGTCTGTTGAGAGCCATAAAAAGGATCATGCTTTCAACATTGGTAGGTGAGAAAATAGTATAAACATCGCCCTGCTTAAAGCCAAGCTCGTTTTTATAAAAAGCTGAAACAGCCATAACATCAGCAACAAATTCTGATTTCAAATGCGTTCTTCCGTAATGTGAGAAGCAAGTATAATCACCGTGTTGCTCAGTGTTTCTCATAAAATAGTCATAGCAATTTTCATTGCCGGGTTCAAATTCAAGGTCACGTGCAATAACTGCAGGTACTTTTCCGAATTTCATTTTACAATCTCCTTTTCGCCATAAAAATTTGTGACACATTGTATTATGCAGTACAATGTGTCAAAAGTCAATATATATAAATAAAATACCGTAATATTAAATCAAAGAGTATTGATAATTCATATTTTATAAAACAATTACCAAAATATTAAATGATTTCAGGGTGAAGCTTGAATTATTGTCCACACATCCAATTGTTAATATCACTTTTTATCTGTTGATATTTTTTAGTTGAAACAGGAACTTCTGTCATATCGTAAAGTGTAATTTTTGAGCTTGAAAGGTAAAGCACTTTTTTAAGGTTTACAATATAACTTGAATGACAACGGTAATAAAAATCGGGCAGTTTATTCATAACATCCTTTAAAAGCATACGCACACGATAAACATTATCAACTGTATAGACATAGCAAAAAACACCTTTACCTCCGGCTATGTATCTTATTGAATCCTCTTTTACATATATGGTTGAGTTGTTATCACCGGGCAATATAACTCGTGCGCTTTCCTTCTCAGGCTCATTAAAGCCAATGTGGACATACGGCTCGGTCGTGTCCTCGGGACTACCGTTTGCTTTATTTTGTATTACATTTGAAACCTGTATAAGCGGGCATCTCCAGAAAATTTTACCGTCTTGATCACGGCACTTCTGACCGTTTACAGTGACTCTTTGCAAACAAGTTTTAACCCTTCCGTCAGGATAACATGAATTAAGACGGTATGACAAAAGAAGTGTATAAACATTTGAAGAAAAAGAAACCAGCTTCGACTCAACACTATCAACCTGAAAGATTATCTTCGATTCATATTTTTTTACTTGAGCTATAAGATTATCTTTACCGACGATGTACTGTCCTTCCTTAGGTCCGTACCATATAACACCTTCATCAAGATATCTGAAGAACATTTCATAATCGTGATTATAATATCCAAGCATTGCCTGCACGGCATAATTTTCATATTCGCTGATCATTTTATCACTGCCTTATATATTATAAGGTGATTATATCATACTTTAGTGTTTATTACAATACACAAGAAAACCTAAGTTTCCGAACAAAGCGTTAAAGCTACTGTTAATTATCAAATAATTAATACTTGTATTAAAACAAAATACGTGACAGGGATTTCTTGCTCAGGTTTTGTAGGTTGTAAAAACACTAGTTGTGAATTGTTAAAGCGCATATCGGCTTCGATATGATAATTAGCGATCCACCTTGTAACATTTTGTGAAAAAAACAAATGGTTGTACCTGTTTAATAGTAAATAATTTATGTTCTTCTGTAAAATACATTTCTAATGAGTATAAAATCTTATACCATATAAGCTAAAGATACTTATGACAGCAAACAATATATAGTATAATTTTTTTGAATTTTGCTCTATATTTGATAGAAATTTCCAAAATGACCAATTCATCATCAAAGAAAAGTTAACGAATAAAAGTTATTTTTAACACTAAAAGCTAAGCATGACCTACATTGCAGTAAGTCGTGCTTTTGCACTTCAAGCTCAAAAATGTCAATTTAGTTTTAACTGTATATCAGATCACTACACACAATCTCTTTTGACCGTTGCTGAATATTACCCATTCTCTTCACCCATTCAAGTTGGTTTTGTTCTTTCAATTCTTCTGTAACGCCTTCTGCTTCTTTCATCTGTTCAATTAAAAAGTCATCCATTTCATTTGCCTGACGGTCAATATCTGCAAGATACGGCCAAAGTGTGCATTTAGTTACCATCAGCATATACAAGCCACTCTTGTTATACTCGAGGTATTTCTTATGCATCATGTCTCGGCTGCCGCCTCGGTCTGTGCTTCTGTGCTACGCACAGAGGTGTCCGCCGGACACCCGCACACCACTTGCCAATGGTGATATTGGCTTGTTCAGGTGGCAGAATAATGTTTGGAATTTTAAAGTCGCCAATCTGACGATAAGAAATACTTGTACTCTTACTCATTTTACACACCTCCTTTTGAATTAGCAACGAAGGTGTCGTATGTAAATCTTGCACCGAATCTAAAGCCTGAAACAAAGCCGTCAGAAATGCTGATG
The DNA here is from genome assembly GCA_017396515.1 of Clostridia bacterium. GTDB lineage: Bacteria > Bacillota > Clostridia > Oscillospirales > Acutalibacteraceae > UBA6857. The sequence continues at coordinate 17,605 of JAFQLV010000059.1, read as the reverse complement.
CTTGAAAATTCATTATATGTGCTCACATAATTTGCAAACATCTCTTTTTCTTCTTCAGAGAGCTTTGAGGACAGTTCTTCCTCCTTCTTTACAAGCTCGTTTAACTTCTTTTTGAGTTTGGGTGTTATTTCTGTGGTGAGCTCTTGCGGCTCAAGGTTTCCGTAGAATAATTCTTCAATTATATTTGACATTATGTAATCCTCCATATAGATTGATATTACCTACAATTCAATCTTTTGGGCTGATTACAAAAGCCGAAGGGGACAACTTCCTTACGGAGTGTCCCCTTCAGGGTGGCATTTTATTTTAAAACATTGCCTTAACGGCACTTTATTTTACTACAATATATTTTGCCTCAACATGAGGAATGGTTACACTGGCACCCATTACTGTTTCGTATGTTTTTAAGCCTTTATACTCACCATAGAATGTTACAATATCATCTTCAAGAATTCTCTCTTCAGAGTCATATCCGTCATAAGTTACATAAACAGTATCATCATAATATCCGTATCCCTGATAAGTAACATCAATTCTGTAAACACTATAATACAGCGCTGACTGTGCATCTTGCACTTGGATTACTTCTCCGGTAAACTTAACCAACTGACCCTCATACTTTTTGGGATTTCTGGCTAATTCATTATATGATATAGACTTGCATTTTGACATATAGGCAGACTTTGACATAGTTGAGCAAGCAACCTCTAAGGTACACTTTTTGCCTTCATAAGTTATGGTTATCTTTGATGTTTTATCTGCCTTCAAGGAAACGGCCTCTTTTATTTTCCAACCCTTAACTTCTTCCTTGCTTCCGTCTTTATATTTTGCAGTAACAACAATCCCGTCGTTCTTTTCGTCAAGTACTGTTCCTTCCGCCTTACTTCCGGTATACTTTGCAGATATGCTCTCTATTGAAAAAGTAGAACATTTAACCGTTTTGCTTTCTGTAAATTCTTCTCCGTCAACAGGATCTGTATAACTTACTTCTATTTTCACACTTTTATCTGCTTTAAATTCTACTTCATTAAGCAGATTACATTGTTCGGTTACATCAGTTTTTTCACCGTTTTTGTGAAGTGCAGTTACTTTTAATCCCGAAGATTTTTTCGTTACAATTACGCCTTCTTCGCAATCTCCTGTGTATTCAACAATCAGTTCTTTAACTTTGCTCGTTGAGCATTCAACTTCTAAAGATGTTTCCAATTCACCATAACTGATTATAACTGTAGCCGTTTCATCAGCAACAAGTATTTCCGGATTTTCAATTTTCCAAGAACTAAGTTCTTTTTTCTCGCCATTTTCATCTGTTCCGGTTACTATAATACCTTCATTTGCTTCATTAAGTGTAACTCCGGCTTTGGTATGTCCGCAATACTTTGCTTCAATAGAAATAATATCAGGAGTTGACATTATCATCATAAAAAACAATACAGCAAAAACGCAAATGGCAATTATAACCGCTTTTTTCTTACTGATTTTCTTTTTTCTTTTAACCTGAACATTAGAAAAAATCTGCGGTGACTGATTCCTTTCACATTCTTCACACAGCATTTTGTTTTCCTCTACTTCTTTTCCACATTTGTTGCAAAAACTTGACATTGCAATTCCTCCCTTAATTAACGTTTTTATAACCAAACGATTATAAATTACAATTATTTTATCACCATTATTGTAGAATGTCAATATAATCAATCGGTTATATTTTTCTTTTAGTGGTGATTTTATGGGATATTACAAAAGAATACGGGATTTACGAGAAGATAACGATATGACACAACAACAGGTTGCCGACTATCTCAAAATGAAGCAGCCTCAATACAACCGTTACGAAAAAGGTTACCGTGATATTCCCTCTGATGTGCTGATAGCCATTGCAGATTTATATAACACCACAACCGATTACATTTTAGAAAGAACAGATAATTCAAATCCTATAGCATAACAAAGCGGCAGGTCAGACCTACCGCTTTGTTTTTTTGGCGGGCAAAAGAAAAAGCGGACGCAAATCTTTCCCGCGTCCGCAAAATATTTTTATTTAAGAAACTCAAGCACTTCACTGAGATGCTTTTCGTCAACCAGGTCAAAGCCTTCCTCAAACTTTTCTGCAACCTCTTTAGCCTTGGGGTCGTCAGTTTCCTTAAGCTTGCTTTTCATCATTTTGACCATCATGCCCATCATCATTTTATACATGCCCGTGAGCTTTTTTATGTCAAAGGCACCGGGCAGTGAGAAAAAGGGCTCGGTAATTGCATTCTTTTCCTTAAGGTCGCCGTCCTGCTTTTCGCTTTTCATCATGCCAACGGCGATAACTGCCCTGAGGCTGCCGAAGCGCTCTCTTGCCTCTTTGAGACCCTGCAGGGCACCTGCCATAACCCAGCCGATAAAGATAACCTGGGCTCCCTCGGGTACACTGCCGCTGTCTGCAAGACTGTAAACATCAAAGCCTGTTTTTTCACCGAGCATTTCGGCATAGGTCTTTGCTGAGCCTGTGTTTGAAACGTAAACTATTGCTGTCATTTTAACTTTCCTTTTTTTAAATTATTCAATGGGCAGATTGAAGCAGTGCATATGAAGTCCGCTCTGAAGTCTCAGAGGCTCTGCTGCCTTGAAGGGTGTGCCCTCAGCGTGAATCTGGTTGAGAAGCATAACCGAAGCGAGCAGACCTATTTCAGCCTGTGACTTGTGGCACTTGATGGATTTCATCTTAAGCTCTTCAAACTCTGCAATGTCAATAATTGTGTTGGGCTTATCGGTATAATAGAAGCCGATGCCGCCTACCTTCCATGCATCGTCACGGAACTTGCCGTCAATAAACTCGGGATAGAAGTTGCACTCTGCATCCATGCAGGCATATTTAACAGCCATGCCCACCTTAATGTGGTCACTGTGACATTCTGAAGCAAGATTGGGGTCTGCAGTGATAACAAAGTCAGGCTTTATTCTTCTGATAACCTCCATAACCTTAAGCGAGATTTCTCTTACGGAGTTGTCATTCTTATCGGCAAAGCCCAAAAAGCCTGCATTCTTGACATCAAGACAGCGCTGTGAAGCAAGAGCCTCCTTCTGGCGGGTGGTCTGCACATTATTTTCCTTGCCGATATATTTGGGGTCAGCATATCTGTCGTCTGTTACTGTCAGCTCATAAACCTCAACGCCTATTGAGCGAAGCCATGCCATTGTGCCGCCTGCGGCAATTTCATTGTCATCGGGATGAGGCTGAACAAAAAGCACTCTCTTGCACTTGCTTAAATCGGGGGGTGCACACAGAAGGTCAGCGGCGGCAGTTGCTGCCTCGGCAACCTTTTTTGTTGCAACAAACTTAAGGGAATTATTACGCTTTCTCATTGTTTCCTTGATTTTCATATGGTTTTTCCTCCTGTTAATATAACTATCCTTTATATTGTATATCAAATTGCGTCTTCCGTCAACTGATAAGAGGAAAAAACTGTTTCAATCTTTTTGCTGCAGCTTTCAGGCGAATAAATCCAGCGCTCAATAAAGTCGCTTTCGTTATAATATTTCACCGCATCGTTGGGGTACTGAGCATCAAAGGAATCAACAATAATAAGCTTGATTTTCATTCTTTCGGGAATGAGATTTTTTATATATACACTTGCGTGCTGACCGGGCATTACACCGGGCACATATTCGGCAAGGCCGGCAAGATTGGGCCGAAGCTCCACAAATATGCCGTATCTTTCAACAGAGCGCACTATGCCGGGCACCGTTTCGCCTGCGGCAAAATCAGCAGCATTTTCCTCCCATGTGCCAAGCAGCTCCTTATAGCTGAGAGTTATTCTGCCGTTTTCATCTATTGCTTTGACAACGGCCTTTATCTTCTGCCCGGGAGTGAACCTTGCAGAAGGGTGCGGTATGCGTGAGACTGAAATGCTGTCAATGGGCATAAGAGCCGAAATGCCTGCACCTATATCCGCAAAAACACCGAAGGATTCCATATGAGTCACCGTAGCGTCAATAACGCAGCCGGGCACAAGCTGAGAAATATAGTCTCTCATACAGTCCTGCTGCACGCTTTTGCGGCTGAGCACTGCATATACCTCCCCCTTTTCGTCGGTTCTGAAGTCGGTTATGCGGCACACAACAGGCTTATTCACCCTTGAAATTATGGCAATGTCACGCACGGAGCCGTCATCTATTCCTATTGCACCCTCATCTCTGGGTATAATTCCCTTCATAACACCTAAATCCACATGGAGATTGTGGTCCTTATCGCAGACCGTGGCTCTTGCTTCAAGTACCCTGCCGCTGTAGTAAGCCTCTTTTATTGCGGCCCTTGAGGAGAGAATGTTTTTATTCTCGGCAGTGTTGATAAGATAGTTTTCAGGATAATACTTTTTCATTTTTATAACCCTTTCTGTTTATAATTGCAATTAAATTTATATGCTTCTGAGCCGTGAAATATTTTTCAGGCGGCGATTTTACTAAAGTTATGTTCATTTTAGGTTGATATTCCCGTGTGCATTGTGCTATAATATATTGATAATATGCATTTTGCATCTTGAGGTGAAATAATGGATATAAGAGTCGGCGATGCTTTGATTATGAAAAAAAATCACCCCTGCGGCAACAACGAGTTTTCTGTTTTGCGTTCGGGAATGGACTTTAAGTTAGAGTGTAAAAAATGCGGCCATGTTGTTATGGTTCCAAGACTCAAAGCCGAAAAGAACATAAAAAAAGTTATCAGAGACGGCAGACAGGTCTGAGACTCTGCTGCCTTAATAATAATTGACCGACAGGGAGAATATTATGCTTAATAAATTAGTTTTGGTTGAAGAACGCTTCGACACCATAAGTGAAATGCTCTATGACCCTGCTGTTATAGCAGACTTGGATAATTACAGTGCCCTTTTGAAGGAGCACAAAAATCTTCAGCCCATAGTTGATAAATACAGGGAATACAAGGCCGCCGAGGAGACTCTCAGCGAATCAAGAGCTCTGCTTGACGAGGGCGGTCTTGATAAGGACTTCCGCGAAATGGTGCAGGAGGAATTTGAAAATGCCAAGGAAGATACGTCAAGAATATATGAGGAGCTGAAAATTCTGCTTTTGCCCAAGGACCCCAATGACGACAAAAATGTTATTGTGGAAATACGAGGCGGTGCAGGCGGTGAGGAATCTGCTCTTTTTGCAGGCGTGCTTTACAGAATGTATTCCATGTACGCTGAGGCAAGACGCTGGAAAATCGAGGTGCTTTCCTCTAACCCCACAGAGCTGGGCGGCTTTAAGGAAGTCAGCTTTATGATAAGCGGTGAGGGTGCATATTCACGCTTTAAGTTTGAAAGCGGTGTGCACCGTGTGCAGAGAGTGCCCGAAACGGAAACTCAGGGCAGAATTCACACCTCAACGGCAACCGTTGCCGTGCTGCCTGAGGCTCAGGATGTGGATGTTGAAATTAACCCCACAGATTTGCAGATAGACACCTTCCGTTCAAGCGGTGCAGGCGGTCAGCATATAAACAAAACCGAATCTGCCATAAGAATCACACATATCCCCACAGGCACCGTTGTTGAGTGTCAGGATGAAAGAAGCCAGCACAAAAATAAAGACAAGGCTATGAAAATTCTGCGCTCGAGAATACTTGAGGCTGAAAGAGAAAAGCAGATGTCCTCAATTGCCGATGAGAGAAAGTCTCAGGTGGGTACGGGTGACAGAAGCGAAAGAATAAGAACATATAACTACCCCCAGGGAAGAATTTCAGACCACCGGATAGGTCTGACCATATATAAGCTTGAGCAGTTTTTAAACGGCGACCTTGACGAGGTTATTGATGCTCTCATAACCTATGACACCGCCGAAAAGCTCAAAAGTGAAGGCTAAGTGATAACAATGAAAACCCTTTATTTAAGTGACAGACAAGAGGATATTCTGAAGGCTGCCGAAATACTGCAGAATGACGGCATAGCAGCCATACCCACCGAAACGGTTTACGGTCTTGCAGGCAATGCCCTTAAGGGAAGCTGTGTAAAAAAGATATTTGAGGCCAAGGGCAGACCCTCGGACAACCCTCTCATAGTGCATATAAGCGATATTTCACAGTGGGCACCCTTAGTTAAGGCTATACCCGAAAATGCTATGGCTTTAGCGGAAAAATACTGGCCCGGCCCTCTTACAATGATATTGCCCAAATCAGATATTATCCCCGACGAAATATGCGGCGGCCTTGACACCGTTGCAGTGAGAATGCCCCGAAGTGAAACTGCAAGGGCAATAATAAATGCCTGCGGCTTTCCTCTTGCGGCACCCTCTGCCAACACCTCGGGTAAGCCCAGCCCCACCACGGCGCAGCATGTAAAAGCTGACCTTGACGGCAGAGTAAACGCAATAGTTGACGGCGGTGAATGCTCTGTGGGCATTGAATCCACGGTTATCTCTCTTGCAGGTGATGTGCCCAGGCTCCTTCGCCCCGGCGGAATAACCCCTCAAATGCTCAATGAGGTCTTAGGCGAAACAGAAATTGACGATGCAGTTTATAACAAGCTGGCTGACGGTGCTGTTGCCGCCTCACCGGGCATGAAATATAAGCACTACTCCCCTGAGGCTAAGGTTATAATAATAAAAGGCAGCTTTGAGGGATATAAGGGCTATATAGAGCAGAATGCAGGCCAAGGCGATGTTGCCCTTTGCTTTGAGGAGGAGGTAAACGCTCTGCCGCTTAAGTGCATAACCTACGGCAGAAGGGATGACCCCTCATCTCAGGCGAAGCACATCTTTGATGCCCTGAGACAGGTTGACAAGGAAAAGGCAAAAACAGTTTTTGCCCGCTTCCCCGAAAAGGAAGGCATAGGTCTTGCAGTGTTTAACCGTCTTGTACGCGCTGCAGGCTTCAACATCATCGAGCTTTGAGGTGAAAAATATGCTCACAATAGGACTCACAGGCAAAACAGGTGCAGGCAAAAGCACCGCCGCCCTTTATCTTAAAGAAAAGGGCTGTCATATTATTGACGGCGATGTTATAGCAAGGCAGATAACCGAAAAGGGATCACCTGTGCTCTTGAAGCTGCAGCAGGCCTTCGGCGAAGACATTCTTGATGAAAAGGGAGAGCTGATAAGAAAACGCCTTGCTGAAAGAGCCTTTTCTTCAAGGCAGGGCACAGCACTTTTAAACAGCATAACTCACCCTGAAATCAAAAGAAGATGCCAAAAGGAAATTGCCCTTGCAAAAAGTATGGACTGCAAGGCGGCTGTTATTGACGCAGCGGCACTGCTTGAGGGTGACTGCAAGGAGCTTTGCGAAAAAATTGTGGTTGTCACCGCACCTGAGGATATCCGCCTTGAAAGGATACTTGCAAGAGATGCCATAACCCGGCAGCAGGCTGCAACAAGAATAAAAGCTCAGAGGGATGACGAATATTATTTCAGTCAGGCTGATATAATAATAAGAAACTATCCCCCTTACGATATTCAGGATGAATTACTCAGACTTGAGGAGCTGATAGGTTGAAAATCAGAAAACTCTTAGTTCTTATAATTGCACTGACGCTTACTGCTTCGGTTTTATATTTCGGCACCGTGTCAGTGCTTAAAACATTATATCCCTGCTCATATAAGGATATTGTCGAAGAACATAGCAGAGAGAACAATCTTTCTCCTTACTTTGTTTATGCCGTTATTGAATGTGAAAGCGGCTTTGACCCTAAGGCTGTGTCTCATGTGGGTGCAACGGGTCTTATGCAGATTATGCCCGACACCTTTCAATGGATAAGCATGAGACTTGGTGAAAAAAGAGATTACAGCGAGGCTACATTGCCGGAGGTTTCAATCAGATACGGCTGTCACCTGTACGGGTACCTGATGGAAAAATATGAAAATGAAGAAACTGCCATAGCCGCCTATCACGCCGGAACAGGCAATGCAGATAAATGGCTGAAGGATGAGAGGTACTCCTCAGACGGCAGAACCCTTCACACAATACCCTTCCCCACAACGGCCAAATATGTTAAAAAGGTTATTAAAACCAAAAATATATATGAAAAACTATATGACAGAAAGGATGCATAAATTATGTCAAATGAAAAAAGTGCCGCAGACCTTCTCAAGGAAGAGCTCTTTTTTGAAAAAAAGCACTTCAGTGTGCAGATGAGCGAAGAAGAGCTGAAAAAGGCAGACGACTTCTGCGAGGGCTATAAGGAATTTTTAGCTGTAGCAAAAACCGAAAGAGAATGTGTGGACTATATGGTGGAAAAAGCACAGGCTCAGGGCTTCACTGCTTTTGACAGCAAAAAGACCTATAAGGCAGGCGATAAGGTTTATTTTAACAACAGAGGCAAGAGCATTATTCTTGCAGTTATGGGCAAAAAGGGTGTCAGCGAGGGTGCAAAAATAGTTGCCGCCCACATTGACTCACCCCGTCTTGACCTTAAGCCCACTCCCCTTTATGAAAGCTCAGAGCTTGCCTATTTCAAAACTCACTACTACGGCGGAATAAAGAAGTATCAGTGGGTTGCAATTCCTCTTTCACTTCACGGTGTTATGATTAAGAAAGACGGCGAAAGCGTTAAAATCAGCATCGGTGAAAAGGAAGGCGAGCCTAAGTTTGTTATCACAGACCTGCTGCCCCACCTTGATAAGGAGCAGTCAAAGAGACCTCTTTTAGAGGGCATCAAGGGCGAAGAGCTCAACATCCTCATCGGCTCAAGACCCTTTAAGAGTGACAGCGGCAGCGAGCTTGTCAAGCTCAACGTGCTTAAAATTCTCAACGAAAAATACGGCGTAACAGAGAAGGACTTCATTTCGGCAGAGCTTGAGCTGGTGCCTGCTCTCCCCGTAAGCGACATCGGCTTTGACTCCAGCCTTATAGGTGCATACGGCCACGATGACAGAGTCTGTGCCTACCCTGCCGCAATTGCCGCTTTCAATATGGATGTGCCTGAGCACACCGTCATTACAGTTCTTGCCGACAAGGAAGAAATCGGCTCAGACGGCAACACGGGTCTCAACAGTGCATTTATGAAATATTTTATCTGCGACCTTGCCAAGGCGGAAGGTCTCGAGGGCAGAGATGTGCTTTCCATGTCCGAGTGCCTTTCAGCAGATGTAAACGCAGGCTTCGACCCCACCTTCCCCTCAGTGCATGATAAGTATAACTGCTGCACCCTCAACTACGGCTGTGTAATCACAAAATATACAGGTGCAAGAGGCAAGAGCAGCACATCAGATGCAAGTGCAGAGTTTATGGGCAAGGTTCGCCGTATTCTTGACAATGCCAATGTTTCATGGCAGATTGGCGAGCTTGGCGCAGTTGATGAAGGCGGCGGCGGTACCGTTGCAAAATATGTTGCCAACCTTAATGTTGATGTTGTTGACCTTGGTGTACCCGTGCTTTCAATGCACGCCCCCTATGAAATAGTGTCAAAGGCTGATGTTTACAGCACCTACAGAGCCTGCTTTGAGTTCTTCAGGTCATAAAAAGCCTCTCTCTTTGGGCAGAATGCATATAATACAACAATATTCATCATTTTATGCATAAAAATTCAATAAATATTCAATTCAGCTATTGACTTTTGCATAAAAATGCGTATAATGTAGCATAGTTTAAAAATCAAATGAACGGAGATAAAGAAAATGAAAGAAATCAAGAAAATTGTCCTTGCTTATTCAGGCGGACTTGACACATCAATTATCATCCCTTGGCTTAAGGAAAACTATGAAGGCTGTGAGGTTATTGCAGTTTCAGGTGACGTAGGTCAGGCTTCAGAGCTTGAAGGTCTTGAAGAAAAGGCTCTCAAGACAGGCGCAAGCAAGCTTTATATTGAGGACCTCAACAAGGAATTTGTTGAAGACTATATCTACCCCACACTTAAGGCAGGCGCAATTTACGAGGGTATGTACCTTCTCGGCACAGCCTTTGCCCGTCCCCTTATTGCAAAGAGAATCGTTGAAATTGCTAAGGCTGAGGGTGCAGATGCTATCTGCCACGGCTGCACAGGTAAGGGTAATGACCAGGTTCGTTTCGAGCTTGCTATCAAGGCTTTCGCCCCCGAAATGGAAATCATCGCTCCCTGGAGAACATGGGAATTCAAGAGCCGTGAGGACGAAATCGAATATGCTATCAAGAAGAACATTCCTCTTAAGATAACAAGAGAAACAAACTACTCAAAGGATAAGAACATCTGGCACCTTTCACACGAGGGTCTTGATCTTGAAAATCCTGCAAACGAGCCCAAGTACGATGAAATTCTTGAAATGGGCGTAACACCCGAAAAGGCTCCCGATTCTCCCACATACATCACTCTCGGCTTTGAAAAGGGTATCCCCGTAACACTTAACGGCGAAAAGCTGGGCGGTGTTGAAATGGTTAAGGCTCTTAACGAAATCGGCGGTGCAAACGGTATCGGTATCATCGACATGGTTGAAAACCGTCTTGTGGGCATGAAGAGCCGTGGCGTTTATGAAACACCGGGCGGAACAATCCTTTATAAGGCTCACGAAATGCTCGAGCAGATTACACTCGACAGAGATACACAGCACTTAAAGCAGCAGCTTGCTACTAAGTTCTCAGAGCTTGTTTACTTCGGCCAGTGGTTCACACCCTGCCGTGAAGCTCTTTCAGCTTTCGTTGACAAGACTCAGGAAACTGTTACAGGTGAGGTTAAGCTCAAGCTCTACAAAGGCAACATCATTGGTGCAGGTATGACATCACCCTACTCACTTTACAGTGAAGAAATTGCCACCTTCGACGAGGATGACTGCTATGATCAGGCAGATTCAAAGGGCTTCATCAACCTCTTCGGTCTTCCCCTCAAGGTCAGAGCAATGCTCTCAAAGGAATGGGACAAATAATAAAAAAGCGGGTGTCGGAAGACACCCCTTTTTTAAATGCAAAATGCAAAGTGCAAAATGCAAAATTGCGGGTCGCTTCGCTCCGATCGTATCCGTTTGTGACCGAATAAAAAACAACCCTTTTCCCGCCAATTTTCTTCGTATCTTTAACAGTGCTAAAAACAAACCTGTGGTAAGGAATTAAAATCAAAATGATTTGTTTAACTATTGACAAAACCCTATTTTTTTAGGATAATTAACAGGTACACTCTAAAATTAACAGGAGGTAGCAGTTATGCCACTTTGGACAGGACGCTTTAAAAAGTCCCTTGATAAAAAAACCAACGATTTCAACTCTTCAATTCCCTTTGACTGCCGTATGGCACAGCAGGATATAAGAGGCTCGGTTGCTCATGCAACCATGCTGGGCAAGCAGAATATCATCGACAAAGGTGAAAGCGATAAAATTGTAGCTTCACTTAAGGAAATTGCCGCTGACCTTGAAAACGGCAAGCTTGAAATCGATATGACAGCCGAAGATATACATACCTTTGTTGAGGGTGAGCTGACTAAGCGTATCGGCGACAGCGGTAAGCGACTTCACACCGCAAGAAGCCGTAATGACCAGGTTGCCCTTGACCTGAGGCTTTATCTTTTAGACCAATGTGATGTGCTCGAAAAGTCAATGCGTGAGCTTATTTTTGTAATTCTTGACAAGGCAGAGGAAAACTATGATGCGGTTATGCCCGGCTATACACATCTTCAGCGTGCTCAGCCCGTAACCTTCGGCCACCACCTTATGGCCTATGCTTCAATGCTTATGCGTGACCTTGACAGACTCTATGACTGCAAAAAGAGAATGGCAGTGTCACCCCTTGGCTCAGGTGCACTTGCAGGCACAACCTATCCCCTTGACAGAGAATATGTTGCTGAGCTTTTGGGTCTTAAGGGTGTCAGCACCAACAGCCTTGACGGCGTTTCTGACAGAGACTATGCTCTGGAGCTTCTGAGTGTGCTTTCAATTGTTATGGTACACCTTTCACGCTTTGCCGAAGAGGTTATTGCATGGTGCTCATGGGAGTTTAAGTTTATTGAGCTTGACGATGCTTTCTCAACAGGCTCAAGCATTATGCCCCAGAAGAAGAATCCCGATATTGCTGAGCTGGTACGCGGCAAGGCAGGCAGAGTTTTCGGTGATTTGCAGACACTTCTGACAGTTATGAAGGGTATTCCCCTTGCATATAACAAGGATATGCAGGAGGACAAGGAGGCTGTTTTCGATGCTCTTGACACAGTTATCATGTGCCTTGACACCTTTGCTCCTATGCTCGAGACTGCAACGGTGCTTCGTGACAATATGAGAAATGCGGCGGCAAAGGGCTTTATCAACGCAACTGACTGTGCAGACTATCTTGTTTATAAGGGACTCCCCTTCCGTGACGCTTATAAGGCAACAGGTATGCTTGTAGCTACCTGCATTGACAAGGGACTGACTCTTGAAACACTGCCCATTGAGGAATATAAGGCTGTGTGCGAGCTCTTTGAGGAGGATGTTTATAAGGCAATTGACCTTGACGAGTGTGTCAGCAAAAGAACTGTCAAAGGCGGTCCCTCACCTGAGTGTGTAAAGGCGGAAATCAAAGCACTCAGAGAAATTATGAATTATGAATTATGAATTAAAAAAATTATATGATAAAAGCAAGCTCACCTTCTCAATAATATGGATAGTTGCCTATTGCGTGCTTATGAGTGCAGGTGATGCTCTTTCAGATAAAATCGGCATTGCGAAGGCAGTTACCCTGCCCATAGCCTTGGTGCTGTCGGCAGTTTTGCTTGCATTTATAAAAAGAAACCGCCTCACTAAGGAGTACGGTCTGTGCAGAAGCGAAGTGCCGGCAAAAAATATGCTTTTTTATATTCCGCTTGTGATTATGATGGGAGCAAACCTTATTTACGGTGTGAAGCTTAACCTGTCAGCGGCAGAAACAGCACTTTATATTCTGACGATGCTTTGTGTAGGCTTTCTTGAGGAGGTAATATTCCGCGGCCTGCTGTTTAAGGCAATGGCTGAAAACGGCATAAAATCCGCTATTACAGTGTCAAGCATAACCTTTGGTATGGGACATATAATCAACCTCTTTAACGGCTCAGGTGCAGAGCTGCTGCCCAATATTATGCAGATAATTTATGCGGCAGCGGCAGGCTTTATGTTTGTGATGATTTTTTATAAGACTAAAAGTCTTATCCCCTGCATTGCGGCACACGGGATTTTCAACGCACTGAGTGTGTTTGCAGATGAAAGTGCATTGACGGTAACACAGAGGGTTTTCTCCTGTGTTTTTCTGCTGATTATAAGCGGCGGATACGGAGCATATATCGCACTGAAAGTAAGGAGCAAAAAGCAGTAAAGTTTTGGTCAAGCTTTTACAAAAGCTTGCAGGGTACGGGACAGAGTCCCGCATATAAAAAAACACAGCAGAGTGATTGCCTTTTCACTCTGCTGATTTTTTGTCTTATTCAAATGAATACAATCGGAGCGAAGGGACCCTGAACTCCTAACTCCTCACTCCTGACTCCTGACTTTTTCAGTCGCTTATTTTGCTCAAAAATGCCTGCAGTCTTTCCGTCTTGGGATTGCTGATAATCTCCTGCGCCTTGCCCTCCTCTGCAATTACACCGTCATCCATAAACACAATGTAATCGCTGACCTCCTTGGCAAAGTTCATCTCGTGAGTAACAATAACCATAGTCATATTGCTTTTGGCAAGCTCGCGGATAACCTTGAGGATTTCGCCTGTAAGCTCCGGGTCAAGGGCACTTGTAGGCTCATCAAAGAAAAGAATCTTCGGCTCAAGCGCCATTGCCCTTGCAATGGAAACTCTCTGCTGCTGACCGCCGGAAAGCTCGCAGGGATAGCTTCTTATTTTGTCGCTGAGACCCATATCGGAAAGGAGCTTGAGAGCCTTTTCTTCAATTTCGGCTAAAATCTGCTTCTTATTCTGCTTGTAGTCGGGTCTTTCCTTTGCCTTTAATTTAACTGCAAGAGTAACATTATCAAGCACATTATATTGCGGGAAAAGGTTGAACTGCTGAAAAACAAGGCCGATTTTAAGCTGCTTTTCTCTTGTTTCCTTTGCCTTTTTCTTTGAATGATCCTCACCGTCGAAAATCACATCGCCGTCAACGGTAATTTTGCCGCTGTCTGCTGTTTCAAGGAAGTTTATGCAGCGAAGCAGAGTTGTTTTGCCGCTGCCTGAGGAGCCGATAATTGACAGCACCTCACCCTCATTAAGTGAGAAGGAAACGCCCTTGAGCACCTCGGTTTTGCCGAAGCTCTTTTTGATATCTTTAACTTCAAGTATCGCCACTGCATTACCCTCCTTATGCCTTGAAATAGCTGAGCTTCTTTTCTATTCTGCCGAAAACAACGGTGAGAAGTCCGTTGAAAATGAGATAGAAAAGACCTGTGTAGAAAAGAGGCCAGAGAAGACCGTCTGTTCTTATGAAAATTTCACTGTTCCAGATAACCTCATAAACTGAAATTGTTCTTGCAAGGGAGGTATCCTTGACAAGAGTGATGATTTCGTTGCTCATAGGCGGAATTATGCGCTTGATGACCTGAAGGAGCACAACTTTGAAGAAGGTCTGGCTCTTTGTCATGCCAAGCACCTGACCTGCCTCATACTGTCCCTTGGGGATGCTCTCAATGCCGCCGCGGTAAATTTCTGAGAAATAGCAGGCATAGTTGATAACAAAGGACACAATAACAGCCGTGAAGCGGTCAAAGCATTCCCATGTTGCAAGCCACTGAATAAGAGGATTTGTGCTTTCAAGCTGACTTGCCCATGAGCCAATGAGACCCGGGCCGTAGAAAATTACAATTAACTGCAGCATCAGAGGAGTACCCCTGATAACCCACACAAGACCCTTGGACACCAATTTAAGAGGCTTCCATTTGCTCATTGAGCCAAAGGCAATAACAAGACCCAAGGGCAGGGCAAAAAGCAGTGTGAGGGCAAATATTTCAAGTGTTTTTCCGAAGCCTTCCATAAGGCTTTGCGTAACATTCCAGAACATATCTTTTACCTTTCTTCTGTTTCCCGAAAGTAGCTTTTAGGGTGACGAATATAATCCGAACCGATTGAAAGACAGAAGGCTGTTGCGCCTTCTGTCTTTACTATAATTTAAAATTAGTCAGCGAGATTGAGGCTGTACTTGTCAGCAATTGCCTGAAGTGAGCCGTCTGCCTTCATTTCAGCCATAATCTTATTGATTTCAGCTGTAAGGTCTGAGCCTTCACGGCAGGAAATGCCGTATTCCTCAGTTGAAAGCTCAAGGCCGTATGCAAGGTTTGCATAGGATGTGCCTTCACCTGTCATTGACTTAGCCATTGTGATATCGATAACGCAAGCATCTGCAACACCGCTTGATACTTCAAGAAGAGCCTTTGACTGGTCGAGAACGCCTGTTACATTCTTGATTTCAAGATCCTTGAGTACATTTTCACCTGCTGAGCCTGCTTCAACTGCAAAGGTGAGATCCTTAATGCTGTCTGCTGTTGTGAAATCAGCAATCTTATCCTTCTTCATAACAAGAACCTGTGCGTTCTTTATGTAGGGATCTGAAACACTTGAGTTAGCAAGAGCTTCGTCAGTGATTGTCATACCGTTCCATACGCAGTCGATTGTCTTTGCATCAAGCTCCTGGAACTTTCTTGTCCATTCGATGATGAAAAATTCGGGCTCAACGCCGAGCTTTTCGCAAACTGCTTCTGCAAACTCTGTGTCAAAGCCTGTAAGCTTTGTCTTAGCTTTGTCAGCATAGTAGTTCATGGGCTCATAAATTGTGATACCGATAACCATTTTGCCTGCTGCCTTGATAGCTGCAAGGTCTTCAACTGCCTTGGGCTCGTCGTTTTCGTTGTTTTCTTCTGTACCGTCTGTAGCTTCTACATTACTTGTAGGGCCCTTATCTTGAAGGACATCATCACCGTCGTTCTTGTCGCCGCAGGCTGCAAGACCGAAGCAGAGAACTACCATAAGTACCGCCATAATAATGGCAATTGTTTTCTTTTTCATATTGATTACTTCCTTTCGGGATTTGATTTAAGTGACTTTCATCACTTTAGCGTGGTAATATATTAGCACATTACTACGATAATGTCAACATGTAAATGCCTTCTGCATTTTATTTTCCCTCTTTCTTTTTCTTGCCCAGAACGATATTTGTAATAATGCCGAGGATAAGTGCACAGGCTGTGCCGGTGATAGTTACCTTGCCGATTGCAAGAGCCATACCGCCGATGCCGGTGATAAGGATAACTGATGTTGTGAAAAGGTTTGCATTGTCTTCAAGGTCTACCTTCTGAATCATCTTAAGACCGCTGACTGCAATAAAGCCGTAAAGAGTGATGCACACACCGCCCATTACGCAGCCGGGGATTGAATCAAGGAAGGCAACGAAGGGTGAAATGAAGGCAATAAGCATTGAAAGAATTGCTGTTACGGTGATTGTTGCAACAGATGCGTTTCTTGTGATAGCAACACAGCCTACGGATTCGCCGTATGTGGTGTTGGGGCAGCCGCCGAAAATTGCGCCGACAAATGAGCCTACACCGTCACCGAGAAGTGTTCTGTGAAGACCGGGGTCTTCGAGAAGGTCTTTTTCAATAATTGATGAAAGGTTCTTGTGGTCTGCAATATGCTCTGCAAAAACAACAAATGCAACGGGTACATAAGCCACGGCAATTGTTGCAAGATATGAAGCGTCAAATTCCTTTGCGCCGTCAATTGCAGTCAGGAAGGTAAACTCGGGAACTGCAAAGAAGGTCTTGATTGTAACACCGTCTGCAACAAGAGCCTCAAAGGGAGCAAAGTCGATAACCATAAGAGCCTCGTTGCCTGTAGCCTTGCCTATGAGTGTGAAAACAAGAGCCACTGCATAGCCTGAAAGGATACCGATGATGAAGGGAATAAGCTTTGCTGTTTTCTTGCCGTAGGTTGAGCAGATAACAACCACAAAAAGAGTAACAAGTGCACAGATAAGTGACACCCAGATGTCTGTTGTCATAATGAATGAGCCGTTACCGTCCTGAGGGCCGTAGGAGAAAACATCCTTGACGGCTGCACCTGCAAGTGAAAGACCGATAAGTGCAACTGTGGGGCCGATAACAACAGCAGGCATAAGCTTATTAATCCAGCCCACACCGACAAACTTAACCACAAGGGCAATAACCACATAAACAAGGCCTGCAAAAAGTGCACCGAGGATAAGACCCAGATAGCCCAGCTGCATGGATGTTGCACCTGCAAAGGCTGCCACCATTGAGCCGATGAAGGCAAAGGATGAGCCGAGGAAAACGGGGCTCTTGAACTTTGTGAAAAGCTGATAGACGATTGTGCCTGCACCTGCACCGAAAAGTGCCGCAGAAGCTGTCATGCCGTTACCCACGATTGCCGGTACTGCAATGGTTGCCGCCATAATTGCAAGCAGCTGCTGGAATGCATAAACCAGAATCTGCGGGAACTTAGGTTTGTCTTGAATGCCGTAATAGAGTTTCATAGTTTTGACCTCCTGATTTTTTAAAATTCATTAAAAAATATAGTATCACAACAAGGCAAAAAAGTAAATAGGTCAGGGGTAGAAATAATGGTAATATTTTTTGTGAGAAAAGACGAAAATGCTTTTTAAATGCTAAATGCTAAATGACCTCTCTGTCAAAACAAAAAATTTGTTTTGACATCTCCCCTTTCAGGGGAGACAAGGCTATGGTAGCACCTGGCGGTGCATTGTATTGCAAAATTGTGGTCGCGGGGGCTTAAAG
>JAFQLV010000058.1 GCA_017396515.1 Clostridia bacterium | reverse complement strand
GAGCTTCCCTACATCTTCGGCACACAGCCCGGCAGAAAGCCCGTTTGGGTTATCCTTATTGAGCAGATTAAGATGATGGATAAGCTGCCCTGCACAATGTATCCCGGCGGCGGTACAGCAATGCTGACAGTTCGTCAGGTTGGTGAGGTTATTGTTGGTGCTGCTGAAAAGTCAAAGGGTGCTAAGGCATGGCCTATCAGCATGTATAACCAGACATGGAAGGAATTCCTTAAGATCGTTTATGCTGCAAGAGGCATGGGCAACAACCGTAAGATCATCAGCATTCCTCCCTGGATGATGAGAATGGGTCTCGGCGGTGTTAAGAAGGAATATGCCGAAAAGGGCATTGAAAGCGGTATTGATGTTGACGGACTTGCAGATATCATGGATATCAACCTTTTCATCGACAGAAAATATGCTGTTGAGCTTGGTGCAACAGAGGACGATATCAATTCAGCTATCACAGATTCAATCAAGGTCAGCCAGGCTGTTTTTGACGGCAGAGCAAAGCTCCTTGAAATGAAGGGTGAATAATCAGAATAATATGAGGACTGTCCTGTGGGCAGTCCTTTTTATTTATTCAAGCATTAATAATATCTTTTTGTACTCTGCCGAGGTTTTGAAATCCTCGGAAAAATTATAATGCACCGTCATATATTCCCTGAGCACCTGCCGTGCACTGTAATCACTTCCTAAGGTGTTTTTATCAAATATTCTGCCCTCAAAGAGGGGAGAGTGCATAGTGGTGAGCCTGTCAAGATTATCAAACCTGACGGATAGCTCCGCCGCTTTTCTAAGATGCTCCAAAACCTTTTCCTCTTTGCCTTTTTCATAATAAAACCTGGCAAGTACACCGTGGCAGCAATGAATAACTACTTTCCACATTTTGCCGTAGTTGCCATCGTTATAGATATAATTCAAAGCGTTTATGGCTTTTTCCTGAAGGTCTATCTGATAATCAAGAGAAAAGAGCTTGCGGTCATAAGATAAACCTGAAATGCTGTCATAGAGCCTGAAAATATCTTTTTCAATTGCTTCGTGCACCTTTTCGGTTGAATTGCAGAAATCTTTATGATAAAAGCAGAAGCTCTCACGGCAATTATCCATAGAAGGCAAGGTTTCTATGACCTTTTGCATATCCTCATAGGTGATGCCGCTGTCTTTTATGCCTGACATAACAGCAAGATATGATATATAAGAGGTTCTGGCACTGATGCGAATATTGTCATCGGTGCAGTTTGCCGTGATATTTTCATATATCCGCAATATCTCGTCCTTACAGGCGGCAACATCATGGTGTTTTTGTGATAAAAGTCTTTGCATATATCTGAGCTGCACCCGAAAATCCTGAGGGTACCTTTCCCGAAGGCTGTCAAGGACCTTCCATTTGTTTTCTGCATCCCAGCGCAGATTATCATATTCTTCAATAAGACTGAGAATTTCTTCTTCATCAGCAATTCTGTTGACACCTAAAAGCTCATCTGTGCTCACACCGAAAAAGCCTGCAATGGCGGGAAGAAGCGTAATATCGGGGTAGGCTAAGGCGCGTTCCCACTTGCTGACGCTTTGAAAGGAAACCCCAAGATATTGGGCAAGCTTTTCCTGTGTTACACCTTTTTTGTGCCGTAAATGTCTGATGCTTTCGCCTAAATTAATTGTCATACCCGTCACCTCTTTTTCCTTGTGAGATAATAATAACTCTGCACGATGCAAAAAGCAATAACTTATAAATGGAAATGTTTTCAACCTGAGGGCGAATAGTAACCCCCCGGCTAAGCCGGGGGGTTACTATTTATTCGGTTTTGTCAATAATGTGCAACACCGCAGTTGCACACAAGATTCATATTAAACAGTTTCCGGAAGAAACGAACTATCTTCCAATACTTTATTGAGAGCTCCCTCTTGTTTCTTGTTTTGCTATACAATCCCCATCGCCATCTCAACCAAGAGAGCCACAATAACAACTAAAGCAGAAATAATAAACCCGTGAATCATAGGACGAATACCTGCTTTTTTCATACT
>JAFQLV010000057.1 GCA_017396515.1 Clostridia bacterium | reverse complement strand
TTTATATTTTTCGAGCAATTTTTGAGCAAGTGCCGTTTTGCCGGTATGCGATGCTCCCGTAATTAAAACAACCATTATCTCACCTACAAATTCTTATTTATCAAACTGATTATATCACATAAAATATGAAATTACAATCGGGTGCGGGTGTCCCGCCCTAACTTATTCACTATTCCTTCTTACCTATTACTTCGCCAAAAATCGACCCAAAGATTAGTGAAGAGTGAATAGTGAAGTAGTAATAAGTAAATATCGACAACCTTCTGTCGAAGATTGTCGATTTTTGGCTGCGGAACTAGGATTCGAACCCAGACAAACAGAGTCAGAGTCTGCTGTGCTACCCTTACACAATTCCGCAACGAACATTAGATATTATACACATCAACTATGGTCTTGTCAATAGTTTTTTGAAAGTTTTTTCAGTTTTTCTCAAAGTTTTTATTCACCTCATAGACGGCTAAAAAATGCGGGAGAACATCGTCCTCCCACATCTGAGATTTATTTCATACTGTTTAATTTTGCTTTAAGCACAGGCATCCATAAACCGCCCTGCACTGTTCTGTGGTCAAAGCCGCACTGCTTTGCCTGCTTGGTGTCTATCCAGTCGCTGAAGCAGTTTCTGTCCTTAGTGTCGGCAAGATAGCTGACAATTCTGCCTGAGAAAAGCTCTGTGCTTTTCTTAGTTTCATCAAGGCAGGCTGCCCAGAGCATCCAGTCTGTTTTGGTGAAGGAGCGCCTGAAATCAAGAGGTACACCGTAGCAATTAAGCTCTGCCAGATACTTATCCGTTTCAGCCTTATAAAGCTTTTTCGGGAAAAGATTGAATGAGAAAAGAATATCCCATACCATATTGTATTTCAAGCTCCATGTGTCACCCTTGTCAACTCTGAAGGGAAGATATCCCCCATCGGTTTTTTCGCAGGCGGAAATGAGCTCCTGAGCATAGGATTTTGCAACTACGGCATAGTCACTGCCTATCTGCAGCTCATCGCACATTCTGCCGAAGCAGGCAAGGCCCATAATGCCCTTTATGGCAAGGTTGACATTCTTTTTGCTGTGGCCTGCAAAGTCATCGGTGCAAAGCTGATTATCGAGCACCACACCTTTGTTTTTCAGATATTTCGCCCATATGCTCAGAGTGTAGAAATGCTCTGTGAGGAAATCCTTATCCTTTGTCATTATGTAATATGCATAGCTCATAATAAGCATATTGCCGCATTCCTCAACAGGCATCTGGAACTGAGGCATATAAATAGATGCGGATCTCTGCTTATATATTGCCTTGTAGCTGAATTTGTGCGGTACCAGATGCTGATGTGGCTTAAGAGCATAGACCTGACCGCAGGCAAGAGGATATCTGCCTATATCGTGAGGCGCAAAGTCTTCGTTCCACAAATCGGAATTTGCAAAATAGAATATACCTGTCATCATAGCCTTAACAAGCTCAGGTGCATACAGCAGGAACAGGGGCATTGCAGGATATGACACGTCAACGGTGTTGATGCAGCCGTTTGAATGACATTCCTTTGAAAGATAAAGCAGCTCACCCTTGCCGTTTCTGACAAGCTTGTGGCCTGCAAAAACCTGTCTGACAGCGGCAGATAAAATCATCTGATAGCTTTTGCCGAAGGGCTTTGCATCGCTGAGAATTGTTTTTTCCCAAGCCTGCACTCTTGCAAGCAAATCTTCTCTGTTTTCCTTCAGGTACTTCATAGCACCTGCAATATCAGCGAATTTCTCTGTCCACACACCTCTGAGGTACTGACCGAAATAGTTGATTGAATAAATATCGTCATAGGCAATAACGCTGCTGAAAAGAACCTTCTTTACGCCCTTTGCACCTGCAACGGTTCTGATACCTTCCTTGCAGACACTGCTTTCCTGACCGAGAAGGCACACATAGCCCCAATCGGCAGCGTACTCATCACCTGAATCATTGAGAGGGTGCTGCTCATAAAGGCCCATTTTAACTAACTTTGTGCCATCATAATTATCTGTGTATTTCGTCACAGGCTTATTCTTTTTGCCCTGACACATATCTTTGCAGGCTGTAAACTGCACGCTTACATCGTGCTTTTTGCCGTCAAGAGTTGAAACAGTTGTGTCAAGATATGCGCAAGGTGTGCTGAAAAGAGCATAGTCATCCATAAGAAACGGCGACCATGTGGTGAAAACAAGACGGATTTTCTCATTTTCAAAGGTGTATGAGCTGACAAGAGGCTTGATTTCCACTGATGTCTGAGGCAATGCAGGCTCCTTGCCTGTGCCTAAAAAGCGGTATGTCTCACCGTCAACGGTAATTTTGCCTTCGAGTCTTTTTTTGATTGAACACCACAAGACCGTATCTGTATCAGTAAGATTATCGCTTTTAGACCAGATGCTGAAATGAGGGTCAATTGTCACTACTGGGTATGCGGGAAGTTTCATATTGTAATTCTCCTTTTTGTCTTTTCATCTCAGGCTGCAAGAAGCTCTCTTGAATATACAAAGAATATGCTTGATGCAAGCAAAATCTGTGCCGAATAATAGGTAACTATATTAAAAATTCTCATCCATCTCTTGATAGGCACATCAGACTTGAGAATGAAAATAAGGCTCAGGTCAGAAACAAAGAACAGTAAAGCGCCGAGGAAAACTGTTACGGTAATCATAACCATATGGTCGTTGGTACCGTAAGCGATTTCGCCGACAACATATCTTGTTGCCTTGGCAAGCATAGCCATAAGCATGGCACCGTAAATTGTTGCAAGAGCCACTAAATGAGGCTTTGTCTTGTATGTTTTCCTTATACCAACATAAACTGCAATTATCAGCTCAAGCACAATAATGGCAAGTATTTCGTACCACTCAAAAAGGTTTGAGCCGGGATATGTGGTGTAAATAGCTCTTTGAAAAGCCATGATATAGAAAATATGTCCGGTGAAAAATGAAACAACGCCAATAACGAAGGGATAGGGCTTTTTGGTCAGGGAGTGTAAAAGCAGGTCACCCACTGCACCGAGAATAAGACCCCACATAATATAGTCCGCATAAAGGCTGTCATTATCTGAGGCAAGCATTGCAAGTGCACCGCAGATGCAGAATAAGGATGAGCATACAGTTTTTGTTGCAAAGGATTTCTTGCTGCGGCCGGGCCAGTAATATTTCAGAAAGACCGGAACAAACACAGCCTCAAGCACAACGCATAAAACAAATAAAATTTTCAACATTTCTTTTCTCCTGTAAATATTTATTTCTTGTCAACCTTGATTTTTCCGCGCTGAACCGCATCAACCAAGGGCATAAGGTGAGGAATTGCACGGCTGACTGCATTTGAGAAAACAGGCTGTTTGATAACATCCTTGACCGTATCCTTAA
Source organism: Clostridia bacterium (assembly GCA_017396515.1). Lineage (GTDB taxonomy): Bacteria > Bacillota > Clostridia > Oscillospirales > Acutalibacteraceae > UBA6857. The sequence continues at coordinate 49,741 of JAFQLV010000057.1, read as the reverse complement.
GGCTTTCACCTATTACAGATGCATTAGGTACGGATGAGGGTCTCATTATAACATTGTCACCGTTGAATTTAAAGTGGATTATTCTCTCAGAAACAGCTTCAACACAGCGTATGTGAACCTCAAGCTCATTTTCACTGTTCCAGCAGCCTGTTGAGCAGGTTGTGAAGGGCATCTGACCCAGAACTATATTGTCCCAACGGTATTCACCGTCAAGACCGATTGCTATGCTGTTGATTTCATCGCCCTCAGCCCAGCTCATCTGCATGTCGTTTTCACGGAAATTGAAGGTTACATCGCTGATGTTACCTGCCTTATCTGCTGCAATAAAGAGTGCAGGCAAAGGCACAACGCTTACGGGATATCCTATTGCATTAACAACAACAGGCTTTCTGAACTTTATCTTTTTGCCTTCAATTCTGCTTTCGAGGGCAAGGTTACGGGGCTTGGGAGCAAGCTTCGGGAATGCGGGAGGATTAATGGGGAAGGTCTCTGCATTTTCGTCTGCCTGAATAAATGCCTTGGGGAAGTGATTCCATATAACATCACGCATATCCTGCTCGTTGATTTCACCGCCCGTGAGCGAGATGCAGGCATCAAGGTCTTCAAAAACAATGCCGAACTGACAGAACATTCCGTCTGCACGGTAAGAGTTTTCATAGCCGGCATTTCTCCAGAAGCAATAGCCGTAGCCTACAACAGAATCTCGGGTATCACTTGTGCCTGTGTTGTCTGCGTGGTAGGCTGTAGCCTCCTTGACCCACCATTCGGGGATAACCTGCTTGCCGCCGAACCTGCCGAGCTGCTGATAGCAGTAGGTGAACTTGGCAAGGTCCTCACCGGTGATCATAAGGCCCCAACCGCCGGCTTCAACGCCGCTGGGGCATTTTTCCCAGAAGGGATCCTCCATACCCAGAGGCTCAAAAAGTCTCGGTCTGAGATAATCAATAACACTCATTCCTGTGAGCTTATGTATACAGCAGCAAAGCAGATACATATTCTCACTGATATAAAGGAACTCTGTGCCCGGCTCTGAAATCCAGGGTGAATCAACAATATCTCTGAACCAACGGTCCTTTGTTCTGTCGAGGAAAACACTGACATTCTTACCGCTTCTCATTGTGAGCAGATCTTCAATTGTCATTTCCTCAAGATATTCGTCATGCTTATCTGTTCTTGCCTCAGGGAATATATCAACAAATCTTGTGTCAACAGTGAGATAACCCTCGTCAACGGCAAAGCCTATTGCTGTTGATGTGAAGCTTTTTGAAACAGAGTACATCATATGTCTGAGGTCAGGTCTGAAGGGGTCTCTGTAAGCTTCGCAGGCTATCTTGCCGTGGCGGATAACCGTAATTGAGTGAAGCTCCTTTCCCTTTTCAATGCACTCGTCAATGAAAGCCTGAACTTCCTTTGAGCTGACACCTACAGCCTCCGGTGTTTTTGCGTATTCGAGCCAACTGCTCTTGTTTTCTGACATAATTTTACCTCCTTATATACTCGCCTCATGCTTTATTCAAAAATGCACCGATTATCTCTTTTTCTCCTTCTGCATTTTGTGTACATATATCTGTGCCGCTAAAATCGCAGTGCCTACCAGCACGGCAGCAACAATTTTACCCGGGGTTACATTAAGTGCCCCCTTCTGATTATCCTCACCCTCTGAAAGGGTCAGGCTGTTTATTGACAGCAGCAGTGCCGAATGTGCACTCTGCAGCTTGTCGCAGGAAGCCATTCCTCCGACAACAAGCCGTTTTGCCGCCTCAATGCTGTCTTTCAGATTTTCTCTGCTGACAAGAGAATAAAGCTCCGGGTCTATAGCCTGCGCCTTTTTTAAAAGAGCACTGAGATTTTCTTTCAGCTTGAGTGCATTATCTCTGTAAGAGATAAAAGCATCAAGATTATTTGTTTCAATTATGCTGAAATTCTTATTTATAAGGTCGTTCCAGCCGTCTTCACTGTCACTTCTCTGACCGCATAAGTCAGGGTTATACATAGGTGCAATTGCCCTTGTACCCTGCCGTGAAGCATAGTAGCTGCAGCAAAGAGAGCCGTACATAACATTAAAATAGTTTTTGCTCTGAAGCTGAACGGCAGGCATATGATTAAGCTTTTCCACAAAGCCCTGCACCGTAAAAATATTAAAGCTTGAGCAGACACCGATAACCGTAGGCTCTTCGTCCTTTGAGGAAATCCATCTGTTCAGATTTTTTGCACTGTCTTTTATTCTCAGCCAGGCTCTTGCAAGGGCAGCTTCACCGCTGAGAAGGTCATAAACCTCATCTTTAAGCTCACTGTCAAAATCAAGAATGAGAATATCCTCTTCACCCAGCAAAGACAGCATTTCCTTTAACGGGGTGCCCTTTATCTGCGTGGCATTTTCGCTGCAAAGCACAAGCTCACCGCTGTCAGCCTTCCTGATGTTAACGCTGACAAAATCCGCACCCTTGCCGAAAGCTGACAAAACAGCCTCCTTTGAGTTTTTCACATATAAAGCAGTGTCACCTCTGTGGGCAATGCACATTACCTCCTGCGGCGGATAATATGAGCCTTCCTGTGCCGAAGCAGCAAAGGAAAAGACTGAAAACAGACAAAACATTATAAGTAAAACCGTGTAAAACCTTTTAGCCATATGTAAACCTTCCGAAGATCGCTGTCAATTATCATATATAGTTAATAATAACATAAATACAAACACTTGGCAACATTTTTTAGTGATATTTTTCTTACAAATTCTTAATAAATTCCCATGCCGACTGCCTGTATTAACGGCAAAAAAGGCGGGAAAGGTTTTTTCATACCATTCCTGCCTTTTATACGCGTTCAAAATATTTTATGCCTTTGCTTCACAGTACATACATCTGTAAATTTTCCTGTCCTTGTCCGTCAGCATGAATACCTGCTCGAGCTCCTGCTCGCAGGATGTGATGCAGCGGGGATTTTTGCATCTGAGCACACCGTGAAGTCTTTCGGGAAGGTCAACGCTTCTCTTTTCCACGAGAACGCTGTCTCTGATAATATCAATTGTAACACCCGGGTCAATATAGCCGAGGGCTTCAAGGTTGATATCTATGTTGCTGTCGATTTTGATAATATCCTTCTTGCCCATTTTTTTGCTTGAAACATTTTTGATAATTGCAATGCTGCATTCAAGCTTATCAAAGCCGAGAAGACCGTAAATTGTCATAGCGTTGCCGGCAGTGATATGGTCAATAACAATGCCTTCTTTAATTGAATCTATATGCATATTCTGTCTCCTCTCCTTAATCTAAATGAATGCCCAACAGCTCCATAATAAGAGCCATTCTCACAAACTTGCCGCAAAGCGCCTGCTCAAAATAGCACGCTCTCGGGTCATCGTCAACATCCACGGAAATTTCGTTAACTCTGGGCAGCGGATGAAGTATGGTGAGGCTTTCTTTTGCGTTTTTAAGCTTTTCACGGGTGAGAATATAGCTGTCGCGCAGTCTGATATATTCTTCCTCTGAAAGGAAACGCTCACGCTGAACTCTTGTCATATAAAGCACATCAAGCTCGGGAAGCACACTTTCAAGGTCAGTGGTCTGCTTATATTCAATACCGTTCTTTCTGAGCACATCGTGCTTGATATATGAGGGAACCTTCAGCTCGTTAGGTGAAATAAGAACAATTCTGATATTCTTATAGCGTGAAAGAGCCTGAATAAGTGAGTGTACCGTTCTGCCGAATTTAAGGTCACCGCAGAAGCCTATGGTGAAATCACTGAGCTTGCCTGTTTTTCTTCTGATTGTCAGAAGATCGGTGAGTGTCTGTGTGGGGTGATTATGACCGCCGTCACCTGCATTTATAATAGGTACGCTGGAGTTCATTGAAGCAACAAGAGGTGCACCCTCTTTAGGATGACGCATAGCTATAATGTCTGCATAGCAGCACACTGTTCTTGTTGTATCAGCCACGCTTTCGCCCTTGGCTGCCGATGAGGAATTAGCCTCTGAGAAGCCGAGCACATTACCGCCGAGCTCATACATGGCTGCCTCAAAGCTGAGTCTTGTTCTTGTTGAGGGCTCGAAGAAAAGTGTTGCCAGTTTTTTGCCGTGACAAACCTCGGAATATTTTTTCGGGTTTGCAATAATGTCATCGGCAGTGTCAAGCATTTTATCAATTTCTTCGGTTGTCAGGTCGAGAATATTGATAAGACTTCTCATGCGTTGCCACCTATCCAGCTTTCATCAGAGGGGTTGTCTCTGAACTTGAGAAGACGTGCAATGTCTTCCTTTTCGATATAGCCTTCTTCAGCAGCAACCTCGGCAACTGCATCAAGGTTTGAAAGTGAGTAGTTTATAACATCGGCTTCAGCCATTCTGTCAATGCCCTTCTTCATACCGTAGGTGAAGATTGAAGCAATGCCGAGAACCTGGGCACCTGCTTCGCGGAGAACTTCAACTACCTCAAGTACACTGCCGCCTGTTGAAATAAGGTCTTCAACAACTACTACCTTCTGACCCTTTTCCAGCTTGCCTTCGATCTGGTTACCTCTGCCGTGGTCCTTGTGGCCGCTTCTTACATAACCCATGGGGAGACCGAGAATGTGACCGACGATAGCTGCATGAGCAATGCCTGCTGTTGAGGTGCCCATAATAACCTCGCAGTCGGGATAATATTTGAGAATTGTCTTTGCAAGACCTGTTTCTACATCAGTGCGCACAGCAGGTGATGTGAGGGTAAGTCTGTTGTCACAATAAATGGGGCTCTTGATTCCGCTTGCCCATGTGAAGGGCTGCTGAGGACGAAGGAACACAGCTCCGATTGAAAGTAAGTCTTTTGCGATTAGTTTTTCCATGATTATATCTTTCCTTTCGTTTAATTTACATTTTTACGTCTCGATGAAATCTTTTATTTCATCATATCGAGTTTTACAAAGTAAAACATATCGAATTTGCCTTCCGGCAAATATATCGAGTTGCCTTGGCAACATATCGACAGTTCCTTGGCAAAGCCAATTCATTCTCAACCTACAAATTCAGCGAGGCATCTCTCATATGCTGCCACAGGGTCAGCTGCTGCAGTGATTGGTCTGCCCACTACAATATAGTCTGAACCGATTTTCTTAGCCTCGGCAGGAGTCATAACTCTCTTCTGGTCACCGATGTCACCGTCTGCAAAGCGCACACCGGGAGTGATTGTGAGGAACTTCTCACCGCAGGTTTCATGAACCTTGCCTGCCTCAAGAGGTGAGCAAACAACACCGTCAAGGCCTGCATCGGCAGCATTCTTGGCATAGTGCATAACAACCTTGTCAATAGGCTCCTTAATGAGCAGGTCATTTTCCATGCTTTCCTGATCTGTTGATGTGAGCTGAGTTACCGCAATAAGCAGAGGTCTTGTGCCGTCTGCTCTTGTGAGGCCTTCAAGTGCTGCTTCCATCATACGCTTGGTGCCACCTGCGTGAAGGTTTGTGATATCAACATCAAGATTTGAAAGCACACTCATTGACTTTTTAACTGTGTTGGGGATATCGTGAAGCTTGAGGTCAAGGAAAATCTTGTGACCTCTCTTCTTTATTTCTCTTACAATTTCGGGGCCTTCTGCATAGAAAAGCTCCATACCGATTTTAACGAAAGGCTTTTTGCCTTCAAACTTGTCAAGGAACTTAAAAACTTCCTCTTTGCTGCTGAAATCGCAAGCAACAATTACATCTCTACCCATTAGTGAGCACCTCCGATAATTTCATGTAAGTCTGATATGTTATATTTTTCCATGACTGCCGGCAAATCATTGATTATATCACGGCAAGCATAAGGATTTACTAAGTTTGCAGCACCGACCTGAACTGCAGTGGCACCTGCAAGCATCATTTCGATGACATCCTTGGCCGATGATATACCGCCCATACCCACTATGGGGATATTCACCTTTTCATAAACCTGATAAACTGCCCTGAGAGCCACAGGCAAAATTGCAGGACCTGAGAAGCCACCCATTTTATTTGCGATAACCGGCTTCTTTGTCTTAAGGTCTATTCTCATGCCCAGAAGCGTGTTTATCATACTGATGCCGTCTGCTCCTGCTTCTTCACAGGCAAGGGCAATTTCAGTTATATCCGTTACATTGGGTGTGAGCTTTGCAAGCACGGGCTTGGTTGTAACCTTTTTAACAGCCTCTATGACCTTAAATGCACCGTCAGCCGTTACACCGAAGTTTTTTCCGCCTGCATGAAGATTCGGGCAGCTGATATTGATTTCCAATATTCCCACTTGATCTTCTTTGTCGAGAAGTGAAGCACACTTCTGGTATTCCTCTACGGCAAAGCCGCCCACATTTGCAATTACCTTTTTGTTATATACAGCCCTGAGCTTGGGAAGCTCCTGACTTATTACCTTTTCTACGCCCGGATTCTGCAGACCTACAGAGTTTATCATACCCATTGTGCATTCTGCAATTCTGGGTGTTGGGTTGCCGAAGCGGCTCTCCAAGGTGGTACCCTTAAAGGAAATTGAGCCCAGGCAGTTGATATCGTAAAGCTCTGCATATTCATAGCCGAAGCCAAAGGTGCCTGAAGCAGGGATAACGGGATTATCAAGCTCTAAGCCTAAGAGATTAACCTTTGTGTTTACCATATTATCTCCTCCCTTTCAAGCACAGGACCGTCTTTGCAGATTCTCTTGTTGCCGTATTTTGTTTTGCAGCTGCAGCCCATACACGCACCGAAGCCGCAGCCCATTCTTTCCTCAAAGCTATACTGACCGCTTGTCACTGCAGTGCTTTCAATGGCTTTGAACATAGGCATCGGTCCGCAGGTATAGAAATATGTGTATGTCATATCCTTAAGTGCGTCTGTAACAAAGCCCTTTATGCCCACTGAGCCGTCGACGGTAGTAACATAGGTTTCAGCACCTATATTCTCGAAATCCTCCTTGCAGAAAATTTCGCTTTCTTTATTGAAGCCTAAGATAACCTTAACCTTCCTGCCCTGAGATATCAGCCTCTTGCAAAGTCCGTACATAGGAGGAATACCTACACCGCCGCCTATGAGCACTGGAGCCTCACCGCTTTTTGACATATCAAAGCCGTTGCCCAGACCCACGAGCACATCACATTCATAGCCTTGCGGCCACTGAGCCATTTTCTCAGTACCCTCACCTACTACCTTATAGATGATTGTTACTGTCTTTTCGTCCCAGTCAAAAACTGAAATGGGGCGTCTCAAATAACAGCCTTCAACAGTCAGGTTAACAAACTGTCCCGGGGCTGTGAGCGCTGAAGTGTCGCCCTGAAGCACCATTTTATAAACACTGTCTGTGAGAGCCTTGTTGCTCACCACAGTGTAAATTCCCTGTGTCATTTGACATCCTCCTTAAAATATCTTTTCTGCACCTTTATATGTGTGAATTATCTTGCCCTTTACCTTGTATCCCTCAAAGGGTGTTGCCCTGCCCATTGAGTAAAAATCACTGCTGTTTATTGTGTATTCTTCACTAAGGTCAACAACGGTGAAGTCTGCGCTTTCTCCACAGGCAGTGCCACCGGGCAGACCGAAGCGTTTTCTCGGGTTATCACTCAGAAGAGCTATCAGCTTTTCAAGAGATATAATTCCCGTTTCAACAAAGTAGGTGTACATAAGAGGAAATGCAGTTTCAATTCCCACTATGCCCATAAGGCTTTTTTCAAGTCCTCTGCCCTTTTCCTCTGCTGAGTGAGGTGCATGGTCTGTTGCTATCATATCAATTGTGCCGTCTTTTATGCCTTCAATAAGGGCAAGCCTGTCCTGCCTGCTTCTCAGAGGGGGATTCATCTTGAATCTGCCCTCCTCCTGAAGGTTACTGTCATCAAGAATAAGATAATGGGGACCTGTTTCGCAGGTGACATCAAGCCCCTTTGCCTTTGCCTGACGGATAAGCTCGACACTTTCTTTAGCAGAAATATGGCATACATGATAGGCACAGCCTGTTTTTTCAACAAGCTTCAAGTCTCTTTCAATCTGCTTCCATTCACTTTCTGAGCAGATGCCTCTGTGCCCGTGAGTTTTGGCATATTCACCGTCGTGAATGTAACCGCCCCTGAGCAGGTCATTGACTTCGCAGTGAGCAACTATCATTTTGCCCAGAGCCTTAGCCTTGAGCATTGCCTTTTCCATAAGCTCATCACTCTGCACACCTCTGCCGTCATCAGAAAAAGCCACAGCATCTTTTGCCAAAGCGTCCATATCAGAGAGCTCCTCACCCATCTGACCCACAGTAATGGCTGCATAGGGATAAACATCAATGCAGGCGTCTCGCTCTATAATGTCAAGCTGCTGTTTCAGGTTTTCCGCACTGTCGGGTACGGGCTTAAGGTTAGGCATTGAGCAAACAGCGGTGTAACCGCCGTGAGCACTCGCCAGAGTACCGGTACCGATAGTCTCTTTATAAGAAAAACCCGGCTCACGCAAATGAACATGAACATCTGCAAAACCGGGAAAAATATATTTATCTTCAAAGGAAATAATATCCCCTTCATAGGCTTCTCGGGAAATAACTATTCCGTTTTCTGTAAATAAGGGAAGAGACCGGAATGAACCGTTCTGATATACAGCCTTTGCTTTAAATGCTTTCATAATCTTCCTCCGCTTCGTAAAAAAAGAACCCCTATGCAAGGAGTTTCCTACACTTTGCACACCGAGTTCATGCCGCAAGACTGCCTTGCTGTTTAGTTCTCTTCTGATTTCATATTATTCTATCACAGCGGCAGCGAAATGTCAATGTTAAAAGTGATATTAATAAAAGTTTTATTTTTGTTTTTACAGAGAATCAGCACCAAGTGTTGTCCGACTCCCACAAGCTACAAGCTCACCCTGTGATTTCCCCTCTTTTTTTGCCGTTGCACTTGATAACTGCCGCCTTTTACATTATAATATAATCACAATAAAAATCAGGCGGTGCGTTATGACTACAATTAATCTTGACGGAAAGTGGACTTTACACGACGAATACACACAAAAAGAGTATGAGGCAACGGTGCCCGGTCTTGACCTTGGTGACCTTATATCCCACGGGGTACTCCCCGACATTCAGCAGTGTGAAAGCGACGAAGTATATTTTAAAATGAGTGACTTTGACAGAAGCTATAAAAGAACCTTCACTGTCACTAAGGCTATGCTCAGGGAAGAAAAAGCCATACTTCACTTTGACAGGCTTGACACCCTCAGCGAGGTTTACATAAACGGAATAATGATTGCCGAAACTCATAATATCCACCTTCAGTATAACTTTGACATCAGACCCTGCATAAAAGAGGGCGAAAACGAAATTGAAGTCAAGTTCCTTTCACTCAGAAGGCACATAAGAGACAAGCAGAAAACTCTTAAGCTCCCTTGGAACTCAAACGGCACCGTAGGACATCCCCACATAAGAAAGTGCGGCTGTCACTTCGGTTGGGATTTTGGCCCGGAGCTTGATGCACAGGGCATAAGCGGACACTGTGAAATCAAGCTTTATTCTCACGGCGTAATTGACTTTTTTGAGGTAAAGCAGCAGGTAAACAAGGGAACAGGCACAATCGAATGCAGCTTCACTCTTGAAAACTCAGGTGAAGGTGAAAATCTGTCAGTTGTTATGACCTCACCTGACGGCAAAGAGCAAACCTACAAAGTACCCGAGGGTGAAAAAGCCCTCACAATTACAGTTGACAATCCCGAGCTCTGGTGGTGCAGCGGCTACGGTGAGCAGCCCCTTTATACCCTTAAAGCAGTGCTTAAAAAGGGCAGAAAAATACTCAGCGAAAAAGCCAAGCGCATAGGCTTCAGAACCATCTCCCTTGACAGAAGAAAAGATAAATACGGCACAAACTTCTGCTTTGTTTTAAACGGCAAGCCGATTTTTGCAAAAGGTGCCAACTATATCCCTATGGACGGTCTTTACACCAACATAACAAGCGAAAGACTTTATAATCTCCTCTCATCCTGCAAAGAGGCAAATATGAATATGCTTCGCGTGTGGGGCGGCGGTTTTTATGAAAGCGATGAATTTTATGATATGTGCGACGAGCTGGGCATTCTTCTGTGGCAGGACTTTGCCTTTGCCTGCTGCGGCTATCCCTTTATGAGAGAAGACTTTCTCAAAAGTGCCCTTCAGGAAATTGAGCAGAATGTTCCCCGTCTCAAGCACCACGCCTGCCTTGCACTGTGGTGCGGCAACAACGAAATAGAAAGCATGTCCATGGCATGGCTTCCTATGACGAGCTTCATTAACTCGGCAGGTGATTTCTTCTATAAGAAGCTCCCCGAGCTGTTAGAGAAGCTTGACGGCATAACACCCTATCACCCCACAAGCCCAAGTTCAGGGGAATATATGAAAAATATGAACTCCGATAAATACGGCGACACTCATCTTTGGAATGTATGGCACGGCTATGAGGATAAAAACTTCTGGAAAACACGCAAAACCCGCTTCTGCAGTGAGTTCGGTATGCAGTCCTATCCTCACACTTCACTGAAGCCTCATCAGAAATGCGACATGGGTGAGGAAAGGCTCAGATATTATCTCACCAAGCACTTTGCTCTAAACGGCAAAGAGGATTACAAGGTATATTTCACTCAGCTTTTGCAGATGGAGTATATGAAAGAGGCTGTTGAACATTTCAGACGCATAGGCGATATCTGCCACGGCACTCTTTATTGGCAGCTCAACGATATATGGGCAGGTGCTTCATGGGCAGGCATAGATTTCGGGGCTAATAAAAAGGCTCTTATGTACCACTCAAAGCACTTCTATGAGCAAATTCACATCAGTGCTACGCAAGAAAAAGACAGAATCAATGTATATATAACATCTGAAAGCGGCGATAATTTCACAGGCACTGCTGTGCTTAAGACCCTTTCACTCTCAGACGGTAACGAAAAGGAAAATATTCTTGAGGTTTATATTCCTGCAAACAAAACCAAAGAGATTTTCAGCTTTGAAAAGAAAAAGTTTAACAAGACAAACGATATTCTTGTTATGTCACTTTACGATGAAAAGGGCAACATCATCAGCGAAAACAACAAGATTTTCTGCGAAAACAAAGACCTTGCTCTTAAGCCCTCTAACATCGGCTATACTGTAAGTGCAGAGGGCGACACAGCAGAAATCACTCTGACAGCCGACAGCTATGCAAGATATGTTTTACTTGATATTGAAGGCGAAACCAATGCTTTCAGCGACAATTTCTTTGATCTTTATGAAAACGAAAGCAAAACCGTTTCAATAAAAGTTAAGGATGCAGATAATATTCCCGGCAGACTCACAATCGCCACTCTTTATGATGCTATGGAGGGTGCCGACAAAGCAAAGGATATGCTCATTTATGCAAGGGAATACACCAGACCTATGGCACTCGGCAACAGGGTTTCACGCTGGTTTGAAATTTAAACCGCAAAGGAGGCACAGCATGAAAATTACAGTTAAAGCCTACGCAAAAATTAATCTTATGCTCGACATACTCTCACGCCTTGAAAACGGCTATCACGACCTGTTTATGATAATGCAGAGCGTGTCCCTTTACGATGAGGTAACAGTGGAAAAAATCGAGAGCAAAGATATAAAAATCACCTGCAACATTGAAGGTATCCCCACTGACGAAAAAAACATCGCCCATAAGGCGGCTAAGGCATTTTTAAGCTTCAACAATATTGAGGACGCGGGTTTGCACATTCACATTGAAAAAAATATTCCCCACGCGGCAGGTCTTGCAGGCGGCAGTGCCGACGGTGCGGCTGTTATTGTGGCACTTGATGAAATATTCGGCACATCACTTAAAGAAAAAGACCTTATCAGAATAGGCGAAAAGGTGGGTGCTGATGTTCCCTTCTGTGCAATAGGCGGCACAATGCTGGCCCAATATACGGGCACTGTACTCTCCCACCTGCCCGAGCTTAATTTGCCTTATATTATAATAGTGAAGCCTTCTCAGGATGTTTCAACGGCGGCAGCATACTCTGCCTTCGACACAGCCGAGCGCGTACGGCACCTTGATAAAAGCGGTATGCTTCAGGCCGTGATGAAAGGCGATATGCAAAGCATTTATAATAAGGTTGACAATGTTTTTGAGCAGTTCATTGATGTCAGTGACAGAGTTATAATTAAGGATATAATGAGAAAGCACGGTGCAAAATGTGCCTGTATGAGTGGCAGCGGCCCCAGCGTTTTCGGTATATTTGAGGATAAGCAGAGTGCCGAAAAATGCCTTGAGGCACTGAAAAACGACTACACTGAAAGCTATCTTTGCAGTGCAGTGTCAGAGGGATGTAAAATTACGGAGGATTAAATGGCAACTCTACTCATTATAATAATTTATATAGCTTATATAAGTCTCGGCATACCGGACTCACTTTTAGGTGCGGCATGGCCTGCAATTTACGGTGAGATGGTTCTGCCCGTTTCATATGCTAACTTTATTACCGTCATACACGCAACGGGCACAATTGTTTCAAGCCTTTTAAGTGCCACGGTTATAAAGCGTTTCGGCACGGCAAAGGTCACCTTTATGAGTACCATGCTCACCTGTGCTGCACTTCTGAGCTTTTCATTTTCAGATAATATGGTTATGCTCTGCCTTAGTGCAATTCCCTTAGGTCTCGGTGCAGGCTCAATTGACACGGCTCTTAATAACTATGTTGCCGTCAATTACAACGCCTCACAGATGAGCTTTCTTCACTCCTCCTACGGTGTGGGAGTTACAATAAGCCCCTATCTTATGTCCCTTGCCATTGGTGACGGCAATTGGCGCGGCGGCTTCAGAACTATGTTCTTTATTCAGCTTTCAATTGCCATGCTTGTGCTTTTCACCTTACCTGTATGGAAAAAGGTGAAGGAAAAGAAAGCTGAGCCTGAGGTAGTACAAAAAACAATAAGCATAAAAAAAGCACTGTCTATGCCTAAGGTCAAGCCTACTCTTATTATGTTTATAGGCTCGTGTGCAATTGAATCAATCTGCCTTGTTTATGCGGCAACATTTTTGGTTGAATCAAAGGGTATAACGGAAAAGCAGGGTGCCGAGTGCGTTACATTTTATTTTCTCGGCATGACCCTTGGCAGAGTACTCAGCGGCTTTCTTTCAAAAAAACTTTCACCCAAACAGATTATAGTCTTAGGTGAGTGCATAACCTTTATTGCAATTATTCTGCTTATACTGCCTTTGAATCTCACCTTTACCACAATAGGTCTGTTTATGATAGGTCTTGGCAACGGGCCTCTTTTCCCGAATCTTACACACCTGGCACCGGTTCACTTCGGTGAAGAGCTTTCACAGTCACTCATCGGGCTGCAAATGGCTTCATCAAACTCAGCCATACTCTTTGCCCCAATTCTTTTCGGACAAATTGCAGAGCATATAGGTGCTCACCTTTTCCCCCATGTGCAGATGAGCATGCTGCTGCTTACAGCAGCCGCCACATTCCTGCTTTTCAGGAAAAGAAAGCATACATAAAGAAAATCTCTCATGTGTAAAAATGCACATGGGAGATTTTTATTATTGATATTTACACTCAGCAGGCACAGCACTTTACTTCACTTTGTGTTGCAATTGAAGCGATAAAGCAGACAAGCTTTATGAGCCATGAAAAAACATTGTCACTATGACAAATGCAGTCACATTCTTCTGCTTCAGGCTCTCTGATATTATGAACTAAATGAATAGTGCTCTCTTTCTGAATGTTATAATCTGAAAGAGTTTTGCCCTCTTCAAGCTGCTTGCCGGCAAAAATCAGCCTCTGTTCATCAGGGGCAATGCCCTCTTTTTCCTGAATCTTGGCTTTGATTGCATCAATAGAGTCGTTGGGTTCAACCTCAAGAGTAATAGTTTTGCCCTCAATGTTTTTGACAAATATCTGCATAGCTGAAGCAGAAACCGCAAACATCCCCATTGCAATAACAAGGACAAGTAATAGACTGATGGCTTTTTTAAAATTTTTCATATTATTTTTCCTCCTTATATTTATAACTAATTTTATCATATTTTGTAAACAAATGTCAGCCTACACTTATTTCACTCTCGATTCCAGCACCGTTACACTGCCGAGAATTTCAGCTTCGCCGAAGCCTGCCGGCACAAAAAGGCTTTCGCCCTTATAAAGAGTGATGCAGGTGTCGCCGTGCATTACCACACCGTTGCCCTCAAGAGCAACAAGTGACACAAAGGATGTGCTGTCTGCCACAATCTTTGCGCTTTCTCTTACATCAAGGCGCTTCATTGTGAAAAGCTCGCAGTCAACCAGCATGGTTTCGCTGTAGGTTCCCAAGTCAACCTCCTCGCCCATAGGTTTGCCGTCGGCATCTGCAGCCTTGAGTGAAGTGACATCAATTGCCTTTTCAATATGAAGTTCACGGGGCTTGCCGTTTTGCAGCCTGCCATAATCGTAAACACGGTAGGTTGTGTTGGAATTCTGCTGCACCTCAGCTAAAAGTATGCCCTTGCAAATGGCGTGAAGTGTGCCTGCCTCAATGAAGAACACATCGCCCTTTTTAACCTTCACTCTGTTTACATATTCCGAAAGGGTGTTTTCTTCAATGCTGCGTCTGAATTCCTCTTTGGTTATATCCTTTTTAAAGCCGTAGATAAGCTCTGAGTTTTCGTCACAGTCCATAATGTACCATGCCTCTGTTTTGCCGTATTCACCCTCGACCCGCATTGCATATTCGTCGTCAGGATGAACCTGGATTGAAAGGTCATCGTTGGCATCAATAAGCTTGATAAGAAGGGGAAAAAACTCATATTTATCGCAGTTTGTGCCAAGATAGCCTTTACCCTCATCAGAAAGCACATCACTGAGCGTTCTTCCCTTGAATTCAGTGTTTTCAATTATACATTCACCGTCACCGTGGCATGAAAGCACCCATGCCTCCGCCTGTCTGTCTGTGAAGGAAACCATTTCAAATTCCTTTGAAAGTCGGGTACCGCCCCAGATATTATCCTTTATTGCAGGTGTAAGTTTAAGAATTTTCATTTTCCTGTTCTCCTTATCATAATCTGAGATGTGAGCTTATATTATTTAATAGAGATTTTTCAGTCAAATTATATCCCAAGGTGATTTTTATGTCAAGCACGCTTTCTTTTTGCCTTATTGCCGCAGCGGTTCTTGCCGTGGCTGTTTTTGCCGTCTCATATAAATCAGGGCATTTTATAAAAAGCATTTTACTCTCAGGTGTTTCCGGCATAGGTGCCCTTTTTGCAGTTAACATACTGACACCCATAACAGGTGTGGGCATTGCCGTGAGCTACATAAGTCTTGCCCTTAGCGGCATTTTCGGCATACCGGGAGTGATAGCTCTTTTGTTTATGCATTGACTGTGCTTTCAACACCCTTGGCAATTGCTTCTGCCAAAAGCTGCTGATTGCCTGAGTCAATAAGCTTCATACACTCGTTATCATTGGTGATAAAGCCTGTTTCAATAAGCACACTTGGGCAGTCCTCAAGCCTTGTAACGCTGAAAGGATAATAAGCAGTGCCGTCTGCAAGGCTGCCGTAAAGGCTGCTCTGACCTGCATAAAGGCTGTTTCTGAAAACAGACAGCAGGTTATTATAAACATTCTGAGCAAGAGAAAAAGAGAAGGGCTTGTAATAATAAACCGCAGTGCCGATTTTACTCTTATCCGTTGAGCCGTTGCAGTGAATTGAAAGGAAAAAGTCAGGCTTGAGTGAGCGCACCATTGCCTTTCTTTCCTCAAGAGAAACGCTTGTGTTTCCACCTCTTGTGAGATAGACCGTGGCACCTCTTTTTTCAAGGGCAAGCTTTGTGTAATATGCAAGTGCATAGTTGACATTGCTCTCATACACTCCGCCGGAAAGACCCAGTGCCCCCGGGTCATCTCCGCCGTGTCCCGGGTCAAGAAGTATAACCGAGCCTGAAAGAGTCTTGGGCTTATTGTGCACTGTTATGGTAAGATAGCCGCTTTGGTCATATTCAACACTGCAGCCGTAAAATCTGCCTGTGGCACGAAGAGGCATTGTAAGCGTCACCTTGCCCTGAGAGGGTGTGAACACTGCCGAGGAAACCACATCGCTCAGTGCAGCATCAATACTGCCCTGTACCGACGAGGTATGATAAAAATCAAACTGTATTGTGCCGGCTGTAAACGAGGTTACATTATAAACCTTGCCGTAAGCCGAATAGTAGTTCTGCGGCGAATAGTAAAAGTCATAGGGTACACGCCAATCAGTTTTAAGCTTAATTGTCAGGGTACCTCCTGAGCCTGTGCAGGAAACAACACTCATAGCATTTGTGCTGTAATTCTGCTTTGCAATAAGCCCCACCGCACTGCGTTTGACCTTTCTGCCGGAAGCTAACTCATAGAAATAAACCTGCTCACCGTCATCCTCGTTATAGGCTTCACTTTCACCTGTTATGTAATCAACAGTTCCGTAAGGCAGAGGTGTGTAATGTGGCACATAGGTGTCATCACCGTCAATCAAGGGCCATGTGTCTGCATAAGGCACTGTGACAACACACATCTGATTGCCGGTGTAGGAATTGTATCCGGGAGCCGACAGTGACGGCAGTGTTGTTGTCTGCACCGAGGGAAGCGTAGGTGCTAAGGTGGTGTATTCATAAGCATCCTCAGGCAAATCCGGGTTATAGTTACCCACAAAGGCATGGGTTGTGCTCTGCTGTGTCACTGCAACATCGGCAGGGATAACTGTGGGGCCGTCTTTTTGCACGGTGTTGCCGTTATAGGAGGCCACTATCTTCATTTGTCCGAGTGATTCTATTTCCTCTTTACCCGAGGGCATTTTTATATTGGCAACAAAGGCAGTATAACATGCCTTATTATTGCTTGCAGGCTTTGCCTCATATCTTTTCGCTCCCATTTTTACGGTTATTTCAGCCTTTGAATAAGCAACAACAACCACTCTGAGCCTTTCTTTCGGCGAGGCAAAAACCGATGCTTCGGGCGAAATAGAGTCTATAAGCTCACCGCTGAAAAGATAGTCCACCTTATATTCGGTTTCTTTTCCGCACTGCTGTATGTTATAGCTCTTTTTTTCTTCATCGAGAGAAAGAGCTATCCTTTTACTGCCCGTTTCTCCTAAAGAAAGCTTTACGCCGTCAATATATACGGGGAAAAGATTTGAGCCGTAAATTTCAATTTCCCTGCTGAATTCACCGACGCTGACGGTTTCTCCGTTATAGCCCGTTATGCCCACCTGACGGAAGGCAAGCTCAGGCACTATCCCCCCGGTTATGTATTCATAAACTGCGGAAAAGCTGTTCTGATAGTTTTTCATCACTGCCTTATAGGATGTGAATGCCCTTATGCCGAGAGCTTTGAGTTCTCTGACAGAATAGAGGGTTTTCAGTGCCGAATCCGGGCTTGCTTTTTTATCTGCAATATTCCTGAGGTCAACGCTGCAAATCATTTTGGTTTTTGCCACATCAAGAACCTTGTCCCAATATAAAAGCTTCTCGGTGTCGGTGCTTTCGTCTATATCGAAGCAAATGCCGACAACACTTTTTTTATTGAATTTCACCGTATCCGTATCAAGGCTTATTTTTGCAAAAACCTTATATTTTGTATCTGTAGCACAAACTGCTTTTATTTTAAGAAGTGTGTTATTAAGCTTGTCTACACCAAGGCTCTCTGCACTAACAATAAGACCGTCGGTGTGCTTCATAATTTCGCTTACGGCACTTATATGGCTGTTTGCTGAAATAAGGCAATAAGCCTTGAAGCCTTTTTCCCGAAAAATCCCCGATGCGGTTTTCAGGTCTGAAAGAGCCTGAGCAATCAGCTTACCGTCACTGTCAGTCAGCTTCTCAGGTCTGAGAAAAACATATTTAAAGGCTTCTTTGTCAATTTTATCCGCCGCCTTGCTGAGCTTTTCGCTGCTGTCAAAAGGCAGGTCACTGTTTTCGTAAATCCACAAAGCACCCTCTGCCTTCGGTGCTTTTTCCTTACCCAAACCCAGCAGAGCCTCATCGGCACTCTGAGTTATGTCCTCACCCTCAAAGACATCCTCAATCTGCCCCCTGAGAGCAAAGTGCATAAAGGTGAGTCCTGCCGCACAAGTCAGCACAAACAGCATTATTCCTATTATAAGATTTCTCGTTTTCGTATTCATATTACAATTCCTTTGTTTTGCATTAACTGAGTTATTATATCACACTTTTAAGATTATTAAGCTCATCTTTCAAAAAAGTTTCAGAAAAATTTATATATGAGGCACTGTAAAGGGCAAATGAGTTTATATTTCTTTTATAAACCTCCTCAATCTGCCTTTTAAGCATATCAGAATTGTTTATCCACTCATCCCTTCCCCCTTCGCCTGCATAGATATCCTCTTTGCCCGCCTTATAAAGTGCCAGCGCGGGTACTATTTTCACCTTGTGCCCACGGTTCATTTCCGCCCACAGGGACAGTGTTTTTATAAAAGGCAGGCTTTCATTTTCAAAGCCGAAATAAATCTGAGGCAGCACTATATCGCAGTAGCCTTCTTCACTGCACCAGAGCTTAACATCGGCATAGAGCTGATTTATATTTTTGTCTATATTCCCCGAGGGGCTTACGGAAAATATTTTATCTTCACCGAAGGACTTCACCACAGCATAAAGGCTTCTCAGCAGAGTGTTTACATTTTCGCGTCTCCACTGAGCTAAACTCAGCTCTCCGCCTTTCTCTTTATAAAGCTCAAACTGCTTTTTATCGGCAGAGTTCATATCAGGCGGATAAAAATAATCGTCAATGTGTATGCCCTTTATATTATAGTTTTTCAACAGCTCCCTTGCACCGTCAAGAATCAGCCGCTGCACCTTAACCGAGGCGGGGTTAAAATATGTGCCCGAGGGCGTAACTACAGCATCGCTGTTTTCTATGCCCAGGGCTGAAAAGCAGGATATGTCTCCCGCCGTTCTGTAGGGGTTTATCCATGCGTGAACTGATATATCATATTTTTCTGCCACGGCAATAATTGCCCCGAGCACATCAAAATCCGCCTTTTCGGCATGGGTACTCAGAGGAAAAAATGCCGAATTATAAAGAGCATCCGCAAAGGGTCTTACCTGCACAAAGCAGTCCGTCACACCAATGCACTTCATATTCTTAAAGTGAGTGCCGATATATGCGGTGTAGGCATCTTCGCTTTTAAGGGTGTTTGTCACGGCAATTTCCATATAGCTCAGCCATGTGAAAATAAAGGAATCATCATCCTCGTCTATCATCTCGCTGTCATAGGCGGCATTTTCGTGGAAATCAAGATTTTCGCTATCGTCACTGGTGAGCAGGTGGCAGCCGCTGAAAGAGAATAATGTAACAGCACATAAAAGCAATGCCAAAAGCCTTTTTATTTTAACCACCGCCTTTTTGCCTTTGACTCTTGACATAAAAGATAAAAGGCACTAAAATATAATCAGTATATTTAAGGAGTAACAAATTATGGCTATAAGCACAATAAATAAAGCTCACGCAAATGACGACGGCATTTCCAACCCCGTTGTTTGCCCCGTTTGTGATAAAACTGCAGGCATGCGTCTTTTCACGGCAGTTGACACCTCTCTCGTTGCCAAGCTCTCGGCAGAGGATAAGAATGTAAGCTTTGCCGTTTGCCCCCTTTGCCACAGCGTTTTCGCAGTTGCAAAAAATTACGCCCGTGAAAGAGCCAACGGCACAACGGTCATTATGACTGAAGGTGACCTTCTGCCCTTAGAGAGAAGATAATGAGGCCGGAGCTTCTGCCCCTTATTTACTTTGCCCTGATTTCCCTTATCACGGCAGGTGTCACCTGTGCAGATAAGCACAGGGCCAAAAAGGGCTCTTTCAGAATAAGCGAAGGCACCCTTTTTGTTTTAGCACTTCTCGGCGGTGCTTTATCGGAATATATAACTATGCGCCTTATCCGCCACAAAACTCTGCACAAACGCTTTATGCTCGGTTTGCCTGCAATTATTCTTTTGCATCTGACAGCTCTTATTTTGCTTATAATATATCATTAAACCTTCGGACACGGAAAAACCGTGCCCGATTTTTATTTTATCACACAGCGGGAATAAGAAGCATTTCCGCATTTTCGGCAGTGTCACCCTCAAGAGAGTTTTCTGCCCTTATCGCCTGAGCAGTGGTACTGTATCGCCTTGCTATATCCCACAGCTTTTCATCCTTTGAGGGGAAATAAACCGTCAGTGCCGCCATGTCGGCTTTTTCTTTTTCAGAGAGCACCTCTATACCTCTGAGTATTCTCTTATTCAGGCAGGAATAAATGTCTGCACTGATTCCTGTTTCAATTTTCAGCTCAATTTTATCTTTAGCCGTAAGAGTGCTGTCAATGCTTCTCACCTCACAGTGCATATTGCATCTGAGGCTTTCACAGGCCTCTCTGAGCTTGCTGTCAAAAACAAAGTCAACATTCTTTTCGCAGAACTGCGGCACACCCTTGCTGTCAAGATAAAGCACAGATATAACAAGTGAGCACTCCCCTTTTGCGGTGTTTCCGCTGCCCTTCATTGAGCAGGCAGCGTCACTGCACCATATATCCGTTATGTTTGCTATATCTGCCGAAGGAAAATCGAGGGTCTGCTTAATAGTTTTCTGCTGATTTATGCTTTGCGCAGGGCTGAGAAACTCCTCAAGAGCATAATCGGTTTTAATTTCATGAGAGGTACTGTAGCAGTCCTCAACGGTAAGCACCTCCTCTTTGACGGTGCATTTGCAAAATGCTGCAACCTTTGCACCTATTTCAAGCAGTGAACCCTTTGAGGAGGAATCGGACTTTCTTTGCACGCTGAGGCATCTGACAAAAAGGCTGACCTTGCAATGGCTGTTTTCGTCAATACCCTGCAAATCAATTATCTGACTTATGGGCATGGTGTGCTCAAGAAGTGAAACTCTGCTGTCGTCGCCGTCAGTGCAATAAAGCACCTGTGTATAAAGCTGTCCCTTTATAAGAAGCTTGTCACTAACTGCTTTTTTAGAGTCAAGCACGGCATATGCGTGGGTTCTGAGGATTTTACCTACAGTGCCTTTTTCTGCGGGTACCTGAAGAGTCTCACCCATATCAAAGACTTTTTCTCTTTGGCAAATAAGCTTTTCACAGCATATTTTTTTCTGCTTTATCTGCACTCCCTTACCCTCACAGGATGTCAGCACCTCTCTCTGAGCTTTGGTATAAATTTCAAAGCTTACCGTAATATTCCCCTCAGTGCTTATTCTGCGCTGACTTGTGGCACGGCAGTTGACATAGTTTGTTTTTGCCTTGGGGCTTATTATAGCATCTGAGGGCATAGCCTTGCATTTTGCCGTGAAGGATAAATCCTTCTGCGTTTCATAGCAATCAATTTTATCCTTTTCTCCTACATATATAAGCTTTATGTCGGCCGTAACATTTGCAGTTATATTCTCACCGCTGACACTGACAGAGGTTACCCCGGGTATAATAAGACATTTGAGTATGCGTTTTATATCGCTGCAATAATCAGGCAGATTAATTTCTGCCGTTACATTCTGCTGTGCTGTTACTGTTTCTGACAGCTGTGACATTGAAAGTTTTTTCTTTTCAGGTTTAAAATCCATTGATATACATCTCCTTGCTGCTGTTTTACACAAAATGTATATTATATTTTCAGCCCGATTATTCCGAACGCAAAGGGATTTTCAGCGTAAAATATATTGAGGTGAATTTAATGCTACAATCTCTTTTTCACGGTTTTTGTCTAATTTTTGTCATTATCGGAATTTTTTTCCTGCTCAGCTGTGTTTACACTCTTTTGCTTTGCAAAAAAAGCTGCACCGGAGTTTTCACGGTTATATACTGTGATGAAGATGAGGCACTGCTTGCAGACAAGGTTTACACTGCCTGCTATTTGGCAAAATATATGGTTTTAGGCAGCAGAAATGTATATGTAGTGGATAAGGGTATTTCTCCTTGCACAAAAAGACACTGCAGAGAAATTATCAGCGGTATCGGCAGAGTACACTTTATAAGTGAAAATGAGCTTTGTCATCTTAGTGAATTAAATGAAAATAATGATTGAAAGCTTTGCTTCTTTGTAGTATAATAAAATGAAACTCAAGCAAAAGGAGGGTGAAAGGGTGAACAGCGAGACTTTTATTGAAGGCACAATAGAAAATATTGTCTACACTAACCCTGAAAACGGTTACAGTGTTATTGACCTGAGCTACGAAGGCAGTCTTGTTACCGTTGTGGGAATCATGCCCTCCTGCTGTGTGGGTGAAAAGCTTAAGGTCAAGGGGCAGTGGACCAAGCACCCTTCCTTCGGCACTCAGTTTAAAGCCGAAGCCTGCGAACGCTCTATGCCCAAAAGTGCAGGTGATATGCTTCGCTATCTTTCAAGCGGCACCGTTAAGGGCATCGGCCCGAAAATGGCACAGAAGATAGTTGAGCGTTTTGGCGAAAACACCTTTGATGTGCTTGAAAATCATCCCCATGAGCTTGCAGAAATCAAAGGCATTTCTATGGATAAGGCTATGGAAATGTCGGAAAAATTCCGAAGTCAGTTTGCTGTCAGAGAGGTCATAATTGCCCTTGAGCGTGTGGGCATGAATTCAAGTGAGTGCCTTAGTGCATATAAGGCCTACGGTACGGCGGCACCTGAAAGAATATCGGAAAACCCCTATATTCTCTGCTCAGATAAAATCGGTATGCGTTTTGAGCGAGCCGATGAAATTGCCGCCTCCTTCCCCGGTGAAGTGAAGTCAATCTTCCGTCAGCGTGCAGGTATTCTGCACATTCTCAGACATAATCTCAGAAACGGTCACACCTGCCTGCCCAGAGGCAAAATCATTTTGCCCGCCGAGGAGCTGCTTGGTATAGACCACGATGAAGTGCAGACGGTTATTGATGACCTTATTGAAGACAAAGAAATTATCGAGGATTTCCTTGAGGATAAAAGCTATCTGTTTTTACCCTATGAATACTATGACGAAAAGAGCATTGCCGACAGAATAAAGGTTATGCTCCGCTTTCCCCCTGCCGAGGGACGCACTCTCGATAAGGATATAGAAAAAATTGAAGAGCACAAGGGCATAAAATTTGAAGAAAAGCAAAAGCTTGCCATTAAAACTGCCGTAACCAAGGGTCTGTTGGTTCTCACAGGCGGCCCGGGCACCGGCAAAACAACTGCTCTCAACGGCATACTTGAGCTCTTTGAGAAGAAAAAGCTTCGTGTGCTTCTTGCTGCACCAACAGGCAGAGCCGCTATGAGAATGAGCGAGGTCACAGGCAGACAGGCTAAAACAATTCACCGCCTGCTTGAATCTGAGTGGGGTGAAGGGGACAGACAGATTTTTGCAAGAAATATTGAAAATCCCCTTGAGGCCGATGCGGTTATTGTTGACGAGCTGTCAATGGTTGACACTCATCTTTTTGCCGCCCTTTTAAATGCACTCCCCCTTGGGTGCCGTCTCATAATGGTGGGCGACTCGGATCAGCTGCCTCCTGTGGGAGCAGGCAATGTGCTTCACGATATTATTGAATCTGAGCTTCTGCCCACAGTGTGCCTGACTCAGGTTTTCCGTCAGGCTCTCGAAAGCCTCATTGTCACCAACGCCCACAGAATTGTCAAGGGAGATTATCCCGACCTGAGCCGTAATGACAAGGATTTCTTCTTTATGCACAGAGGCGATGTGTACTCTGCCGCCGAAACAGTCTGCGAGCTTTACAGCAAGCGTCTGCCAAAGGCTTACGGCTATGACCCAATGACGGATATACAGATAATCTGCCCCTCAAGAAAGGGTGTTACGGGTACCGTCAGCCTTAACACAGAGCTACAGAAAATACTCAATCCGCCTAATAAGGATAAAGAGGAATTAGTCCGTCAGGTGCGTATTTTCAGAGAAGGTGACAAGGTTATGCAGATAAAGAATAACTACGACATTCTCTGGACTAAGGGCAAGGAGGTCTCAAGCGGAATTTTCAACGGTGATATCGGCAGAATAATTGCCATAAACCACAACGCTTCCTTTATGAAAATAGATTTTGACGGCAGGATAGCTGTTTATCCCTTTGACAATGTGCCTGAGCTTGAGCTTGCCTATGCCGTAACGGTGCATAAAAGTCAGGGCAGTGAATTTGAAGCGGTTATAATGCCCGTGTGCAGTGTTATCCCTCAGCTGAGTTACCGCAACCTGCTATACACTGCCGTAACGAGAGCAAAATCAAGGCTCATTTTAGTGGGCACTCAAGGCCAGATTAACGCAATGGTTGATAACGATAAAAAAACACGGCGCTATTCATTTTTAAAGCACCTGCTCACAAGAGAATAACAGTTAAGGCAGAGACTTTTTCATCTCTGCCTTTTGCTTTACTCAGCCTCATATTTACTTGTGAATCTCTCACCTATGCGTACACTCTCGTCCATATTATCCACTGCTGTTTCATATCTTTCAATAACCTCTGCCGCATTCTCACTTGAAGAAAGCTCACCTATAGGGCAAAGATATTCGTTGCCGTGATTGCCGTGAGTATAAAGCTCGCCGTCTTCACCGCTGCTTGCAAGAAAAAGATAACAATGCCCCTCATCGGGAAGCATATCTCCCTGATATAGATTTGTCATTTTATGGTGAAGATAAACTCCCTCACCCTTGAAAAGAGTTATCGGCTCCTCGGTTTTCAGGTTACCCTTAAGGTTCTGTTTTACGGTGATTTCATATTCCGTTCTCGGTTCACTGTGAAGATAAAGCCTTTCACTCAGCTCAACATCACTGTATCTCACTCCTCTGACCTTATTCACTTCAGCAACAAAAACATAGTCAGCCCACCCTGCATTCTTGGCTATATCAGACACATCATAAACATAGTCGATAATCATATTTTCGCGTGCATATTCTTCGTTGATAACACTTATGGGATCTTTCAGCTCAAACAGCGTTGTTTCTGCTTTTTCTTTATACCACAACGCAAAGGCTCTGCCCGAGAATAGAATTGCACCCACAGCTAAAATAACACATAATAGGCAGACAAGTTTCTTCTTCATTATATTCACCCTTTCTTCAAGTCTTCACCTTATGAGATAAAAAAAGATGCCGCTTTGTTGCAAAGGTCAAAAATTTTTAATCTCTGCAACAGGGGCGGGGCTCCGCACAAGCACCAACGGTGCTTGTGCTGGGGACACCTGCGGTGTCCCCAGCGTGCCGGATTTCATCCGGCAGCGGAGCCCCGCAGACTCGCAATAAAAATCAGACCTGCAAGGATACCCTGCAGATCTGAAAGTTATTGAATTATTCCTTTGTGAAGCCGTAATAGATATCTGATGTGTATACGTTGTCTTCGTCCTTGTCGTGGTGTGAATACCAAACCTGAGCAAAGAAGGGGTTAACCTTAGCAATTTCGTCATACTTCCAGGGCATGGGAAGACATTCGGGACACCAGTGACCGCCCTTAAGCACAAGGTTGGGTGACATCTCAAATTCGTGACCGCAAGCACACTTCCACTTAATGGGTGTATACATATCCTTGCCAAGCTTCTTGGATACACATTCACCGCCTCTGAACTCAGCAGCCTTCTTCATATCAGCAATTGTGAGGCTGTCGAAGGGCTTGGTCTCATCGTAACCGTGGTCAAGATAGCTCATTTCATACTTATCGGGAACGATAACTTCAAATTCATCCCATGTCTTGGGGATTGCATTATACTTCTCAAGTGAGCCGTAGTAAGCTGTGATTCTTTCCTTCATGCCGTTCTTGATCCAAGCCTGTGTGCCGTACATCGGAGTGTTTGCAATGGGCTCCATCATAAACTTCTTAACAAGGCCGAGAGGAGCAAGACCTGAAAGCTTGTAGAAGAATTCAACCTGGTTTGCCATTCTCTTGAAGTATTCCTTGATGGGAAGGTTTTCTCTGAAGTGGAGATAATTTTCAAGATCATCAGCATCGGTGTACCACTGACCGTGGAAGTTCTGAAGTGTGAACCAGTTGGGGTCAAAGAGCTTCTTGGGAATATCGTCACCCTTCATGCCGATAGCATTGAGAAGCAGCACTTCAAACTCATAGTTTGTGATTCTGTATTCGGGACCTGAGCTGATGTTATAGAATCTTCTCCAGAATTCCTCGGGAACAAGGTCATTACAAACCTTAGCGCAAAGACGGCCTGAGTCTTCAACTGTTGCCCATTCAAGCACACCGTTAATGGGTACGTGGAACATAATGGGCTCCATGTTCTTAAGAATTGCGGGATAAAGAATACCTGTCTGACGAAGTGATACCCAATACTTAAGACCTGAATCGGCAAGAACAGCCTCAGCCTTTGTCTTACTGATAGCATAGTGGTCATATACGCTGATCTGGATGGGGTCACCTGTTCTGCCCCAATGTGTGGGAGCATTTCTGTCACCTGTCTGGGCAACTGTGCCTATGTAAACAACCTTAACTGCGTCGGGATCCTTCTGAGCCTTGACAGCCTTAACAATGTTTTCCATAGCTGTAACATTTGTGTAAAGAGTTTTCTTGGGGAAGTAGTCAGCAGCGGGTGAAACCATACCGCCAACGTGAAGCACGTAGTCAGCACCGTTTACTCCTTCGAGAACATCCTCATAAACTGTAAGGTCACCCCAAACAATTTTAACGCTCTTGTCGTTCATGTAGGGAGCGAACATTTCTCTTGCTTTCTTGCTGTCACGGTTAAGAAGAACGATGTCAAATCTGTCTCTTCTTGCATAGAGTTCCTTGAAAGCCTGAAAGCCCATTGTTCCTGTGGAACCTGTTAAAAAGACTGTCTTTTTCATAATTTCCGACCTCTCTGTGTAATATTTTGTCTAAATTCAAATTTAATTGAACCATACACTGTAAGTATACAATACAATCATAATATATTTGTTAAAAAACCGTTAATTTATTCGCAACGCTTTTGCAGTTTCTGTTTCAAACATAGGCAGGTATTTACTATTGACAAAGAAAGAAAAAACAAGTAAAATTAAATGATGTAATCAAAGAAAAGGAAGTGAAAGCAATGCCCGGAATTAATATAGGTGTGGACCTCGGCACCGACAGCATAACTGTTTTTGTTGAAGGCAAGGGCATTGTCCTTTGTGAGAGCACGGCAATATGCTATGATGCATATAACGATGAGGTTATAGCAATAGGAAACCCGGCAGGTGAGATGTTTGACAAAACCCCCGATTCCCTTATACTGAAAAGGCCTATGACAGACGGCGTTATTTCCGATTTCAGTGTAACAGCAGAGATACTCTCCCACTTTCTCGATAAAATTTGCAAAAACAGAATTTTCCGTCCCAATATTCTGATAAGTGCCCCAAGCGGAGTAACTGCCCTGGAAAAGAAGGCAATAACCGAGGTTGCTTGCACAAGCGGAGCAGGTAAGGTCAGCGTTATTGACGAGCCTGTTATTTCAGCTCTCGGCGCAGGACTTGATATAGATTATCCTCACGGTGTTATGGTTATTGACCTTGGTGCAGGCACCGCCGATATTGCAGTTATCACTATGGGTACCGTGGCATATAATGTTTCCCTTCGCACCGGCGGCAACGCAATGGATGAAGCCATTATTCAGTACATCAAAAGAGTAAAAGAAATTGACATCG
The DNA here is from genome assembly GCA_017396515.1 of Clostridia bacterium. Taxonomy (GTDB): domain Bacteria; phylum Bacillota; class Clostridia; order Oscillospirales; family Acutalibacteraceae; genus UBA6857. The sequence goes on along the minus strand of JAFQLV010000057.1, from coordinate 22,270 downwards.
GTGCGCAGACGGCAAGAAAAATCAAGCACACAGTGGGCTGTGCCCATAAGAGAGCGGAAGAAATTGAGATGTTTGCCGTGGGCAAGGACCATATAACAGGCATGCCTAAAACCTTTGAAATAAGCACTGCGGAGCTTTATGATATACTGAAAGACCATGTCAATGAAATTTTTCACGGTATAGTATCCGTGCTCGAGCAGGTTCCCCCCGAGCTTTATTCCGACATCTGCACAGAAGGTATTCTTCTCACGGGCGGCGTTGCAAAGCTTCCCGGTCTTGACACTGAGCTGACAGAGCGTCTCGGCATAAAGGTTACCCGTGCCGCCGACCCTGAGCACTGTGCTGCAAAGGGTGCAGGCTACATTCTTCGCAATATGAAAAAGCTTGAAGACCATGGGTATAATTTCCGTTCAAGAGAAACGGTTGAATAGAATGCAGAATGCTAAATGCAAAATGCAAAATTGTGGTCGCGATTTTACCGCCCGCTAACCTCAAGCCTCCCCCCGCGGAGATGAAGCTCAGAGAAGGCAAGTCTCATCAATCTTAAAATAAACGGCAGGTCACTACTGAAATCTTGTAGTGACCTGCCTTATTTATGCCTTCCACTTTCGGTGGATGAGGATTATAATCTTGAGAGTTGGATTTTCATCCCAATTCCCTTTGCGGGAAAAGATTGTTTATTGGCAGAAATGTGCCCGCGACCGCAATTTTGCATTTTGCATTTAGAATTTTGCATTTATTTGTACATTCTTGCAATTTCCTCAGCTCTCATCTTAACCTGCTCACGAAGTGAGGCAGGCTCAAGCACTTCTATTCTGCCGCCGAACTGCATTATCCATGAAACAAGACCTTCACTGACAACACATTTTGTGTCAACTAAAAATCTCGTTTCGTCGTCGCCTGTTCTGATCAGAGCATTATTGCCGAAACGGTCAACAATTTCCTCAAGCATTGAGTTATCGCAAAGCATTTCAAGAGTCTGTGTGTCACCGCTGAACATATTGAATATCTTACCCGAGTAATCGGCAGAGTCAAAATAGCTCTTATAGGGTGAAACCTCACTGAATTTTCTTGCTCTTTCTTCAAGAATTTCCACCTTTTTCATTCGGTCAATTCTCGTATGCATAAGGTTGTTGTATTTCTGATTATTGGCAATAAGATAATAGTGGTCATTGCTCCATATCATTGCATAGGGGCTGACGGAAAATTCCTTTTCCTCTGTAACCACCTTATTTTCTGCGGTGTCAAGCTGTCTTTTCTGATAGATGAAGCTTATACGCTTGCCAGACTGTATGGCTCTGTTGATTATGTCGATGTTATAGTAAATCTCTTCATTTGAGCATTTATGGCGTTTTTCGATATAAACCTGCTTTTCAAGCATTTTTGCCTGAGAGACAGAGCAAAGAGTGCCTATCTTTTTAATAAGCTCCTTTGTTTTTTTAGGTGTAATAAAGTTAGCCGCCTGAACAGCATCTATCAGAAGTCTCAGCTCGGGAAGCTCAAAATCTCTGCTGCAAACACAGTAGCCCGTCTTGGGCTGTCTTACAGAGAGAATATCCATACCGTATTCCTTAAGAGTTTTGACATCGGAATAAATCGACTTTCTTTCACATTCAATTTCCTTTGACAGAAGCATTTCATTTATGTCCTCAACACTGACAGGGTGCTCTTCATCGCTTTACTTGTCAAGAAAATCCTTGACATAAAGCAGCTTAAGCTTGGTGTATCCCTTATCTGCCATATTTTCACCTCTTTTAATTTAAAGGGTGCAGAAGTCATCCACACCCTTTATTTTTTAATATGTCATTTTTGCATTGAGCTCTCTGAGGGTATCCTCGTCGATTTTAACAAGCTCACGGTCATATGAAAGTATGCCGTTAACCTCAAACTCAACATCGCTGACCTGAGTGTAAACAGTTGCACTAAGACCCTTTCTGATATTGGGAATAATCTGCTTTTCGTGGAGATTCTTATATGCCTTGGTCAGAGTCTCCTTGCTTGAATACATCTGATAGCCAAAGCTCTTTTCCCAATTCCATACATGACCCTTTATCTTCTGGCTGTAGCCGCCGTATTCGCTGAGAACAAGAGGTCTGCCGTCATATTTTGGAAGAATAACGGGAAGGATGTATTTATGCATGCTTCTGAAATCGCAGCCCTTCTGGTCGTACCAACCGCTTGCGTGGTCAACAAAGCGTGAGGGGTCTTTTTCTTTGATAGCATCGCCTATACGCTTTGCATCAAACTGTCCCCAGCCCTCATTGAAGGGTACCCAGCAGCATATTGATGTGAAATTGTAAAGGCAACCGATCATCTCAAAGAGCTCTTCCTCAAACTGAAGACGCCACTCTATTTTATCTCGGTTAAAGGTTTTGTAGGCATTGTCCTTCTTTGAAAGGTTGACAATAGGATTGAGTACACCGTGAATATTGGGAAGAACACCTGCGTGGAAAAGGTTGAGTGCCTTGCCGCCGCTCACCATATCCTGCCATACGAGCATACCGAGTCTGTCGCAATGATAATACCATCTCGCGCTCTCAACCTTTATATGCTTACGAAGCATATTGAAGCCTAAGTCCTTCATCTTTTCTATGTCATAAATCATAGCCTCGTCTGTGGGAGGTGTCATGCCGCCGTCTGACCAATAGCCCTGGTCAAGAAGTCCTCTCTGGAAATAAGGCTCATTATTAAGGAAAAGTCTGTTATAGCCCTGATACTCACCGATGCTGTACTTTCTCATGCCGAAGTAGCCCTTGATGCTGTCGGCAACCTCGCCGTCCTTTGAAAGCTCCAGCACAAAATCATAAAGGAAGGGGCTTTCAGGGCTCCACAGCTTCATACCGGGCACCTCAACAGCTTCATGGCAGGAAATTTCCTTTTCCTTTACGATGGTTTCACCGTCATAGATTTTAATTTTAAGTGAGCCTTCACCTATAACCTCTGTTTTTATTTCAATAACACCCTTGTCAATGTCAGGCGTTGCCTTATAGGAAGCGATATAGCTTTCGCTGACTGCTTCCATCCACACAGTCTGCCATATACCTGAGGTTGAGGTGTACCAGAAGCCGTGGGACTCGCTTGCCTGCTTGCCTCTGTTTTGCCAGCCTTCGTCTGTGGGGTCATAAACTCTCACAACAAGCTCATTTTCGCCATCAGTGAGTGCATCTGTTATGTCAATACTGAAGGGACAGTAGCCGCCTAAATGACCGCCCACTTCTTTTTTGTTGATGTAAACCTTACATTCCCAGTCAACGGCACCGAAGTGAAGAAGTGTTCTCTTGCCCTTGAAGCTTTCAGGCAGAACTATCTTCTTTCTGTACCACATAATTTCATCGTCGTCAACTCTCTTGCATACACCTGAAAGACAGCTTTCAACTGCAAAGGGAACACGGATTTCTTCCTTGTACTCCTCACACCATTTAACATCCTCGTCAGTAATGGCAAAGTCATACATGCCGTTAAGGCACACCCAGTTTTCTCTTACCATCTGAGGTCTGGGGTACTCTTTAAGAGGCATATCGCACATAGCCTCTGCTGCCCACCGTGTGGTTAATGTCATCATAATAAATTCCTCCTGATTTTCTCACCTTTATTTTTGCTTATTTAATATATGCACTTGATACCCAGCCTGTATAGCCGTAGGTTGTATCCTGAACATAAACCCAGCCTGAAACACCTGACTTATAGCCGATGACCTTAACAGGATAGCTTATAGGAATAAGTCCGATAATATCATAGCTTGTGCCGGGGCCTTTTCTTATATTGAGACCGTTGACGGTGTATTTTGTAACAACCGTATCATACTTCTTATCAGGTGCAACAGTACCCTTGACGGTAACTGCATCTGCCTGAGGTCTCTGTGTAGCAATATAGCTTGCACTCACCCAGCCGTAAACACCGTAGCGGTTGCTTCTCACATAGCAGAAGCCGCCCTCTTTTGCAAGAACCTTAACATCGGCACCCTTTGAGAGGAAGAGTATTCTCTCACCATTGGCTGAGGGAGCATTTCTCAGGGTTACACCCTCTGCCGTAACATAACCTGTGTAGCTCTTTGAGAGATATGCCGCAGGCTTTTTGACTGTTACATTGTTGATGCCGTAGGGATCCTTTGTTGTAGAAGGTTTGGTAGTTGTAGGCTTAGTGGTAGTAGGTCTTGTTGTTGTGGGCTTTGTGGTAGTCGGCTTGGTTGTGGTCGGTTTTGTAGTAGTAGGCTTTGTAGTAGTCGGCTTTGTAGTAGTCGGCTTGGTTGTTGTAGGCTTGGTTGTTGTAGGCTTGGTTGTAGTGGGTTTTGTAGTAGTTTCTTTAGTTGCAGTCTCTTTTTCTGTTGTAGTTTCTTCTGCCTCGGTGGTTGTAGGCTCAGTTGTTGTTTCCTCCTCAGTTGTGACTTCCTCAGTGGTAGCTTCCTCGGTTGTGATTTCCTCGGTTGTTTCTTCGCCTTCTGTAGTTTCCTCCGGGTCTGTTGTGTCTTCAGACTGCTGTGTAGTTGTTGTTTCGACACCGAAAAGCTCACCGAGAACGGGAATCATATCATTTTTAACCGCATAGGCACAGCCGAAAAGTATAACAATAAGGGCAATTGCCACACCGAGAACAGCCTCGATTTTTATGCCGTCAATACCTTTTGTCTTTTTCTTCTTAGGCTTTTTCTTCTCATCGGGAGAAATCTTATCCAAGTTCTTTTTAGCCTGCTCATTTTTTTCGGTTTTTTCCTGCTTTATTTCTTCGCTCTCTGTTTTGCCGTAATCGTCATACTCAGCATATATATAGTTGCTTTCGGGAACTCTGATTTCAAGCTTTTCTTCTTCCGGCTCCACTTCTTCAACTGCTTCGACGATTTCGTCAGCCTCGGCAGCTTCCTCGGCAACTTCCTCGGCAATTTCTTCTTCCGCTACAGCTTCCTCTGCGGGGATATCTTCGCTATTTGAATAAATATCACCTGTTATTCTGTCTCCCATAAGAGTTTCGGGCAAAGGAATCTCTTCCATTTCGGGCAGAGATGTGTCAATTTCAGGCTCAGCAGAAATTTCCTCGGCCGGCTCTGAAGCAACATCCCCGGCGGGCACAGCTTCTTCAGAAGCAACAGTCTCGGCTGCGTCCTGAGAAGGAGCACTCTCCTCTTTTATGGGCTCTGCCGTTTCTTCAAACTCAGGCAGACTCACAATAAACTCAACCTTTTCTTCCGTAGGGTCAGCTTCAAGCTCCTGAGCCTTATCAGGCAGGTTGTCGCCACTTGTCACATTGCTCTTAAAGACATTGTAAACGGATTCCACAACCTTATCGTTTGCGCCGTCACCCTCGTCACCGAGAGAAATAATCATACCGCAATTCGGGCAAATCTCGGCACCGTGTTCAAGTTCGTTTCCGCAAAAACCGCATTTCATAAATCATTCACTCCCAATATATTTACTTCATTTGATATTACACAAAAATACATCTGAAATATAGATGTATACAGTTATTAATATATTATCATAAGGCAAGGCCGATTTCAAGACAAATAGGCCAAAATTAAGAAAAAACAAAAAAATATACCCGCCGATAATCAGCGGGCAACCTCTTTGATTTTTATAACATTCCACACACCGTCTTGTTTTTTCAGCTTCCAATAAGCAAGGCATTCTTTTTCTTCAAGCAATTTTTCATTCTCATCAAAGTCTCTCTTGGTGTATTCCACCCACACATAGCCGTTGCCGAAGGTAAAATCTGCCGTGATAAGGTTAATCTTTGCTTCAACCCGTCTGACATCCGCCTTTTTAACCGAGTAGACAGCTAACTCCCCTGCTTGTGTGTGTACACTGCCGCTGACATCGGTCATTATTTCACCTGCAAGCTCAACAACTCTCTGGGCTGTCTGCCTGTCTTTTTCACTGCACTTTTTGTCAATGGTTGAATAATAAGGTATAAAGCCGTATTTCAGGCTTTCATATTTTTTATAATAATCGCCATGCTGACTGAAAAGAGATGCAAAAGCAAAGCCTGCAAGAAAAACAGTCAGCACACCTAAAAATATCTTTCGCTTCACAGATAAAAAAGCTCCTTTCCTCTTGTGTTAATGACAGTATAAAAGAGGAAAAAAGCCTTGTCAATGAAAGTAAATATTTTGTAAGAAAAGCTTAAGAAAGTAAGTAATTTCGTTATTTTTGTAAAGGTTTAAATGAAATTATTTTTTAAACCTTATCACACTGCATATTTTTTCAAGCAGAAGCAGCATAAACACTATCTGCAGCACACTCATAACTATACTCTGAGGCACCCGTGATAAAAGCACTGCACCGAAATCACTGCCGTAAAGGGTCGAGACCCAATAGCTGTTCATCAGAAGCGTGCATAATATCTGAGAGGTCAACACACTTAAAATTATGCGCACCGCACCGCCCTTTTTGGCAAGGTACAGGCCGTAAATGAGACCCGACACCGCTGCCGTGAGGGTAAAGCCCGGAAAGTAGGCCCCTGTGGTGGGGAAAATCATTGCACCGAGAAAATCGCCTAAGCCATAGACAACTACGCCGCCTAAAATGCCGAAGCGCCTTGCGGCAATAACAACGGGAATGAAGGAGAAGGAAAAACGTATGCTTTCCGTAACCGGAATGGCCAAAAACCTTGCAATAACTATCTGCATGGCAGTGAGAAGTGCAAGACAAGTGAGGGTGAAGATTTTGTCTTCGTTTTTCTTTTGCATAATAAAAACCTCCATTTGTCCCACAAGGTGAAAAATAGAGGTAGTGTTACTATTCATCACAGCGGGATGCGATTTATGCACCGCAAAGCGAAGCTTTTTCGTCCTTAAAGCAACTCCCCGTCTTTAAGGCACTACAGCGCGCACAAATCTACTCTGTTTTTGTTGTGCTTCTAATATAGCACTATATTCCCCCGCTGTCAACTTTTTTCGGCAAAGTTTTCGGTACGCGGGGGAATCTGCCAAGAAAACAGCTTTATTCCCGCCGAGTGACATATAAAAACAGAGGCACCCATCGGGTACCCCTGCGTATTTTTATCAGAACATTGATTTAATAAGGTTGATAAGCATTACAAACCAACAGATAATATTTTCAATAAGAGTGTCACCGTGGACAAGTCTGCCGCAATCTCTGCAAAGGATATCTTCGCCACCGTTGTCGCAGATGCCGTCGCCGTCTTCGTCAGCGTGACCGAGTGCAGGACTTTCTTCCTGTGCTACTGTTGCATCATCACAGCGTGTGCAGTGCTGACCCTCTGTGAGACCTGTTTCAGTGCAGGTAGGAGCTACTGCTTCATCGATAACGATGTTGTGACCGAGAGCTGAATTTTCTACTTCTCTTGTATCAGTTGTACCGCAACCGTTATCACAAGTTGCTTTTTCTTTTGCATTTACTTCACATTCTGCGGATTCAATTTCGGTGTAAGTTGTAAAGTTGTGTATATCGCCGGCTTCACCGTACCATGCTTCACAAGCTTCGCACTTATAACCCATACAGGTCTGTGTACCGCCTATATGTTCCTTGCATACAAGAGTTACGGTATAGGGGTATTTACCATCTATGTCATATAAGTTGAAATAATATGTCTTTCCGGCTTCATATTCATGAGTCAAAGTGAAATTATATTTTGATTTATCAATATTCTTTGCGTTACCAAGAAAGCGCAAATCAGCATCATAAAGATTAGCGCGAGGTATACTATCTGACTCAGAAGAAAGGATATAGGTTCCGCTTACGGTAGGCTCAAATTTTAAAATCGTTTGTTTTGATACAGTATGAGGCTCATTGAACTTTATTTTATCGCAAATAATATAAGATGTTCCTACCTCATTTCCGTCAACATATACTGTTGTTGCAAAGTCATCATCGTAAAGAACCTTGCTTCCCTCGTATCTGAAACATTCCAAGAGATTTGAAGAATTACCGCCTGTTGATATATTAACAGTCAGTGTTGAAGCGCCCTGATTCGAGAATACAGCATGATTTTCTGTCTCAATATAATTTGCGCCTATAAGCTCTACATTTACAATCATAGGACCATTGCCTTTGAAACGAAGTGCTGTACACCACGGTTCGGCTATGATTTCCAGATTATCAAAAACGATATCGTAGGACACGGAATCTGTTGATTCGTTTAAAAAGTCTACAATGGTATCTACGTCTTCACTTTTACCGGTAATAATATAACCGTCAGGGTCGAGTTCAATGTTTTCACCCTTCTGTGTCACATAGGTGTCAGCAATTATTATTTTACCTTTTGAAACATCAAGTGTTGTCTTTACACCGTCTGATTCCGCCGCAAAGGCAAATGTTACTGTTGTCGCAACCATTAAGATTGCAAGGATGATTGATAAGGTTTTCTTTAATGTGTTTTTCATTGTTTTTTCTCCTTTCGGGAATTATTTTTCGTTTTTATTGCAAGTTCACTGGAAACATCCTCAACAGTCTTTTTTGCTACCGACTCAAAGTCAATTTTCCGGGTGAACTCAATAGCCTCGTTAATTTTTTTATCATCAGCTTTGTAAATGCGAAGAAGCATTGTTACAAGTCTGTTTACTTTCGCTTCTACTGTAAAATACATATCGCAGGGTACTGTCATATATGCTCTCATAATGCCCATTGAAGCGATTTCCGTTTCGTAAAAATCTTTCTTTTCAAGCTGAGGAAACAGCTCTGAGAAAACCTCGTACATAATATCTGTCCGTCTCAAGAGCACCGTTTCGCTTGTTTTTTGCAGAGAATAACCGGCAAGATAGAGATTTCGCATATCCTCGCTCATCTCTGCCATATAAATCTGCAAAACCTCATCAGCTACATAAATTAAAACTTTATCGTCGGTGAGCTTTGTTGAAACAGCATCTGATGCCGCCGTAACACCGTTAAGAAATTTTGTAACAAGAGCACAGAGGATATCCTCTTTTGATTTCATCTCATAAAAGATTTTCGTTTTGGGCACACCCGACAGCTTTGCTATATCCTGCACTGTTGTGCGCTCATAGCCTTTTTCCATAAACAGCTCCGTTGCCGTGTTAAAACTTTTTTGTATATTTCGGCAGTTTGGGCCGCACTTCTTATATTCGCCATGTTGTCTCCCTGTAAATTCAACTTCAAATCAAACCGCAATTTAATTTCGAAGTTATTTTAACACGAACAAAATATACTGTCAATATTTTACATCGAAATATTAGGGCTAACAGTTAAAAAATAAGGGCTGATTTTTAGTTGATTTGACGAAAAGCCGGGCGGCTCCACAAAAATCCCTTTGGGATTTTTCGGCGAAAGGTTCGCCGTGCCGAATGAAATTCGGCAGTGGAGCCGCGTGCCGCTGACCTGAAAAAAGGATGCAACTTTCTGTCACCTGAAAAAAAGTTAAAATAACAGCAAAAAGCCATTGACTTTAGCACGCTAATGTGTTAGAATACTGCTACGCTAAAATGAATGAGGTAAAATAATTATGCATAAGCTTGATAACAACGCTATTGACAGACTCTTTGAGGCTATACTTTCCCTTGAAAATAAAGAGGAGTGCTACAGCTTTTTTGAGGATGTGTGCACTATTCAGGAGCTCGGCTCAATTGCTCAGCGCTTAGAGGTTGCTAAGCTGCTCTATGAGGGCAAGAGCTATATTGAAATCAACAAGCTCACGGGTGCCAGCACCGCCACAATATGCCGTGTGGGCAAATGTGTGAATTACGGCAGCGGCGGATATAAAACCGCTATTGACAGACTGGATAAAAAGGAGTAATCGCAATGCTTAATGAAAACATATTAAAAAATGACGAAAAGGCGGTCTACAGTCTTCGTTCGCTTTACAGAAGATTTGGCTACAGCCGCTTTAAAATGAGCAAGTTTGAAGAATATGACCTCTATGTCAGAAATAAGGACTTCCTTATAAGTGACGGTATTATCACCTTCACAGACACCAACGGCAGACTTCTTGCCCTCAAGCCCGACGTTACTCTTTCAATTATAAAGAATGCACCCGATGTAAAGGGTCATATTGAAAAGCTCTATTATAACGAAAATGTTTACCGCATTTCCAAGGACTCGCACTCCTTCAGGGAAATCACTCAGACAGGTCTTGAGTGTATAGGCGACATCGGCATTTATGATATTTGTGAGGTGCTTTATCTTGCTGTAAAGAGCCTTGAAAGCATTGATGAAAACTATATAGTTGACATAGCTCACGCAGGTCTTGTTTCAGCCCTTATAAATGCCTGTGACCTCAGTGAAAATGTAAAAGCTACCGTTCTTGAGAGCATTCAGAATAAAAGCATTGATGAAATCACATTTTTGTTCCAAAAAGGAAATATCACACAAGCCGCTTATGATATAATCTCAAAGCTTATTTCTACATATAAAAGCAGAGCTGAGGTCTTTGATGCCTTTAACGGTACTGATGAAAGTGTGCAGAAGGAATTGAATGAGTTCCTTTCCATCTGCAGTGCCGCAGAGGAGCTTGAGCTTATGGGCAAGCTGAGAATAGACTTTTCCATTGTCAACAACACCAGCTACTACAGCGGGCTTGTTTTCAAGGGCTACATCTCCGGCATACCCACAAGTGTGCTCTCAGGCGGTCAATACGACAAGCTGATGAAAAAAATGGGTAAGCGTTCGGGTGCTGTGGGCTTTGCAGTTTATCTTGATGCCCTTGAGCGTCACGGCACCGCACAGCTTGACTATGACTACGATTTTGTCATTCTCAAAGACACTTCCTGCCCTTCGGCACAGATAATAAGAACTGTTGAGTCACTTTCAGCAAACGGCTTCAGCGTTATTGTGCTCAGTGAGCTCGACAGCAGTATAAGATATAAGACTCTTATGAAACTCACTAAAAACGGATTGGAGGGAGCCTGATGGAGTTTATTAATGTTGCCCTTCCCAAGGGAAGACTCGGCGAAAAGGTTTATGCAATGTTTGAAAAATCGGGCTATGGATGTCCCTCTATAAAGGAAAACAACCGTAAGCTCATATTTGAAAATGCCGAGGCAGGCGTAAGATATTTCTGGGTCAAGCCCTCAGATGTTGCCATTTATGTTGAGAGAGGTGCCGCAGACATAGGTGTTGCGGGCAAAGACATTCTTCTCGAGTACTCTCCCGATGTTTATGAGCTTTTAGACCTTAAGATAGGCAAGTGCCGTATGGCGGTTGCAGCTAAAAAGGATTTTCGTGACAACACCTCGGAAACACTCAGAGTTGCCACAAAATTTTCAAACATAGCTCAGAAATTCTATAATGAGAAATGCCGCGATATTGATATTATTCACCTTAACGGTTCAATTGAAATTGCACCTATATTAGGTCTTAGTGATGTTATTGTGGATATAGTTGAAACGGGTAAAACCTTATATGAAAACGACCTTGAACCAATTGAGACTATTGTCCCCATTTCTGCAAGGCTTATTGCAAACAAATCATCATTCAAATTCAAAGGGGAGAAAATCAGCGAAATTGCTGCTTCTCTCGGAAAGCTTGTGAGGGAAAACAATGATTAAGATATATAAATACGGCGAAGTTGACAACGGCGAGATATTCTCACGCATGGCAGACACCGTTGATGTCAGCGATATAGTTACAGACATAATTGAAAATGTTAAAGCAAAGGGCGATAAGGCACTTTTTGAATACTGCGAAAAATTTGACAAGGCGGTGCTCACATCCCTTGAGGTCAGCGACGAAGAAATCGAGGAGGCCTTCAATGCGGTTGAGCCCGAGTTTCTCAGAATACTGCGTACTGCCGAGAAGAACATCAGAAGCTTCCACGAAAAGCAGGTTAAAACAAGCTTCATTATAAACGAAAAAAACGGCGTTGTTACCGGTCAGAAGATAACACCAATTGAAAAGGTGGGCCTTTATGTACCCGGCGGCACTGCGGCTTATCCCTCAACAGTGCTTATGGACAGCGTACCGGCAAAAATTGCAGGCTGTAAGGAAATCTGCATTGTCACTCCCCCGTCAAAAGACGGCAAGGTTAATCCCGTTATTCTTGCCGCCGCTAAAATTGCAGGTGTTGACCGCATATTTAAGGTGGGCGGTGCTCAGGCTGTTGCAGCCCTTGCTTACGGCACGGAAACAGTGCCCAAGGTTGATAAAATCGTGGGACCCGGTAATGCCTTTGTTGCAGAAGCAAAGAGACAGGTTTTCGGCATGGTGTCAATTGATATGATTGCAGGCCCCAGTGAAATTTTAGTTTTGGCTGACGGTAAGTCAAACCCAGATTTTGTTGCCGCCGACCTTCTTTCTCAGGCCGAGCACGATAAGAATGCTTCCGCCGTGCTGGTAACAAACAGCATGGAGCTTGCAGAAAAAGTCAGCGATGCTCTCGAAAGACAGATTCCGCAGCTTGAAAGAGCAGAAATAGCAAGAGCATCCATTGACAACAACGGCAAGATTATCGTTGCAGAAAATATTACGGCAGGCATTGAAATTGCCAACGAAATAGCCCCTGAGCACCTTGAGCTTTGCCTTGATAATCCCTTTGATTATCTTGACAGCATAAAGCACGCAGGCTCAATCTTTATGGGAAGATACTGTCCCGAGGCTTTAGGCGACTATTATGCAGGTCCCAACCACACACTTCCCACAAGCGGCACTGCAAGATTTTCAAGTGCTCTGGGTGTTGACGATTTCGTTAAGAAATCACAGTTTACATATTACACCGAAAATGCACTTAAAGAAGTTTATAAGGACGTTGCTTTCTTTGCAAATAAAGAGGGGCTCACAGCTCACGGCAAGAGTGCAACAATAAGATTTGAGGAATAAAAATGAGTAAATACATTGACAGTGCATTTTCCGCACTGAAGGAATATGTGCCAGGCGAGCAGCCGAAAGACAAAAAATACATCAAGCTCAACACAAATGAGTCTCCCTATCCCCCGTCGCCTTCTGTTATAAAGGCAATAAGCGGTGATGAGGTCAGCGACCTTCGCCTTTACTCCGACCCTGAAAGCAGTGCTCTGAAAAAAGCTATTGCAGAGGTTTACGGTGTTGAAAGCAAAAATGTTTTCGTCTCCAACGGCTCAGACGAAATACTGAACTTTGCATTTATGCTTTACGGCAATGTGAAGGGTGCCGTTTTCCCTGAAATTTCTTATGGCTTCTACAAGGTTTTCTGCGACCTTTACGGCATAGAAAAAACCATGGTTCCCCTTGAGGAGGACTTCACAATTGATAAAAGCAAGTATATGTCAACGGGCAAGTTCACTGTTATTGCAAACCCCAATGCCCCCACCGGCATTGAAATGAGTAAAAAGGATATCGAAGAAATTATAGAGTCAAACCAAGACAATGTTGTTCTCATTGACGAGGCCTATATCGATTTCGGCGGCACCTCCTGCTATGAGCTTATAAGAAAATATGATAACCTTATAGTCTGCCGCACCTTCTCAAAGGCATACAGCCTTGCGGGTGCAAGACTCGGCTACTGCTTTGCCGGTGAAGAGCTTATAAAAGACCTTGAAAAGATAAAGTATTCCACTAACCCCTATAATATCAACCGCCTGACACAAAAGGCAGGTGTGGCAGCTATGGCAGAAAACAGCTACTATATGGCAAACTGCAAAAGAATTGCCGACACAAGAGAATACACTACCCTTGAGCTTCGCAAGCTGGGTTTTGAGGTGCTTGACTCGAAAACCAACTTTATCTTTGCCAAGCATGAAAGCATCAGCGGTATGGACATATACACGCTTCTTCGCCAAAAGGGTATACTGGTAAGACACTTCACCGACGAAAGAATAAAAGACTATAACCGCATCACCATAGGCTCACGCGAGGAAATGGAAGCTCTCGTTAGGGTGATGACAGAAATCGTTAAAGGAGTTTAATGCTATGAGAAGCTCTGAAATTATAAGAAAAACAAAAGAAACAGATATAAAGCTTTACCTTTCACTTTCTAAGGATGAAAGCACAATAGACACAGGCTGCGGCTTTCTTGACCATATGCTCACCCTTTTTGCAAGACACGGTGATTTTACCCTGAGAGTCATATGCAAGGGTGACACAGAGGTTGACTATCATCATACCGCTGAGGATATTGCCATTTGCCTTGGCGATGCTTTTAAGCAGGCATTGGGCGATATGAAGGGCATCACACGCTACGGCAGCTTTATTCTGCCTATGGATGAGAGCCTTATTCTCACCGCTGTGGATATTTCAGGCAGAAGCGGTCTTTATTATGACCTGCACATTCCCACAGAAAAGGTGGGCGACTTTGACACCGAGCTCACTCAGGAATTTTTTGAGGCTTTCGTTCGTCACGCAGGTGTAACACTTCACATAAAGCAGCTTGCAGGCACTAACTCTCACCACATTATTGAGGGTACCTTCAAGAGCTTTGCAAGAACCCTCAAGCAGGCTGTTTCAATTGACGAAAACAACAAGGACGCTATACCGTCAACAAAGGGAGTGCTGTAATGATTGCAATTATTGATTACGGTGTAGGTAACCTTTTTTCCCTTGTTTCATCCTTTAAGGCAATAGGTGCCGATGCGGTGATAACAAGCGATAAAAACACCATAAGAAAAGCCGATAAAATTATACTGCCCGGTGTGGGTGCCTTTGAGGATGCAGCCAAGAAGCTCCGTGAAAGCGGACTTGATAAAACCGTTCTTGAAGAAGCTGCCAAGGGTAAGCCTCTTATGGGCATATGCCTGGGCATGCAGCTGCTTTTCGCTCACAGCTTTGAATACGGCTGCCACGAGGGTCTGGGGCTTATTGATGCTGATATTCTCCCCTTTGAGGGCAGACTCGGCAAAGAGCTTAAAATTCCTCATATAGGCTGGAATGCTCTTAAAATAAACCAAAAGGATTGCCCTCTTTTCAAATATATAAATGACGGCGACCATGTTTATTTTGTTCATTCATATTTCGCCGAAAAAGACATTGCAGAGTGTGCCGCCTCGGCAGAGTACGGCATTGACTTCACCGCCTGCGTCTGGAAGGACAACATCTATGCCTGCCAGTTCCACCCGGAAAAAAGCGGCACTGTGGGTCTTAACATTCTTCGCGGATTTTGCGAGATAGGAGAAAACTGAAATGCTGATTTTACCCGCAATTGATTTATATGACAAAAAGGCTGTCAGGCTCTATAAGGGCGACTATGAGCAGATGACGGTTTACAGCAACAACCCCATTGAAATTGCACGCAAATTTGAGCAGTGCGGTGCCACCTTCATCCACATGGTTGACCTTGAGGGTGCCAAAAACGGCACAACTCCCAACATCGATGAGGTCCGCAAGGTTGTGGAATATACAAATCTTGCCGTCGAAATAGGCGGCGGCATCCGCGATGAGGAAACGGTGAAAAAATATATTGACCTCGGCGTTACAAGGGTTATTCTCGGTACTGCTGCCGTAACGGATGATGAATTTCTCAGAAGAATGGTCAGCAAATATAAGCAAGCTATTGCTGTAGGTGTTGACCTTAAAGACGGCTTTGTTGCCATCAAGGGCTGGACTGAAAAAAGTCAGCTTACGGCAGATGAATTTTTCAGCCACCTCAGTGACATCGGAGTGAAAACAGTTGTCTGCACAGACATATCAAAGGACGGTGCTATGCAGGGCACAAACCGTCAGCTTTATAAGGAGCTGTCACAGAAATACCCCATGGATATAGTGGCCTCCGGCGGTGTGTCAAGCATAGACGATATAAGGGCGCTGAAAGAGATGAACCTTTACGGTGCAATTATCGGCAAGGCATATTATGTGGGTGCCGTTGACCTTAAAGAGGCTGTGGAGGTAGCAAAATGATAACTAAAAGAATTATCCCCTGCCTTGATGTGAGAAACGGCAGAGTTGTCAAGGGAACTAACTTTCAGAATCTCAATGATGTTTCCTCACCCGTTGAGCTTGGCGAATTTTACAGCTCCTGCGGTGCAGACGAGCTGGTTTTTTACGATATCACCGCAAGTGCCGAGGGCAGACAGCTTTTCACCGACATCTTGAAGGAAGTGGCCTCAAAGATATTTATACCTCTCACCGTGGGCGGCGGCATAAACACTGTTGAGGACTTTGACCGCGTACTGAAATGCGGGGCAGACAAGGTCAGTGTGAACTCAGGTTCAATTAAAAATCCTGACCTTATCAGTCAGGCGGCAAGGCTTTACGGCAACCAGTGTGTGGTTATTTCATGCGACATTAAGCGTGTTGACGGTGTTTTTCATGTTTTCGCCAAGGGCGGCAGAGAAGACACTGGCATGGAGGCTATTTCATGGATTAAACGCTGTGTTGATATGGGCGCAGGTGAGGTTGTTGTCAATTCCATTGACACTGACGGAGTAAAGAAAGGCTTTGACATCGATATGCTCAAGGCTGTCTGCGAAGCAGTTAACGTACCCGTAATCGCATCCGGCGGTGCAGGCTCAGCAGAGGATTTCATAACCCTCTTCAAGGAAATTCCCGACATTGACGCAGGTCTTGCAGCTTCAATTTTCCATTTCGGCGAGGTGCAGATATCTGACCTTAAAAAGCTGCTTAAAGAAAACAATATAAATGTGAGGTTATAACTATGACAAATTTTGATATTAACGAGCTTAAGTTTGACGATAAGGGTCTTATCCCTGCTATTGTTGTGGACTCCATAACTAAAAAGGTGCTCACTCTTGCTTATATGAACCGTGAAAGCCTTGAAATTTCAATGGAAAAGGGGCTTACCTGCTTTTTCTCACGCTCAAGACAGGAGCTTTGGCTCAAGGGTGAGACAAGCGGCAACTATCAGCACATTGTGTCAATCACTGCTGACTGTGATAAGGACGCACTGACAGTTGTGGTTGAAAAAGACGGCCCTGCCTGCCACACGGGCACAGACTCCTGCTTCACCAAAGAAGTATGGCACAGTGACGAGCTTAGTGAATTTTCACTTGAAGGGCTTGATGCTCTGCTTAAGGACAGAAAAGCAACCCTCCCCGAGGGCTCATACACAACCTATCTTTTCCAGAAGGGTGTTGACAAGATACTCAAGAAGGTCGGCGAGGAATGCACCGAGGTTATCATTGCCGCTAAGGCTGACGATAAGAAAGAGACCATTTACGAAATTGCAGACCTTGCTTATCATGTAATGGTGCTTATGAACGAAATGGGCATTTCACTTGAAGAAGTTCACAGAGAGCTTGCTTCAAGACACATTATTGACCACAAGGTCAAGCAGGAAAAAATGACCTCATAATAATATTGCGAAGAACAACGCTTAAAAGCATATGTTCTTCGCTTTTTTATTAAATAAATTCCATAATTTGCTATTTTGAAATAATTTGAAAATATTTTAGGTTTATTATCAGATTATTAAAACACAAAAAGAAAGGCAGACTAAAAATGAAAAACGCTCTTAAAAAGTTCTTATCCGTCACTCTTGTGCTTATACTCACACTCACAATAACCCTGACAGCTTTTGCAGCAACAATTTCACCTGATCAGGCAAAAGCAATTGCTTTGGAAAGCCTGAGCTACACAAGCCTTGTGTATAACACTCACGAGCTCACAACCAACGACGAGGGCACAGAGATTTATAAGGTGTCAACTATGGTTGAGTTTGCAGACGGCACATACACTAAATATACTACAACAGTTGATGCCAACAACGGTGAAATCCTTAACAAGAGCTGTAAGCTCAATGCTTCACTGCTTGGCGATTTATTCCCTGACAGCGGTAATGACGGCATTTACCTCAGCCGTGACAAGGCTCTCATCAATGCATATAAAGCCTTCTGTGTAAACAGCAGTGATGCTGTTGTGCTCTCAGTTAAAGAAAACGCTGTCGGTGCAGTAGCTATCAGCTATGATATTACATTTGCCATTGGCTATTCAACAAAATATACCTGCACGGTTTATGCTGAAACAGGTGTGGTTGATAATATGGAAATCTATCAGCCTGCAAGCCGCAACATTTTAGGCAGAATCATGCTTGCAGTTGAAATTATAATTGCAACTATCAGAAGCAAGATAGGTTTCTGAAAATAAAAAATACACATTAAGACCGCCGGGGGTTCGGCGGTCTTGTTATGTTTAGTCATAGTCAATTATGGAAACGGTGCAATCCTTTATACGATAATCCTTTGTCACAGACATTGAAAAGGTTTTTGATTCACCCGGTGAGAGTCCTTCGCTTCCCACAGCATAAGTCCAGTCCGTGTCAATAACATTTCCTGAGTAATCTTCAAATGCACCTTTTACCTTAACATATTTATATGTTCGTGTGCCGTTATTAGTTATTGTGCCTTTAAGCTGAGTATAAGAAGTATTACTTGTCAGATACAAATTACTGAATTTTAAATCATTAGATGCAGAATAAGTATTAAGCGGTGAATCATCATCATTTGTAAGATAATGATAGTAGCAATATTTATCTGAACTGTAGGTTATCGGGTCATTACATAAGTAGCATTTATGATCATAGCAATAGTCCGAGCCGTCAGCAACCGAATTACTGCACCACTCGCAATGAGTCAGATCATATATGCAACAGATACCCCCGGATAAAACAGCCACAACTAAAATCAGTGCAACTATCTTTTTGTTTTTCTTCAGTATTGCCGGAACTCTTTGTAATACATTTCCGATTTTTTCCTTCACTGTATCTTTTTTAAGCTTATTGCCGCATTGGCTGCAAAAACTATCTGTTATTGCGTTATCTGCACCGCAATTACTGCACTTTTCCATATCCGTATTTACCTTCTTCTCAAACCTTTAAGTCCGTCAAAAGCAATCATAATTCCAAGTGCAATTATAATCCATGATGCCGTACCGTTTACCTGTGACAGCAGGTTAACACAATTGACAATACCCCTGTATGAATAGGTATAGAAGTCTCCGCCAAAAGAAGTGCTGCTTACTGAAACGCCTGAGTCTAAAAATCTTAACACACCAACAATTATAATAACTATACCTGCTATAATTTCAAAATGAGCCACACGGATTTTCTTCTTTTTCTTTTCAGGTACGCTTACAGGCTGCATGTTTAAAGTGCTTTCTCCTTTTATGGGTTCAACATTTGCAGGCACATCTGCTGAAGCTTTGATTTCTTCATCTTCTGCAAGTGATTTGCCACAATTAACACAAAACTTGGAGCCTTCGTGTAACTGAGCAGAACAATATTTACATTCCATTGTTTTCACCTCTCAGTTTATTCGTAAGTAGCCAATATTGTAATACTATCATTAGCCACATCTATATCTGCCGAAACAGACCATTCATTATATTTCTGTGTATTACCATCACAAACAATGCCCAATAATTCTTCGGTGTATTGTATATAGTCAAATTCTGTATCGTCACTATTTTCCAAAAGGTTAACAATTGACATTAGCGGAATAAAGGCACCCATTGATTTAAGTTCGTTATAAGTAAGATTCATTGTATTGCCTTTTAAGACTTCATAAAAAGTCTTTTCACAAAAGCTTTTATCGTATAATTTTTCTGCATTGACATCTTTAACAACATAGGTAAATTCTTTTATAGTTTTACCGGAAGTTTCAACATTTAAAACGCCGTTTTTGCCCTCAAGACTTTTTTCCAGATCTGCAACACTGAAATTCTGAGTTGTTCCACATGCACAAAGAGCCAAACACAAGACAACCGTTAGTAATAAGATAATAGATTTTTTCATTTTTACTTCCTCCAAATACAATTTGATACTTTGATTATAGTAAATTTATTTACTAAAGTCAATATTTTTTAGTAAAAATATTTATTAGCTTTTCATAGTAAACATATTTACTGTGTACACTAAATATCAGAATAATATGAAAAGGGAAATAACTATGAAAAGCATGATTGAAAAGCTCCGTGACCTGCGTGAAGATAATGACCTGACACAGGAAGAGGTTGCAAAATATCTCGGCACATCTCAGACTATGTATGCCCGCTATGAGCGAGAAGCCAATGAGCTGCCTGTAAGACACCTCAGAGCCTTATGTGAGCTGTATAATGTTTCTTCAGATTATCTGTTAGATTTAAAAAAGGATAAAAAAAGAGAGTGCGGAAAAATAAAAGGCAGATAATCCTTAACAAGGGATTTCCGCCTTTAAATTTTTGCCCAATTATGCAAAATTTGTTGAAATATCACCTTTTTAGTGCTATACTTATAAGCAGTGAAACTCTCTCCCCTATGAAAGGAAAAACATTATGAAGAAGCGTTTATTTTCAATTATCAGCCTTATACTTATTATTGCTCTCACCTTTGGCGGCTGCATAGGCAAGGGCGAAGAAGAAACTACCACGAGTACCACCGAAGTGACAACCACCGAAGAGGTAAAGCCTGTTTATTATAACCGTCTCACCGGTGAAAGCGGTCTGAGTGAGGCCGCCGCAGGCAAACGCCCCGTTGCCGTTATGGTCAACAACATCAAGGCTTCTCTGCCGCAATACGGTGTTTATGATGCGGATATACTTTTTGAGGTGCTCGTTGAGGGCGGCATCACAAGACTTATGGCTCTTTACGGCGACCAGACCAAGGTGCCTAAGGTCTGCTCTGTCAGAAGCTGCCGATATTACTTCCCCATTTTTGCTCACGGCTTTGATGCAATTTACTTCTGCTTCGGCAGTAACGAAAGCCTTGCAACTCCCACTCTTAAGAGAATCGGCATCGACTACTTCGACGGCAACCAGAATCCCGATTCACTTGTTTTCGGCAGAGACCCTGAAAGGCTCAAGAAATACAGCAGCGAGCACACGGCTTATGTCAACGGCAAGGGTATTCCTGAGCTGCTGAAAAAATACGAGGTCCGCACCGACTACCTCGACGGCAAGGATGTAAATGCTTTCAACTTCAGAAGTGAAGACGCTCCAAAGACTGCCGGCACAATAACTGCAGACACAGTTCAGCTTGACTATTCAATTTATTATGACAGCACCTTTACCTACAACAGCAAAACCAAGACCTATTATAAAGACCACTGCGGCAAGGCTCATATGGATTCTGTTAAGAATAAGCAGCTCAATTACACCAATGTTTTCGTTCTTGAAACGGATGTGCATAACTATAAAGGCGGTCAGCTTATCGAGCTTGACTGGAAGGGCGGCACAGGCTTCTATATTTCAATAGGTAAGGCTCAGAAAATCACCTGGGTCAAATCCACAGAGGATGCAAGCATAGTCCTCTTTGACGAGGCAGGCACAGAGCTTTTGGTTAATCCGGGCAACAGCTACATAGGTGTCATCGCTCCCGGTTGCACCACTATTTCGCAAAAAAGTGCATCGTAAACATGTTGACATTAAAAAGCAACCTTGACAATAAATATCAAGGTTGCTTTTCTTTTTGTGCGGTGCTATAATTTTCTTAAAGGAGGCAGATTTATGGAAATTCTTATTGTACGCCACGCTGACCCTGACTATGCTCATGACAGCATAACCGAGAAAGGCATAAGAGAAGCACGGCTTCTCGCTGACAGGCTTTGTAAGCTTGATATAAAGGCTTTTTACTGTTCCCCTATGGGACGGGCGCAAAAGACTGCCGCCTACACTCTGACAAGGCTTGGCAGAGAAGCTCAGACTCTCGACTGGCTCCACGAATTCAGAGGCACCGTAAAGAAGGGACTTCTTGGCAAAACCGCCTGTTGGGACAGACTCCCCTCTTACTGGACAGCCTATAGGGAATACTACTCCTATGAGGATTGGCACAAGGTTCCTCTTATGAAAAAAGGCGATGTTCGCCGTCATTATAAGCAAGTCTGTGACGGAGTAGATGAGCTTCTTGAAAAACACGGCTATATTCATAAAGGCAGAATTTATGAGGTGAAAGAGGAAAACTCCGATATAATAGTGCTGTTTTGCCACTTCGGTGTTGAATCCGTTATTCTTTCCCATATTTTCAATGTTTCACCTATGATAATGTGGCATAACTTCGTGGCTTTACCCACCTCGGTGACCCGCCTCGTAACTCAGGAAAGAGAAAAAGGCAAGGCTATTTTCACCTGCCTTCAATACGGCGACCTGAGTCATCTTTATGCCGGCGGCGAAGAGCCTTCATTTCAGGCGAGGTACTGCGAAAAATATTCTGATGACACAAGACACTAAATATAAGGGGCACGACCACACATAGATAAAATTCAGTTGGCAAATTTAAGATTATGTCTATAAAGGTTTTAACAGTTAAGCGACAAAGCTCACGCTTTGTCGCTTAATTTATGTGTTTGCTGCTTTTTCGACACACTTAAAAGGACCGATTTGCATCGGTCCTTTCAGACTGTCGAAAAACCGTGTTTCGCAATCAAGCGAGACACGGTTTTATGTCTGTATTGTTTAATATTTGGAATAAAATGGAAAAAAGGCTTGAAAATCACGGAAATTCTCGTTTTTGAACTTCCACATTGCCATTTTTT
>JAFQLV010000056.1 GCA_017396515.1 Clostridia bacterium | reverse complement strand
GAGCAGGTTCTCTGCTTAGTGCCTGTTGCGGTGTAGGTTGATTTTTTAGTTACCTTCCATGCACCGTATTTGTGCTTCACCTGAGCTTTGTCCACACTGTGCTTATAGCTGTCACCACATTCACAGGTGTAGGTATATGTGCCGCCGTTTTTGCAGGTGGCTTTTCCGCTTTGCTTAAAGCTGTGGCTGTGTCGGTAATAAAACTCAACCTCAATGCCTCTTAGTTCAAGTGCTTCTCTCAGGGGTTCACTTGTCAGCTCATTCCACTTTTCTTCTGAGCCGGCAAAATAGATTTTTTCGAGGTTGGGAAGTTCATCCAAGTCGCTCTTTCCAAATAAAAGGCTTTCTGTAGGAATGGTTTTTATATATAAGCTTTTTACAGCAGGTGTTCTGTCTAAGCACATGAATTCTAAGTATTTGGATTTATCACTGCTTGTATCTTCAAAAACTATTTTTTCAAGATTGCTACAGCCTTGTGTTACGCCACCTCCGTCTGTGTGGAGTTTGACATTTTCAGGGATGATTATTTTTTTCAAAGCAGTGTTGTCGAAGGCTCCCTCGCCAAACTCCTTAATTGAATACGGAAAATTCAGTGAAGTCAGATTTTTGCAGTTATAAAATGCAGAACAGCCTATACCAATAAGATTACCCGTGATCTCAACTTTTTCAAGGCTTTCACAGTATCCGAAAGTATCATAAGAGATATAAGTTACTTTCGGTGGTATCGTAATTCTTTTCAGAGATTTCATCCCGTAAAAAGCACCACCGCCTATTTCTTCAAGTTCGGTAGGAAGGTAAAGGTTTTCAACGCCTGTAAATTTATAAAAAGCGTAAGCACAGATATATTTTACCGTTCCGGGAATGGAGATACTTTTTACACTTGAATTTGAATAGTCATTGCCCGGAGAATGAAATTCATCTCCTTCACCAAGACCTTCATCCTCATAGTTTGTGTTTATTGCAACAACCTCTATACCGTTAATTTCATCAACTATATTAATCTTGGTTGTTGTCTCTGCAAGAGACTCATCATAGAAAAAATCCGTAACAGCATAATGTTCACCGTAATCATGCTTGCCGTATTTTTGACTAGTCAATTCATAAACCACATTGTCAATTACAACTGTTCCGTCGTCTGCACTTGCACTGAAAGATACGCAAGCGATTACCGCAACGATAATAACTGAAATTAAAACTAATAGCTTTTTCATACTATCATCCTTTCTTGGTAAATTTTACCGTAGCAAATATAGCACCCTTATGTGTAATCTGTGTGAAAAAACTCCTATTATTACAAAACTGTAATTTTTCTCTCGGATTTTCTCGGCGGGCTTGAACGGTCGGGTATGTCGCTCCACCTGTTCGCGTACCAAAAAAACACTTTAAATTGCGAAAACATCTTTACTTTTTTGTTTTAGTGTGCTAAAATGTAAGGACAATATGCCATTTAAAGGAGAAAATATTATCATGGCGGAAAGAAACAAAACATTAGAGAACATTGACTATCTCTATAAAACCCTGCTTAAAATCGAAACCTATGAGGAATGTGAGGCACTTCTTGACGATATGTGCACCAAGACAGAGCTTGCCTCAATAGCTCAGAGGCTTGTTGTGGCTAAAATGCTCTCGGAGAAAAGAGTTTACAGCGACATCGTCTCTGAAACAGGTGCAAGCACCGCAACCATAAGCCGTGTTAACCGTTCACTTGCCTTCGGCAAGGGCGGCTATGAAAAAATCTTCGCTAAAGAGGACTGATACTATGGCATCCTACGGCGATTTCGCTTATTATTATGACAGTCTCACTGAAAATGTGAACTATGAAAAAAGATGTGAATACATAAGAGGTCTCCTTGCCGAAAACGGAGTAGGTGAGGGGATTTTGCTTGACCTTGCCTGCGGTACGGGCACGGTTTCTCTTATGCTTTCGGCTATGGGCTATGATGTTATCGGTGTTGATGCCTCTGAGGATATGCTGTCGGTGGCTCAGGAAAAGAAAATGGAAACGAATGAGGATGTTATTTTCCTTTGTCAGAGGATGGAGGAGCTTGATCTTTTCGGCACCGTAAATGCCTGCGTTTCAACTCTCGACAGCATAAACCATGTGACAGATGCTCAGACTGTCAGAGAAATCTTCCGCAGAGTGTCTCTTTTTATGGAGGATAAGGGGCTTTTCGTTTTTGATGTGAATACGCCCTATAAGCACAGAGAAATTTTAGGCAATAATACCTTTGTTTACGACACAGATGAGGTCTATTGTGTGTGGCAGAACAGCACAGACGAGAGCCTTCTGACAAAGGTCAGCCTTGATATATTTGAAAAAGATGAAGATGACGAAGAAACCTATTACAGATACTGTGAGGAATTTTCAGAGAGAGGCTATGACCTTGAAGATATAAAGCAGTGGCTTGAAAGCTGTAAGTTTGAGGTTATAGGCATTTATGAAGAAATGACTGAGCAGCCGGTTAAGGCAGACACACAAAGAGCTGTGTTTGTGGCAAGAAAGATAGGCACGCAGTAAGATTATTAATAGTGAGGAGTTAGGAGTGAGGAGTTAGGAGTTGCGGGTCGCTTCGCTCCTAATTAAAATCGACGGGGTTTACCGTTTTTTGAGTTTTATCTCTGCGGACAGAGAGCTTAATGTTTGTGAGTAGTTACCTCGCGACCGCAACTCCTCACTCCTAACTCCTCACTCCTGACTTTTTACGCTTCACTCTTTTATGCAGAAAGGAATATCGTATGAGTAAATCAGTAAGATGTATTTCACAGGACGGCACACTCACAATTATGGCTGTCGATTCAACAGATATAGTTAACAAAGCACAGGAAATTCACGGCACCTCTGCCGTATGCTCGGCAGCCCTGGGCAGACTTCTCACTGCCGCATCGCTTATGGGCTGTGCACTCAAGGGCAAGGATGACACGGTTACTCTGCGCCTTAACGGAGGCGGTCCTGCAGGCACTGTTCTTGCAGTTTCGGACTCTCAGGGCAATGTCAGAGGCTATGTGCAGGAGCCTGTAGTGGAAATTCCTCTTAATATAAAAGGAAAGCTTGATGTTGCAGGTGCAGTGGGCAAGGAGGGCTTCTTGACCGTAATTATGGATCTTGGCATGAAGGAGCCTTATGTGGGTCAGACACCCATTATCAGCGGTGAAATTGCCGAGGATATCACTGCCTATTATTCTATAAGTCAGCAGACACCCTCTGTGTGTGCCTTAGGTGTGCTTGTCAATCCCGACCTTTCAATAAAAGCGGCAGGCGGATTTATAATTCAGCTTCTGCCCACGGCTATGGATGACACTATTGATTTGGTTGAAAAGAGCATTGAAGGCCTCGAGCCTATTTCATCGCTTATTGATAAAGGTATGACTCCCGAGGAAATATGCCGTCACGCCCTTAAATATTTTGAGCTTGATGTACTCGACGGCAGCAGCCCCGAATATAAATGCTACTGCTCAAAGGAAAGAGTGGAGGCCGCCCTTATCAGCACCGGCAGAGATGAGCTTCTTGCTATGGCAGAGGAAGGCGACACGGAGGTTTGCTGTCAGTTCTGCGATAAAAAGTATGTTTTCACACCTGCAGATATAAGGAAGCTTGCAAAAAATTAAGGTGCTAAAAAAATCTGAAAAAAATCAAAAAAACTTTCAAAAAAGTGTTGACAAAAAAACTTTTTTGTTGTATAGTATACAAGTCGCTGCGAGAGAACATCTTGCAGTCAGATGTGGGAGCATAGCTCAGCTGGGAGAGCATCTGCCTTACAAGCAGAGGGTCACAGGTTCGAGCCCTGTTGTTCCCACCATAAATGGCCCGGTAGTTCAGTTGGTTAGAACGCTAGCCTGTCACGCTAGAGGTCGACGGTTCGAGCCCGTTCCGGGTCGCCATTTAGGGAAATTCAATAGAGTTTCCTACACGCCTCTGTAGCTCAGTTGGTAGAGCAGCGGACTGAAAATCCGCGTGTCGTTGGTTCGATTCCGACCGGAGGCACCAAATATGCGGATGTAGCTCATCTGGTAGAGCGCCACCTTGCCAAGGTGGAGGTAGCGAGTTCGAGCCTCGTCATCCGCTCCAGAAATAAAGGACTTGCCTCAGGCAAGTCTTTTATTTTTGGAACTAAGTGTGCCGTTTGGCATAACTTAACTTGGGCATTGCCCAAGCTTCACTGAAAGTTGCCAAAGAAGGTGACGATTATAATTGATTTAATAATCTTAAATAAGGATTTTAAATAAGGGGTGGAGTTATGATTTTACTCTTAGCGGTTATTTACATAGTTTTCATTTCTCTGGGTCTGCCGGACAGTCTTTTCGGTGTGGCATGGCCCGTGGTTCACACTGAGTTCGGTGTTGCAGAAAGCTTCGCATCGGTTTACAGCATTGTTATAGGTGTGTGCACCGGTGGTGTAAGTTTTGTTTCAGGCAAGCTCATAAGAAAATTCGGCACGGCAAAGGTGACTCTCTTTTCAATTCTGCTCACTGCTGCCGGGCTTTTGGGTATGAGCATATCACCTAACCTTTATGTTATGATGATTTTTTCCGTTATTATGGGCTACGGTGCAGGTGCTATTGACACGGGGCTCAATAACTTCGTTTCGCTTCATTATAAGGCACAGCATATGAATTGGCTTCACTGCTTCTGGGGTGTGGGCGTAACCGTCAGCCCTATGATTATGGCACAGTTCCTCACAGGCGAAGAAGGCTCATGGCGAGGCGGCTATGTGGTTGTTGCCGCACTGCAGCTCATTATTGCTCTTATTGTTCTGTGTACCCTGCCGAGGTGGCGAGGCCTTGAAACAGCAGGGGAGAGTGAAGAGGAAGAAAAAGGCGATAAGGGCTTTTTCGATATACTTAAAATCAAGGGTGTCATTACAGGTATTCTCTCTTTGGGTCTTTACTGCTCAATGGAGTTCCTTTTAGGCACATGGGGAGCTACCTATATAGTCAACACTTTGGCTCTTTCGCCTGACACCGCCGCTATGTGGGTGTCGCTTTATTACGGCGGCATTATGCTGGGCAGAATGATTTCGGGCTTTGTTTCAATGAAGCTCTCTGACAATCAGCTTATACGCTGCGGAATTGCAGTGGCCTTTGCAGGTGTTGTTGTTTTAGCTCTTCCCATAGGCAATGCATCTCTTATAGGTCTGCTGCTTATCGGCACAGGCTTCGGGCCGATTTTCCCGAGTGTGCTTCATTCCGTGCCCGGTCGCTTCGGCAAAAAATACAGTGCAGACATAACCGGGTACCATATGGGAGGTGCTTATGCAATAGGCTTCGGAGTGCAGCTCATATACGGCTATGTTGCATCTGCCACCACCTTTAAGATAACGCCCTTTTTACTTGTGGCACTTTGCATAGGTGTTTTTCTGGCAAATGAAAAAACAATCAGCACCGTTAAAAAGGACACAACATCTTTACCTGACACTTAATTTATGATAGAATAAAGAAAAAAACAAAGGAGTAAAAGAAAATGAAAGAAATCCTTATGTCAAACATCCCTGCGGCGGTTGCCGTAATATGCCTTGCCGCTTACTTTTTCGGCATGGCTATAGTTTTCATCATAAGCCCTATCAAAAATGCAGAGAGCTTTTCGGTTAAGCCTGTTGATAACGCAGGCAAAACGGAAATCCGTGTTTATTACGGCGGCATATCCTTTGCCCTCGGTGCATTTCTTCTCTATCTCACATGGGCAACCAAAACACCTGTTCACTCACTTGTAGGCGGTCTTTTCTTTGCAACAACGGTTTTTGTCACAAGAACAATTTTCCTTTTTGTCGACAAGGGCTGGAAGTGCCCCTACACCAAGCTGGCAATTCCTGCAGAGGGCTTCTTTGTTGTTGCTCTGTGGACCTGCTTCATACTTTCAAAGGTGCTTTATTGAGTGCAGAGTGCAGAACGCAGAGTGCAGAACGGCGTGTGAGTTTTGATAGAGTCGGCAGAACTCTGCCCGCTAAAGCAGTCAGATATAATTAAACAGAAACAGGGGTGTCCGTGTTTGTCCGGACACCCCTGTCCCTCTGTCTGCAGACTTCGGTTTCTGTTTTTCTACGGCAAAAATGTATCTTGCAAAACAATCTGGTGGTTGTTTTGCTGTTGCAACACAATAATTATAGTCAAAATCAGTCTAAAAGTCAATAGTCAAAATGCGTCTATGTTAAAATATTTTCGGTGATTTTATGAAATTTAACGAAAGAATCCGTGCACTGAGAGAAGATGCGGACAAAACACAGACAGAAATAGCTGTTGTTTTAGGAATGTCACAAAGAAGAGTGTCAAGGCTTGAAAAGGCTGATATTCAACCTACATTATCGGATATAGAGAAATATTGCATGTATTTCAATAAATCAGCCGATTATATTTTAGGGTATACTGATAATCCGATGCCATTTAATGCAAAACAATAATAGGACAGGGGTAGTTTATTTGGATACCCCTGTTTCTCTTTCCCCTCTTGTAAAAATATTCCCCACACTGTATAATAAAATCAGAAATATAACGGAGGACTGACTATGAACTACAGCGTTATTCCTGAGCCACGGGAAATGCAAACAGGCACGAAAACTCTTTTCACTCTCACAAGACTTTGCAACATTAGCAGTGAAGCAGGCTGTGAGAAGGCAGAGGCTTGCCTTAAAAAGTTTCTGAGTGATGCTTTTTCTCTTGAGCTTCTGGGCACGGGCAAAGAGAGTGTTATACTCAGAATTGACGGCACAATGCAAAAAAGCGAAAGCTATATTTTAACGGTGAAAGAAAACGAAGTGCAGATTATCGGCAGCGATGAGGCAGGTGTTTTCTATGGAGTGCAGTCTATTCGTCAGCTTCTGTTTCAAGGCAATCTGGAATTGCCTGAGGTTTATATAAATGACGGTCCCCGCTTTCCTTACAGAGGCTTTATGCTTGACTGCGGCAGATATTTTTTCACTAAAGAGGCTGTTTTTGTTTTTCTTGAAATGATGGCACTGCATAAGCTCAACACCTTTCATTGGCATCTGAGTGAGGACCAGGGCTTCAGGGCGCAGATAATGTCAAAGCTTCTTTTAACGGAAATAGGCTCATACAGAAGTCATACCAATTTCAATAAGCGTAAGCACGAGGGCTATTACACTGTGGAGGATATGAAAGAGATTGTGGAGTATGCTCACAGGCTATGTATAAAGGTTATCCCGGAAATAGACACTCCCGGTCACACTGTGGCTATGATTGCGGCGTACCCGGAGCTTTCCTGCTTTGACAGAGATCTCACCGTTGCAACCCATTGGGGAGTGAAGCACGATGTGCTGTGTGTGGGCAAGGAAAGCACCTTCACCTTTATGCAGGAGGTTATTGACGAGCTGCTTGAAACCTTCACAGACGGTGCCTTCCATTTAGGCGGTGATGAGGTGCCGGTAACAAGGTGGAGACTGTGTCCTCACTGCCGGAAGCGAATGAAGGAGGAGGGCCTGAAAAACGAAGGCGGTCTTCATACATATTATCTCGACAGAATGGCAAGGTACCTGAAAAGCAAGGGCACAGAGCCTATTATGTGGAATGACAGCATAAAGGAGCTTATGGTCAGCAAGGATGTGACATGGCAGCTCTGGAGTGATGATATGGATAAAAAGGATGTTGTTTCTGAGATAAACGCGGGCAGACCCTTTATTATGTCAAATCTGAGGGCATATTATCTTGATTTGCCCTATGCTCAGGTGAGCCTTAAGAAAACCTATGAGTTTGAGCCGGTTTACGAGGACATAAAAAAGGAAAAGGAGCACCTTGTCAAAGGTGTGGAGGCCTGCTTGTGGACGGAGTTTGTGCCCACAATGCAAAAGGCAGGCTACTGCACTTATCCGAGGCTGGGAGCTTTTTGCGAAACGGCATGGTCCCCAAGGGAAAAGAAAAGCTATAAAAGCTTTCTTTCAAAGCTGCCGCCCTATTACAGCCTGCTTAAAGGCTATGGCACAGACCCTGCATCACTCTCTCAGGCAAACCCGGGACCTGTAAGCAAAGCCGGTAATCTTATTTGGTGGGAAAGAAGAAAGCTCTGCTGGGCAGGCCTTTCAAATTTAATTGACAATGCCTATGTGAAAAAGACCTACGGCAAAAAATAAAAAGAGAGCTATCCGAAGCAAAAATTCGGATAGCTTTTATCTTATTAAATTTTGCAGAATACTTCGTTTTTCATCGCTGAGATTTTTGTCTTTAAGAGCCGCTTCAAGAGCCTTGTTATGAGTGGTTTCATTGAGCATGTTTTCACGGAAAATGTGTGCAACACCTTCAGTGCAGAAAAGAAGAGCCTTTGCTAAAACTGCCGCCTTTTTTCTGTTTAAAAAGCTTTCCTTCTCATTTACGGCAAGCATTTCACACCAGAGCTTAATATCTTCTTCACTCATAAAAAATTTTTCAATAACCTCAAGGGCAAAAAACTTAGCATAAGGGTTATCACTGCTCAGCCAAAAGCCTATTTTGTCCTTAAGCTCATTCTGCCTCTTTTTAAAAATTGAAGGCACAAGGAGTCTGCAGGTTGCCGTATCATTCACATAAGGCAGAAAATCGTCAATGCGGCTGAAGGCAGTGCTCAGCTTTTTTGTTTTTGAGACTAAAATAGCATGAAGATTGTTTTCCTCGTAAAAATCATGGGGAAGAAGCTTAATATAGTCTGAGGTACGGTTAGTTTCAGAAAGCTTCTGAGCATACTGCCTGAGAGCACCCTCTTTGACACCGATTATGCTCTCGGGGGAAAGATGAGGGTGAGTACCTGTAAAAAACTCGCGGTATTTTTCATTGCGCATTCTGTGAAGATGAGCCGTCACCTTTTCACGCAGGGAGCGTTTTTTCTGCGGTTTGCGTTTTTTATTGGCGTTGCGGCATTTTATTACATCAAACTCCTGGATATATGAGTCGATATCGGTGCCCTTTTCAATGTAGTCCAGCATCAGCCTTGCACAGCCCTCGCTGTCACTCAGAGCATAGTGGTGCATAAGAGGAAAGCCGATTTTCTCACACATATAGTCAAGGCTGTGGTGCTCATATTCCGGATACTTATCAAGCCCTACACGGCAGGTGCAGATATACTGAGCCTTTTCCTTCCACTCTATACCGTAGCTCTTAAGGCAGCCGCAAAGAGCCTTCATATCTCCCGGGGCACCGTGAGCTACGAGGACGCCCTCGGACATAATATCCTTGATTTTTTCCCAGATTTCCGGGAATGTGGGCTCATTTGCCACCATTTCGGGAGTTATGCCTACAAGCTCAATGACATAGGGGTCAAATTTTATTTCGGGATTTACAAGATAATACGCCTTTTCGGTGATAATGCCGTCTTTGACAAGGGTTATGCCTATAGCACTTATGCGGGGCTTGTGCTGAGAGGGCATTTCAATATCGAAGGCTACAAAACTGTTTATCATTTTTACGGTTTCCTATAAATTTATTTGCTCAGTAGAGTATAGCATAAACCCGCCGATAATACAAATATTTTTGCAAAATTCTCACAATATCTTGAAAAAAAGCCGCTTAAGGTTTATAATAGCCCCATAAAAAGGAGGAGGAATATTTATGAAAAAAATATTCAGTTTAATTTTATCTGCGGCAATGATTTTCAGCTTTGCTGTGTGTACCCATGCCGAAGAGGGCAGTAAAAAGGTTCTTCGGTTCGGCGAGGACGGCAAGTTTAAAATTATGCAGATAAACGACACTCAGGATACTCACAATCTCAGAGAGCGTACACAAGAGCTTATCAGAAAGGCTATTGAAGAAGAAAAGCCTGACCTCGTTGTTGTTGCAGGTGATATACTTTCCGATGCTTTTCTTTGTGCAAACGATGAGACAATACCTCAGGCGCTGCGCTGTCTCGGCGATATTTTTGAACAGACAAAAACACCCTTTGCAGTAACCTTCGGTAACCATGACCATGACCTTGAGGATAAGGTCAGCATCAAAGAGATGGCTGATGTTTACCTTGAGTATGGATACTGCGTAAACGGCACTGACGGATGTGACCCGGGCACATATAACATACCCATTCTTTCCTCAGACGGCAGTAAATATGCCCTTAATGTCTATATGATGGATACCAATAACAAAAACAAGGAAACCGGCGGCTATCAGGGTGTATATCCTTATCAGGTTCAGTGGTATAAAGACAAGAGTGACGAGCTTAAGGCTCAGAACGGCGGTCAGGTTGTGCCGTCAGTAGTTTTTCAGCACATTCCCGTAAAGGAAATCTATCAGCTTCTTGAGCAAGCCGATAAAACAGAGGCAAACACAGCCGTTTACCGTGCTGACGACAGAAAGTGGTATAAGCTCAATGAGGATGCTATTATCGATATCGGCAAGGGTCTTGGAGAGGCTCCCTGCCCCGAAGACCTTGATGTGACAACAGGTCAGTATGAGGCTTGGCTTGAAAAGGGCGATGTTATGGGTGCCTTCTTCGGTCATGACCATGTCAATAACTTTGTCGGCAAAACACAGGACGGCATTATTCTCGGCTATAACGGCGGCACAGGCTTCAAAACCTACGGCTTGGGCAACACAAGAAGTGTGCGTTGCTATGAGTTTGACGAAAGCGATGTTACTGATTTCACAACCTATACACGCACTTACGGAGACCTTAACGGTGAAGGTGACAAGTCATATGTAACGGACATTTTTTCAACAGTGCTTTTAACATGGATTATGAGATTCATATATAAGCTGCTGTTTATAATTCCTTGGTAATAAAATCCGAATAAAGTAAAAGGACTGTTGCTACCGGCAACAGTCCTGTTTCAATTGTTGATGAAAAGAAAAATCAGTCTTCTCTGCCTACAAGCCAATTGAGTGATACACCGAGAACATCAGCGATAGCAACAAGCTCATAGTCGTTTACACTTCTTATCTGGCCTTCAAGCTTTGATAAGCCTGAAGCGGTAAGCTCCACACCCTTGATCTGGAGCTGAGTAAGCAGGTCGATTTGTTTGATTCCTAATTCTTTTCTCTTTGCCTCTATTCTTGCACCTACGATATTACGGTCGCCGAGAGGCTGCTTTCTGATTCGCATAGTTTTCTCACCTTCAATATATTTGTGAACCTAAAATTAACTAAGGCTCTTACCGCTAATAATTCTAACATTTATAAGGTTTTTTGTCAAGTAAGTTAGGTGTATGGTTTGTACAATTATATTGCGAAAAACGAACTGTTTTAGTGAACAATATATATTTTTGCAACACGATGTCGTTTTTAGTGGAAAAAAGAAGTAATAAAAAATATAAAAATCTCTTTAAAAAACAAAAAATAAGTAGTATAATGATGTTTAAACTCTGATGCAGTTACACACTGCAAATGAAAGGTTGGTTAGTTACAATGGGTAATACAATGCAGGAAAGAAATCTGACGATGCTCGTTGACTACTATGAGCTGTCAATGGCAAACGGTTATTTTGCCAACGGAATGGGAGACACAATAACCTATTTTGATATGTTTTTCAGAAAGGTGCCCGATAACGGCGGCTTTGCCATTATGGCAGGTCTGCGTCAGCTTGTGGACTATCTTAAAAATCTCAGATTCACCGATAAGGATATTGAGTACCTGAGAAAAAAAGGCCTAGATGAAGGCTTTATTGAATATCTCAGAAACTTTGAGTTTAAGTGTGATGTCTGGGCAATTCCCGAGGGAACTCCCATATTCCCCGGTGAGCCTATAATTACGGTCAAGGGCCCTGTTATTCAGGCACAGCTTATTGAGACTATGGTGCTGCTAACAATAAACCACCAGAGCCTTATTGCAACAAAGGCAAACAGATTAAGGCGAGCCGCAGGCGACAGAGTTATTATGGAATTCGGCTCAAGACGCGCTCAGGGCTATGACGGTGCTGTTTACGGTGCAAGAGCTGCATATATCGGCGGCTGCGATGCAACTGCCTGCGCAATTGACGAGAGAGATTTCGGCATACCTGCCGTTGGCACTATGGCACACTCATGGATTCAGCTTTTCGGCGATGAGTTAGAGGCCTTCAAGGCTTACGCAAGGCAGTACCCCGACAACTGCACGCTTCTTGTTGATACCTACAATGTGCTTAAATCAGGCATACCCAATGCGATAAAGGCCTTTAATGAAGAGGTTTTACCCAGAGGCTTCAGACCCAAGGGAATAAGAATTGACAGCGGCGACATCACTTACCTTTCAAAGAAGGCAAGAAAGATGCTTGACGAGGCAGGCTTTTCTGACTGCAATATAGTTGCAAGCAACTCACTTGATGAGGTTATCATAAAGGATATGATACTTCAGGGTGCTCAGGTAGATTCCTTCGGTGTTGGTGAAAGACTTATAACAGCGGCTTCCACACCTGTTTTCGGCGGTGTATATAAGATTGTTGCCGTTGAAGAAGACGGTGTCCCCGTACCGCGCATAAAGCTCAGCGAAAATGTGCAGAAGATCAC
Source organism: Clostridia bacterium (assembly GCA_017396515.1). Classification (GTDB taxonomy): domain Bacteria; phylum Bacillota; class Clostridia; order Oscillospirales; family Acutalibacteraceae; genus UBA6857. Next base: position 4,040 of record JAFQLV010000056.1, on the reverse strand, counting down.
CACACCCTGTGCAAAGAAGGTTTACCGTCTTTTTGATAATGAAAGCGGCAAGGCTATTGCGGATGTTATCACCCTGCTTGATGAAGAAATAGACAGCAGCAAGCCCTATGAGCTTTTCGATCCCAATTACACATGGAAAAAGAAAACCGTTGAAAACTATACTGCCAAGCCCTTGCTTGTGAAAATTTTTGACGGCGGCAAGTGCTGCTATGATTGCCCCGATATCAAGGAAATAAAGAAGTATTGCACAGCACAGGTTGAAACACTGTGGGATGAGGTAAAGCGCTTTGAAAACCCCCACAACTATTATGTTGACCTTTCTCAGAAGCTCTGGGATGAAAAGCAGAGACTTCTCAGCGAATATTCAAACAAAACACATTGAGGTAAAGTGCATTGAGAGTAATTGAGTACACTGTACCCGAAGAATTTGACGGCAAAAAGGTATATAACTTTTTAAGAGGTCATGTGAAAATTTCCATGAGGCTTATGCGTACCCTCAAGCGTATTCCCGACGGAATAATGCTGGGTGATAAGCAGGGCAGGACTATCGATATAATTCACGCGGGAGATAAAATCATCCTAAACATCCCTGAGGACGAGACGGCACCTATTCCCATAGAGTACCCCTTAGATGTGGTTTATGAGGATGAGGACCTGCTGATAATAAACAAGCCGCCAATGCTTGCCATGCACGAAAGCCACAACCATCAGGGCGACACCCTTGCCAATGCGGTGTCATATTATCTCACCTCAAAGGGCAAAAGTGCCTCATTCCGTGCCGTGGGCAGGCTTGATAAGGGTACCTCAGGGCTTGTGGTGTGTGCGCTCAATGCTCACTGTGCCGCAAGGCTTTCGGGCAAGGTCAAAAAGCAATATCTTGCCATAGCACAGGGCTGTTACGAAAAAGAGGGCATAATCGAAAAGCCCATTTACCGCCCCGACCCCATAAAGACCTACCGCACTGCCGACGACAGGGGCGACTATGCCCTGACAATGTATAAGCCTATTGAAACCGGGGCAGCATACACTCTGCTTCGTGTGGACCTTGCAACGGGCAGAACACACCAGATCAGGGTGCATTTTGCATATCTTGGCACACCCCTTTACGGCGACACTATGTACGGCAAGCCCCACGAAATGCTTTGCCATCAGGCACTCCACTGCGAGCGCCTCACCTTCACCCACCCCATAAGCGGTGAAGAAATCACCCTGCGAGCCGATATGCCCGAGGATATGAAGGCTCTGCTTGAGGTGCTAAGGCAGGCATAGCCTCTTTTGTACCCTGCCGAAAAGGTGAGTGTTATATAAAAATAAAATCAGCGACAGTTTTCGGACTGTCGCTTTATTTTTTGTGTAATGAGAAACGGTGGCGTTCACAAGTGGATGTTAACGCAGTTTTTTAATTGGTAAGAGCATTAATGTCTTTTACAATTTGTAAAATATGTTCAGAGTGTTCATTGGAAAGTTTTTGTATTTCACTGAGCAAATGGTTTGCACTGACAGGTGATTGGTTGTCGGTGTTAAAAAACTCCGAGGGTGAAATTCCGAAATACTCACATATAAAGAAAAAACCTGTAAGAGAGGGGAGCGTTCTTCGGTTTTCTATTTTGTTTATATAGCTTTCACTTTGCCCGAGAGATAAACTCATATCTCTTGAAGAAACACCTTTTTCCAGTCTGAGTTGAGTCAAACGGTTATAGAAAAAATCAATATAATCCATATAATATGCTCCAATATAAACAAATTTTGTTTATATTATAATTCCTCATATATCATATTATAAGGAAAATAAAGACATATTTCACTTGACAAATGGAATTTAAGGATATATAATTGGTTTTAATATGGAAAAACAAGCCATATGAATTAAATATATATGGAGGCGATTCCAATGGGCTGATTAAATGCAAAGGGCAAAATGCAAAATTGCGCCCGACAATCTGCAAAAGGGCAAATATCCCCCGCAGAATTAAAATTACAAAAAATACAAAAAGAAACGGAGAAAAGTATTTATGAAAAACAAGAAAATTATATCTTTATTATTGGCGCTTATGATGATGTTATCAGTTGTGCCTATGTATGCAAGTGCGGCTGAGCCGATTGCACTTACAGAAGCAAATGTAACAGTTTGGCCGACAGTAAGCGGCGAAATTTATTATGGGCAAAAAATCAATGAAGGTATCACCCTTTCCGGCGGTGAAATTCAATATGAAGGAACTGTTGTTCCCGGACACTTTGAATTTGTTGAACCGGAACTTCGTACAAATTTGGGTATACCCAATTTGAAGTTTGTTCCCGATGATACAACTTCTTATTCAGTCTCTGAAATTGGATATGCGTGGGATTTGATGTTTACAATCAACAAAACCACTCCTGTTTTGGTCGATGCCAATGATCCTCCTGTTGCAACTGAAGTTTCAGCGGCTGGAACTCTCTTAGGAAAATCGAAAATTTCCGGCGGTCAAGTTATGAATCCCTATTACCCCGAAGAATCAAGTGTGTTGGGATATACTTGGTCATGGGTAAATCGTAGAGAACCCGTTACTAAAAGTGGATATTATGAAGCTCAGTTGGGCGGCGGTTCGTATAATACTATTACTACAATGATATATGTTAAAATTGCTGGAGACACGCCTGAAACATCCATTGTAGAAACCCCTACAATTCCTGAATTAAATTATAATCCTGATATTACATGGGCAGATGTACCTCTTACCGGTGGTAAGGCTGTTATCAATGATAATGAAGAAGTAACCGGTACATTTGCTATTAGTGAAACATGGAAAGACAAAGTGCCTGCAATCGGTTCATATAATGTTTCAGTTGTGTTTACCCCTGACGATTTAACCAAAGCTTCTATTTATACAATGATTATACCCGTAACCGTCAACCCTGCTCCCATCAAATTCGTTGACGAAAACGGTGCTGAAATCGTTCCTGAAATTACCGTTGACTACGGTACAGAAGTCGGCGACTATATCAATTTATTTAAAGGCTTTGCAACCAACTGCAATGAAACTCTCAGATTTATACTCGCTGATGAGGTGAAAAATGCTGTTCCCACAGTAGGCACACATGAATATGAGGTTACTGCCGCCACCTTTAAAACAGTCGGTGTAACATCAAATTATGAAGATACCGTTCTCAAATTTAAGGTTATCGTTGAGCCTATGGAGCTTGCCGTTAAATTCCTCACCGAAACAGGCGGTCAGACTAACCCCAACTATTATGAAATCTGTGTTACAAGTAATGTACTTTCTGCAAGACCTCAGGGCACATTTGCCATTTATGTTGACGGCGTGCTTCTCAAAGACGGTCTCAAATATCAGGAAAGGGTCGAATGGCCTGTGGCAGCGAGCAAGACTTACGAATTAAAGGTAGTTTATACTCCTGTTGACAATGACCCCTATATTATCGAGGACTACACCGGCACAATTAAAAAGAACCTTTATTGGATGTTCACATCAGGCAAAAATGTAAGCGGTCCCTCTGACTTAATAGCTTGCGGTGCAACAGTTGAAATCAGTGCAAACCTCGCATCCGAAAACTTTGCCGGTTGGAAGGTAACAAACGCTGCAGGCGAAGAAGTTGACCTTGGTCTTGACAACACATCGGTTAAGGCCACAATCACCATGCCCGACTATGACATTCATGTTGAAGCACTTGAAAAGAACGCTTCATCAGGCGGCTCAGGCGGTATCTTTGATATGGATTTCGGCGACCTCAGCGAAGGCGACAGCGAATGGGCAATCATCAACATCATCAGAAACATTATCGCAATGTTCAAGTCCTTCCTTCAGCAGCTTATTGAAACCTTTCAGAGCATAGGCGACTGATTAAAAATGCTAAATGCAAAATGCAAAATTGCGGGTGAGCTGAGGCAAAGAGGTTAATCTCTTGCCGCAGGGAAAACACTCTGCGTTCTGCACTCAGCACTCTGCACTTAACAAAGATATCATCCAACTTTATAGATTCTCCTTATCTAAAGATGAAGCCCACCAAGACTCACAGGCACTGACCGTCTGTGGGTTTTGGTGTTT
>JAFQLV010000055.1 GCA_017396515.1 Clostridia bacterium | reverse complement strand
TCAACCTTAGCGGAGTTCTTTATTATATTAATTTTGTTGACAGCGAAGGCAATGCAATTGATAAAGAAACTATCGTTCCTGTTGGCACAAACGAATATAAGGTAAAGCTTTCTACCGACAACAAAAACTATGAAAACGCAGTGCTCACCTGTAAGTTCACAGTTGAAGCAACAGATGTAAAGGTTAATATTCTTGCTCTTACCAGCACTATTCAGGTCAGAAAAGCAAATAACAATGACCCCACCCCCACAGGCACCTTTGCAATTTATGTTGACGGTCAGCTTCTCAAAGACGGTGTGAAAGAAAATCACCCCGTTGAATGGAATCCTACAGCTTCAAAGATTTACACAATCAAGGCTGTTTACACACCCATTGAAAACGACCCCGTAAATGTTGAAGATGTAACAATTACAATTCCCGTAGCACTTGAAAGAAAGATTACTTACAGCGATAACATCTATGGCGGCAGTCCCTCATATCTTTGCGGTGCAACCGTTACTATCAAAGCAAGTGCAGATGCAGAAACATTTGAAGGTTGGGTTATCACAGATGCAGCAGGAAATACTGTTGACCTTGGTGTTGACCTCACCGCAACAAACATCACCTTCACAATGCCCGACTTTGACCTGAACATTGAAGCAAAGGAAAAGTCAGCCACCTCAGGCGGCTCAGGCGGTATTGACATTGACGGTATCTTCGGCGATATGGGCGACCTCACCGAAGGTGACAGCGAATGGGCAATAATCAACATTATCAGAAACCTTATTGCAAAGTTCAAGTCCTTCCTTCAGCAGCTTATTGAAACCTTTCAGAGCATAGGCGACTGATTAAAAATGCAAAATGCAAAATTGCGGGTGAGCTGAGGTAAAGAGGTTAATCTCTTGCCGCAGGGAAAACACTCTGCGTTCTGCACTCAGCACTCTGCACTTAACAAAGATATCCTCCAACTTTATAGATTCTCCTTATCTAAAGATGAAGCCCACCAAGACTCACAGGCACTGACCGTCTGTGGGTTTTGGTGTTTTTCATTTTGAACTTTTTTGTAAAATCCTCTTGACAAAGGCAAAAAATAGTAGTAATATATATGCAGTTAGATGAGACTAACTCCTATTGCTCACTTCCCCGTACTAATAAAAAGTGAGCTGAAATATAAATTACTGAGTCTTATCAAATCAGCTATGAAAAGAGGTAAATGCATGAGAACTCTCAAAGAGGTTAAAATCGGCGAAACCGTCAGAGTTTTAAAAGTCGGCGGTGAAGGCGCCATCAAGAGAAGAATCATGGATATGGGCATCACTAAGGGCGTGGAAATCCGCGTGAGAAAGGTTGCACCCTTAGGCGACCCCGTTGAAATCACTGTCAGAGGCTACGAGCTTACTCTGAGAAAAGCTGACTGTGCCAATATCGAGGTTGAGTAACTGCGGTTACTCAAAAAAATTCCAACACAGTTAGCCGAGACTAACGGCATATTTTAAATCGAAAGGATCATATTATGGGCATCAAAATCGCACTCGCAGGCAACCCCAACTGCGGCAAAACAACACTCTTTAACGCTCTTACAGGCTCCAACCAATATGTGGGCAACTGGCCGGGTGTTACCGTTGAAAAAAAGGAAGGCAAGCTTAAGAAAAACCCCGATGTAACGGTGGTTGACCTTCCCGGCATATATTCACTCTCACCTTATACCCTTGAGGAGGTTGTTGCAAGAAACTTCCTGGTTGAGGAAAGACCCGATGTTATTCTCAACATCGTTGACGGTACCAACATAGAAAGAAACCTTTATCTCACCACTCAGCTCACTGAGCTTGGCATTCCCGTTGTTGCCGCTATCAATATGATGGATATTGTAAACAAAAACGGCGACGAAATTAATTTAGAGGTTCTCGCTAAAAAATTCGGCTGCAAAGCTGTTGAGATTTCTGCCTTAAAGGGTACCGGTATAAACGAGGCGGCAGAGGCTGCCATTGAGGCCGCCAAGGCAGGCACAGCTATCCCTCAGCACAGATTTTCAGGTGAGGTTGAGCACGCAATTGCCCATATTGAGGAGGCCACTGTTCATTCACTCCCCGACGAGCAGCAAAGATGGTACGCAATAAAAATATTTGAAAGAGACCCTAAGGTCATTGAAAAGCTTGGCATCAGTAAGGATGTTATTGAGCATATTGAAAAGGATATCGCCCATGTTGAAGAAGAAATGGACGACGACGCAGAAAGCATCATTACCAATGAACGCTACGAATACATAGACAGAGTAATTAAAAGCTGTTACACAAAGAAGCGCCGCAACGCTCTTTCTGTTTCAGATAAAATTGACAGGGTACTCACAAACCGTTTCCTCGCCCTGCCCATATTTGCCGCTATTATGTTCCTTGTTTACTATGTGTCCGTTTCAACTGTGGGCACATGGGCAACAGATTGGGCAAACGACGGCGTTTTCGGCGAAGGCTGGGAGCTTTTCGGTGCCTTTATCCCCGGTATACCCGTACTGGCCGAAAATCTGCTTGTCAGCATCGGCTGTGCACCTTGGCTTCAGAGTCTTATTATAGACGGCATTATCGGCGGTGTAGGTGCAGTTCTGGGCTTTGTGCCTCAGATTCTTGTGCTTTTCACCTTCCTGTCATTCCTCGAGGGCTGCGGCTATATGTCACGAATAGCCTTCGTTATGGATAAAATTTTCCGCAAGTTCGGTCTGTCAGGCAAGAGCTTCATTCCTATGCTTGTGGGTACGGGCTGCAGTGTTCCCGGCATTATGGCTTCACGCACCATTGAAAACGAGCGTGACCGCCGCATGACCATTATCACAACATCATTCATCCCCTGCAGTGCTAAAATCCCCGTCATAGCAATGATAGCAGGTGCACTTTTCGGCGGTGCAGCATGGGTTGCTCCCTCAGCATATTTTATGGGCATTGCCGCTGTTGTACTCTCGGGACTCATCCTCAAGAAAACAAAGCTCTTTCAGGGTGATGTTGCTCCCTTTGTTATGGAGCTCCCCGCCTATCATATGCCTACAGCGGGCAATGTTCTGCGCACCACATGGGAGCGTGGCTGGTCCTTCATTAAAAAGGCAGGCACAATCATTCTGCTTTCCTCTGTTGTGCTCTGGTTCCTTCAGAGCTTCGGCACTGAAAACGGCAGCTCCGGCATGGTAGAAGATCTTAACAATTCAATTCTTGCAGTTATGGGCAATGCTCTTGCCCGGGTATTCTCACCTCTCGGCTTCGGCAATTGGCAAAGTACCGTAGCGGCTCTGACAGGACTTATTGCAAAGGAAAATATTGTTGCAACCTTCGGTGTGCTTTTAGGCAATCCTGAGGTTACTGTTGAGACCGGTGAAGAGGTATGGGATATTCTCAGAAGCGAAATATTCTCCCCCGTTTCAGCTTATTCCTTCCTTGCCTTTAACCTGCTGTGTGCCCCCTGCTTTGCGGCTATGGGTGCTATCAGAAGAGAAATGAACAACGGCAAATGGACTGCCTTTGCAATAGGCTATCAGTGCATATTTGCTTATGCAATTGCCCTTATCATTAATCAGTTCGGTCTGCTCTTTACAGGCAGCGCAAACATTATCGGTCTTATCGCTGCTGTTATAGTTCTTGTGGCTATAGCTGTTATGGTGTTAAGACCCGAGAAAAAATCAGTTAAATAAGGTGATTCAAATGGAATTTATCACTCAGAATATAGGCACCATTGCCGTTCTGGCAGTGCTTGCAATAATAATAGGTCTTATCATTATAAAAATGAGAAAAGACAAAAAAGAGGGCAAATCCGGCTGCGGCTGCGGCTGTGAGGGCTGTGCAATGAAAGACAGCTGCCACTCAAAGAAATAGTTTATCAGCATAATTTTGTTTCCTTAAAAAAACAGATCCGCCGTTTTCCTTACGGATTTCGGTGGATCTGGCTTTTTATATGTTTTTCATTCCTACCGGCATGGGTCTTTTTTTAGCGGTGAAATCACGGCAGGTGATCTTAATTACGCTGACCATGCTCATCATTTTATCTTCAAAAACGAAGTCCTTGCCTGTCTGTGTTTTCATAAGCTTTGTCATAGCGTCTTTCTTCGCTTCAACATCCTCAAGAATCTCAGCCATGCCAAGCCCCATAACACTTGCATAGGTTGTGCCGTACTGGCAAGCGTAAGCACCCTCAAAGGGTACGATATCACATTCCATTTCAAAGAACACCTTCGGGTTCTTTCGCATAATATCAATTTTTCTGCCGACGGTTGCCCCGTGAAGATAAATGCACAGCTCACCGTCCTCAAGGCTGTAGCCGTAATTCATGGGCACCACATAAGGCTCATCACCGTCTATCATGCCCACATGGACTATCATTGATTTGTCTAGAATTTCTCTGATTTCACCGATATCGGTTACTTCGCGTTCGCGTCTGGTTATGCCTTTTTTCATTTTGAGGTCTCCTTTGTTATTTCAAGTTTAAAACTTTATAGCATGCTGGTTTCAAGCATATTTATACAGTAAAAATTTTTGTTATCTGAACATCTGATTAAGTGACCGTTGTGGTTCAGAATTATTCTATTTGATGCAATATTATCTGTATTGGCACCTATCTGCACTTTTTCAATATTAAGCTTTTTGCATTCTTCAAGAAGTAAGGATAAAATTATATTGCCATACCCTTTTCTTCTTTCACTACTGCGTATTGCATAGCCTATATGTCCACTAGTTTGAGATAAATTATCATTAAGATAGTGTCTTATTCTTCCATAACCTACGGGCTTTTCATCGTCATACAACCAATAAGAAGTCTGAGGTACCATCCAATTTTCCAATTTACCGTTATCAATAGCGTATTCTTTTTTAAGCCATTTTTCAAACTCTATGTATGTCATTCCGTTTACTTTGTTGTGAAAGCCGTTATCATTATAAGCTATCTCTTGTAGCATATCATAAATTTCTTTGCCGTCAGTAAAAGACAGTTTTCTTAGAAAAATCATTTCGGCACCTACTCCTAATAAAAGAATTTGTTTTGACACCTATTCTTAGAAGGCACATATCGCAAATCCCATCAAGGATTTATATCGCTGTTTCACTTGCGCACAAGTGAAACTACACATTCGACATGATTAGTATGCGGAAACATATCTACCGGCTGTATTCTCTTTACCTTGTACCCGTTCTTGCAAAGATAGGCAAGGTCTCTTGCCTGAGTTTCAACATTGCAGGAAACATAGACCACCTTTTCAGGCCTGAGTGTTGCTATGCTCTTGAGAAAAGGTATGTCACTGCCGGCTCTCGGCGGGTCCATAAAGACAACATCAACCTTTTCATCTTCTTCTGCCATGCCCACCATAAATCTGCCTGCATCTGCACAGAAAAAGCGGATGTTCCCGGCGGAATTAAGCCTTGCATTTATTTTCGCATCCCTGACCGCGTCCTCATTAAGCTCAACACCTATAACCTGCTTTGCCTTATCGGCAGCCACAAGACCTATTGTGCCTATGCCGCAATAAGCATCAAGAACGGTTTCCTTACCTGTGAGAGAAGCAAACTCTATAGCGGTACCGTAAAGCTTTTCTGTCTGAGTAGGGTTAATCTGATAAAATGACTTTGCCGAAATCCTGAAGCGTTTGCCGCAGAGGATATCCTCAATATAGCCGTTGCCGTAGAGAATCTCTTCTCTCTTGCCCAGAACAAGGCTTGTCTTTGCGGAATTTATATTCCAGATAACCGTAGTGATTTCTTCGTGTGCCTTAAGAAGTGCCTTAAGAAAATCCTTCTTGCCGGGGAAAATGCCGCTGCCTGTAACAAGCACCACCATAACCTGACCTGTGGCAAAGCCGCGCTTGACAAGCACATGTCGAAGAAAGCCCTTGCCCATGTCTTCATTATAGGCAGTGAGCTTAAATTTCGGCAGCATATTTCTTATATCCACAATGATTTTATCGGCAGTTTTATCCTCAAGCATACACTCGTCAACAAGAACAATATTGTGACTCGAGGACTGGTAAACACCTGAAATTATCTTGCCGCCCCTTGTTGTGCCGAAAGCTGCCTGCACCTTGTTGCGGTAGTGGCAGGGCTGCTCCATGCCTATGATTTCCTCCACATGACCGAAGCGACCTAGATATTTTATAGTCTTAGCCTGCTTGAAGGAAAGCTGCTCTTCATAGGTCATATTCTGAAGCTGACAGCCACCGCACTTTTTATATAGAGGGCAGGCATTGCCCTTGCCCACCTTTTTAGGCGTACTCTGCCGAGGAGGTCGGCTTTGATTCTTTTTTCTGTTATCCATTGCTAATCTCACTTACAGCTTTACACCCGAATATCTCTTAACCATACGCTTGATAGCGAAAGTCAGGGTAATCATTGTTATCACTGCACATGCTGCTGCAATGGGTTCGCCTTGTTTTTTCATAATAGGTTTTGCTCCTTTCTTAAACAGATGTTTCCTCATCTAATTTTTCGATGTATTTTATATTTTTGTTATCCATAAGAGTTTCAATATGTTTTCTTGCTATAATGTTGAGTTTTTGAAGCCTTTGTGCTTGAGGTATACCGTTTTCTATCATTTGTGCATTTAATATTTCAAGATTGTTTAATACAACCAAATGCAAAATATCGGTATTATCTCTCATATTTCCCTCTAAATCCGGATTAGCGTCTCTCCACTGCTTTGCAGTCATACCGAATAAGGCTACATTTAAAACATCTGCCTCATCCGCATACACAAACTGCTTTTGTTTTTCTGAAAGAAGCGGAATAATATTTTCTTTAATTGCATCTGTGTGAATTCTGTAATTGGTTTTAGAAAGACTTCTTCTGACACTCCACTGTATTTTATTCTGATAAGCTTCATTTGTTTTGAGTCTTTCAAATTCTTTGATCAAATACAGCTTAAATGCTACATCTACCCACGATGCAAATTCAAGAGCTATATCAGGATGAGCAAAAGTTCCTTTGCTGTATCTTCCGCTACTCGGAATAATTCCTATGGCATTGGTTCTTTTTACCCATTTAGTAGGTGACATGGTAAAAGAATTATATCCCACTTCGTTAATTTTAATTTCGCGACATTCCGCGAAATTAAAATCTTCGTTGTTTAATTCTTACCATAACGAGTAAAAATCGAAGGAATCCTTGTTGGTCATCCATTTATTTATAACATCCGCAGGTGAATCTTCATTCTTATATTTTGCTATATCTGTCAGAGATATATAGTCGACATTACCTACTCTTAAAACACCAACTAACTTGTCTTTGACATTAAGTTCAGCTTTTACCAAAGCTTTTTTCATCCTGACCCATCCCCTATCTTATAAATAACTACACTAAAATGCTGAACCCGAAGCGGTACTCTTTACCCGTCAGATTTTTATGCTCCTCAAGGGTATGTGCTCCCCAGCTGTCATAGCCGCCCACACCCATCTGTGTCATAACTGCTCTGACATAGAGCTTACTGCTTTCAGGCAGCTCGTGGGCATGAGGTGCATCCTCAAGCTGAAACGCTGTCCAGGGGCAGACATTGATTTCCATTTCTCTGTCGGCTTCAAATGCTATTTCCGTTGCACCTGTGAGCCTTGCGCGTCTTACACCTGTTCTTTCACCGTGCTCCTGAGGCTTGAGATAAGGTGTAAACAGCTCACTTATCTCAGCTTTATAAAGGCCTAAGTCTGCACTATTGTTTCTGTCAATATAGTTTTCGTGGGGACCTCTGCCGAGATATTCAAGTCTGTCATATTCTTTTTTCAAAGGGATAAGCATTGAAATTTCGGGGATTTCGGGAAGGCTGCTGTCAGGATTGAAGCTGTAATCAATATGCACTGCCTTGCCTGTTACGGTGTAAATAAGGGTGCCCTTGCTTTCAGGTACCGTCGGCACACTGAAGGCAACCTCTACAACCACACTGTCACCCTTTTCGGTTACCTTCTGTATTCCCATCCATGAGTTTTCTCCTGCATATTTCCACACCGCACAGCGCACTGCCTGCTTTGAGCCTCTGTCATTGTCTGTCAGTGCTCTCCAGAAATTAGGTCTTATATCACCTGCAAGAATTTCTCTGCCGTTTTTCTTTATAGAATAAACTGCACCGTTTCTTCTTGAGAAATTAACCTCTATATCACCGCCGTAAACTGACACGGTGCCGTAGTTTTTCCTTACACTCATCTGAGCGTGAGAAGCCTCTGCTTTTTTATTTTTAAATTCGTTAATGATAAACTGAGCCTTGGCAACCCTGTGTCCCACTCTTGCCCATAAGGCAGTTTCCTTAAGCTCAAAGAACACATTGAGGTACCACTCATAATCACACTTAACCTTAAGACCAAGGTCAACGGCTTTCTTTTCGCCCGGCTCAAGGTCAACACTTGCGTCACCGCTTGCGATAACTCTGTTTTCGCTTATTGCCTGCCAGTGAAGATTATACTGCTTCAGGTTAGTGAAAAGGAAATTATTTTCGATTTCTATTATGCCTTTTTCAGCGTTAATGGCATTAAAACGCACATTCTGATAAAGACGCTTAATCTCCTTTATCTTCGGTGAAAGTCTCCTGTCGGCAAAAACAAGGCCGTTGCCGCAGAAGGAGCCGTCGTGAGTAAATTCACCGCTGTCACCGCCGTAGCCGATAAATGAAGTGCCGTCGTCATTTTTTATTCTCACACCCTGATCTACAAAGTCCCAGACAAAAACACCGAAGAAGCCCTTGTATTTATCCATCAGCTGAAGATACTTTTCATTGCCGCCGCAGGAATTACCCATAGCGTGTGAATATTCGCAAAGCATCCAGGGCTTTTCAGGATGCAGCAGCATATCTCTTTCAAGGTCCCATGGCTTCGGATACATCTGAGAGTAAACATCTGTTATATTTTTATCAAAATTAAAGGTATCCTTTGCCCATATTGACTCATAGTGAACGGGTCTTGTGCCGTCAACATCGTGAAGATAGTCGTGCATTTTAAGGAAGTTTTCACCGCCGCTGCACTCATTGCCCAGAGACCACATAATTACCGAGGGATGATTTTTGTCTCTTTCATAAAGTGACTCTATTCTGTCCATACACGAGGGAAGCCATTCCTTTTTGCCGTCGGGCAGAAGAGGTGTTTCCTCACCCATAAAGCGCGTGCCGTGACTTTCAAGATTGTTTTCGTCAATAACATAAAGTCCGTATTCATCGCAAAGCTCATACCATATGGGTGAATTGGGGTAATGCGAGGTGCGCACTGCGTTGATGTTGTGCTTTTTCATTATGATGATATCCTCTGTCATCATCTCTTTTGTCAGCGCTCTGCCCACATCACATGAGAACTCGTGTCTGTTGGTGCCCTTTAAGATAAGGCGCTTGCCGTTATAATAAAGAACACTGTCTTTTATTTCAATATGTCTGAAGCCCGTTTTACAGCTGACATATTCTATGTAATTTCCGTCTTTATCTCTTATGGAGATAATCACATTATAGAGATAGGGATTTTCTGCACTCCACAGCTCTGCAAAGGGAATTGCCGCAGTAAGCACCGCCTCATTGCCCTCATTTACCGTGAGCTCGTCTGTTGCCACAACACTGCCGTTCATATCATAGACAGTCATTTCAGCTTCAGTGCTGTCTGCCTGCTGCCCTAAAATGACCTGTGCTGTAACCACACCGCCCTTATAAAGAGGTACATCAGGCTTTGCCGTAACCTTGAAGTCAGCTATATACTGCTTATTGGTGGTGTAAATATAGACATCTCTGAAAATGCCTGCCATACGGAAGAAGTCCTGATCCTCCAGCCAGCTTCCGGTACACCAGCGGTAAACCTCAACTGCAAGAGTGTTTTCACCCTCGGTTAAATATTCGGTTATGTCAAATTCACTGCATCTGAAGGTGCCCTCACTGTAGGCTATTCTTTCGCCGTTGATATAGAGATAATATGCCGACTCAACACCCTCAAAGCAGATAATCACTCTGTCTTTTTTAAAGTGCTCAGGCAAGGTGAATTTCTTTATATAGCAGCCTACGGGGTTATACTCAGCAGGTGCTTCGGGGGGCTTTGGCTCCTGTATTCTTTCCCAAGGATACTGCACATTGGAATAAATATGCTTATCGTAGCCCAGACACTGCCACGAGGAGGGCACGGGAATTGTGTCCCAACTGTCTGCATCAAAGGCGGGGTCGGCAAAGCTCACCTCTTTATCACGGTAGGATGAATAAATGCTGAATTTCCACTCGCCGTTTAAAAGAAAGCAACGCTCCGACTTCGTTCTGTCGCCCTTTTTAGCCTGATATTCACTGTCATAGGGCATAAATGTGCTTTTTGAGGGCAGACGGTTTATTCCCGTAACCTCGGGTAAATTCTGCCATTCGTTGAAGCCGTCAATTTTTGTTTTCATAATATTTTCTCCTTCTGAGAACGGGGATTTTTTTATTTGAGGTTAACCTTATGCTCCATAATATAGCCTGTTGCAAAAAGAAGACCCACAGCCACAATGCCCGAAAAAACCGTGCCGCCTATACCGTAGGAAAGAAGCACATCAGGCACACTGAACATATCCTCAAAGGCAAAGAAAACTCTGTCTGAGGTTACATTAAAGGTCAGGGGTACCACCTCAGTGAGCTTATTGCTTATAATGCTCACCGTAAAGAACAGACCGAAGAACACAAGACCGCCGAAAAGCTTGGGATGAGCCTGAAAATGTCTTGTGTTGGCAACGGTAACAGTGAAATAAACATAGCCCACATAGGTGAGAATTGTAAGCAGGGCCATAACTATAAGCACAATAATAAGCTGGGCTATAACTGCACCGGAGGGCAGATATTCCGAAAGGCCGCTTATGGCAAAGATTGAGCCGAAATTGCTTAAAATGCTGTCAGTCTTATCCTTGGCATAAAGATAAATCACACCGTAGGTCAGCACCATAACAACAAAGCTGACTATTATCCACATAAAGGAAACTATAAGCTTTGACAGCAGAAGTGTGCTGCACTTGACGGGAAGTGTAAAGGTGAGATAGCCCTGTCTGCCGTAAAGGGTATCGTAAAAGTTTTTGATAATTGAAACAAGAGTTATAACCACACTTGCCATGCCGGCAATATACAGCCCGAAGCAGGCCATAATGCCGAGCCATGTGGTGTCTGAAAGCATTGCAAGACCTACAACGCCCGTAAAGGCGGCAATTGCAATGTATATAACCATTGTGTATCTTGCCGAATGTCTGATTTCATGTTTTAAGAGCTTACCAAGCATAAGAGAATACCTCCTTGAATACTTCCTCAACCGTCTGTCCCTTTTCTCTTATCTCATTGACATGGGAATTGACGATAACCTTGCCGCCGCTTATCATAAGCACACGGTCAAATATTCTTTCAACATCGTTTATAAGATGTGTGGAAAGAAGCACCGTTGCGTTCTGAGCATAGTTACTCATAATAAGGTCAAGAATTGCGCTTCTTGCGGCAGGGTCCAGACCGCCCAGAGGCTCGTCAAGAATATAGAGCTTTGCCTGACGGCACATAACAAGAATAAGGTTTAATTTTTCCTGCTGACCCTTTGACATGGTTTTGAGTCTCTGTGAGGGGTCAAGCCCGAAATCTCTGACCATTCTCTCTGCCTTCTCCTTATCAAAATCGCTGTAGAAATCGGCAAAGTACCTGATGGCATCTGTAGGCTTCATCCAGTCAGGGAGATATGATTTATCCGGCAGGAAGGCCACTATGCTCTTTGTGTAAGCACCCGGCTCCTCATTTGCTATTTTAATCATGCCTGTGTGGTCTTTGATAAGACCTGTGAGAATTTTGATAAGTGTTGTCTTGCCGCAGCCGTTAGGTCCCAAAAGACCGACAATAGAGCCTTCCTCTATTTCAAAGCTTACATCATCAAGAACAACCTTTTTGCCGTAGGACTTTCTGAGCCCCTGGGCCTTGATTATTGCTGACATAGTTTTCACCTTTCTTTTTATATGAAATCACATTATTTTTTTGTTGTAATGAGAACCGATATTCCGCCCCAGACAAGCTGAAGAAGAATTATCACAAAGGGACTCATAAACGCGGGAACATTGAGTATAACGCAGGCAAGAAGCATTATAAATGCCAGAGCCTGACCTGCTATGTGCATATAAAGCACAAACCTGTCACCCTCGGCAAGATTTCTTGCACTGACAATAAGCTCAAACAGACCCTTTTTACGCTTTGAGCACACAAGAGAATTTGCCTGACGCATTGACCTGTTGAGTCTGTATTCTTCCATAAGCTCCGAAGCGTCGTCTGAGAGTATTTTCACTGCGGAAATATCACAGCCCAGCTTAAGAGATGCAAGGTTTTCCGTAAGGCAGGGGTCCTTTGCCGTCAGCAGAAGAACAAGCCCCGTTTTATTGAAGCCTACCGCTGCCTTCTGCAGTGAGGGTATAACCTTATAGGAAACAAGGAAGGTTGCCGAAAGTATGCCGTCAACCACAACATACATTGCACTCTTGTTTCTTGCGTACTGCTTTTCCTCCTCTTTTGAGGGAGCATCTATTTCATATTTCAGAAGCATTCTGCGGTTGCCCACCAGAACCTTTCTGCCGGCACAGGTGCAGGAAAAGCCGTGACGGCTTTCATAGATAAGCTCCTCAGCCTCGGGAAGCTCACCCTCTATTTCATCTTCAAAGCCGGCAAAGCCCGACCACATAAGGCTGCCGCCTTCCTTTAAGGTTGCCGCCGCAAGCACTGCACAGTCGTGTGTGGAAAGCCTGCTGCCCCTTACGGCACGGAACTTTGAAACCTTTGCCGTGAAGATATCCGATGCATCCATAGCCACAGCCGAAGCCTTTTCCATTGTTTTCAGGCCCTCATAAGAGGTAACTGCAGAAAGGCTTCTGTTGAGTTTTTTATTCTGAATATACAGCAGCACGGTGCGTGCAAGCTCACACATTATGGGACCGCAAAGACATATGCAGGCAACTATTACCGTAACAAACATAGCCGCATCCCTGCTTCTGACAACCACCACAATGCCTGCAATAAGGCTTGCCGCAAGCACTGTAAGGTGAAGGAAGTTATAGAATTTTTCCTCTCCCGTTCTCTTGCCGAGATTGCCGTTTAAGCCCTTGATTGAGTCTGCCTGTGCACAGTAGAGCACCTTATCCGCACCCTTTTTGCTAAGACCCTTTGACAGCACTGAGCTGTCAAGCTTGTTTTCAACCGTGTGAACACTTTCAAGTGCTCCGCTTTTAACCACAACGCTGAGATTTCTCAGGGCTGTTTTAGCCTTGAGGCTTTCGCTGAGCACAGCGGCAATGAGAGAAAAAACGAAATAAACCGTATAGACTCTGATATCTGTGCCCTGTGCCTTTTTAAGGAACAAGAGCACTAAATTGTGAACCAGCACAAGAACAAACATTATGAAAAGCCCGGTGCTGCTGCTGAGCTTGCTGCCCTTGACGGTTTTAAGTGCTTCCCACAGTCTGTCGTACCCTGCCGCGGCACTGAGAAGAAGCAGCACAATATTAATCAGGGCAAAAACTCTGCCGCCGTCCTTGAAAAGAATTTCAAGAGGGCCCTCGGGAGTGTAAAGTGAGGGCAAAAGGCAAAGCACTGCACTGCACAGTGCAATTATCCCTAAAAGTATAAGCTGAATTTTTTGTTTAGTTGTCTGTTTTGTCAGCACTGCCGCCAATTCCTTTGCTTTCATCAGCACTTCCTCCTTTTTCTTTTTGTTTGCCTTGTCAATCATATTGCCTGCGCTTTTGCCCTTGGCATTAAAAACGCCTTTTTTCTTTTTTGACTCGGCTCTTTCCACAGCCTCGAATATATCCTCACCCTCCTCGGGGCTTACATTATCGGCAACATTGCCCTTTGTCTTTCCCGTGGGGGCTGCTTCAAGGAGGGTTTTGTCTTCCGCTTTCTTTGACAGAACCCTGAAATTCTGCATAAACTTTTTGCTTTGTGTGTTTTTTGTCTGCTTGCGGGCATTTTCCAGATAGGTGTCCTCATTATAGGGGACATACTCCCCTTTATCGTCACTGTCAGTGACATTGACCATAAGCCGCTTTTCAGCTTCGTCGCTTAAGGGGATATCCTCTCTCATCTGCTGTGCTATGGGGGTTATGCCAAGGCTTTTAAGCAGCTCGTCAAATGAGCCGATATACTCACTGCCGCCTAAGACTGTTTCGCCTGCCGCAGAAGAAAACACACCGGAAAGGTCCGCACCGCTGTTATCAGAATTGCTTTCTGCGGATATTTCTTCAAGTTCTTTTATTTCTTCTGACATTTTGAGTTAATCCTTTCATTTTGCCTTTATGCCGAGACGCTGTCTTGCCACCTCATACATAAGTATGCTTGCGGCAACACTTGCATTGAGAGAGGTGATTTTTCCTCTCATGGGAAGTGACAGCACAAAATCGCTTTTTTCTTTTATGAGTCTGCTGACACCCGAGCCCTCTGAGCCCACAACAAGGGCAACACCGCCTGAAAAATCAGTCTGGCACCATGAAGAGCCGTCCATATCGGCACAGTAAACCCAGAGACCTCTCTTTTTAAGGTCCTCTATAGTTGAGGCAAGGTTGCCTACTCTTGCAACGGGCACATATTCCACCGCACCTGCTGAAGCCTTGCCCACAGCCCATGTGAGAGAAGCGTTTCTTCTTTTGGGGATGATAACTCCGTGAGCACCGGTACATTCGGCGGTACGGATAATGGCGCCTAAATTGTGCGGGTCCTCAAGCTCATCACAGATAATGATGAAGGGCTCCTCGCCTCTTTCCTCTGCAAGGGCGAAAATATCCTCAAGCTCTGCATACTCATGCACTGCGGCATAGGCTGCAACACCCTGATGGTTGCCCTGACCGCACATAAAGTCAAGCTTCTTTTTGTCAACTTCCTTTACTACAATTCCCTTATCCTTACATTCGGCAATTATTCTGCCTATGGAGCCGTGTCTTTCACCTCTGACAAAAAGAAGAGTGTCAATTGCTCTTTCACTTTTCAGTGCCTCGGAAACAGCGTTTCTGCCTATAATTAAATCTGTATTTTCACGGTCATTTTTCTTTTCCATTGGAAAACCTCCGAAATATACTTATAATCGATTAATTATATCACAGCAGATTTGATTGTTAATTACAAATTAGAAATATAACTAATCCTCAGGCCTATATCGAAAAATTTTAATACATTATAAAATAAAAACTTAAAAACATCTTGAAAGTTTTCTCATTTATTGGCATAATAGAGGTTAGAAAAAGTTGTTAAAAGGTGAAAAAATGATATTCAAGCGTAATAAGGAATTCCCCTCAAATTTTGATTATATGATTGTGGGTCTGGGCAACCCGGGCAAGCAGTATGAAAGCACAAGGCACAATGCCGGCTTTATCTGCCTTGACCTTTTAGCCGAAAAATACTCCATAAGCATAAAGAAGCTGAAATTCAAATCACTTCTCGGCGAAGGCAGAATAGAGGGCAAGCGCTGTCTGCTGCTGAAGCCTCAGACCTTTATGAATTTAAGCGGTGAAGCCGTAAGAGATGCAGCGGAGTTTTATAAAATTCCGCCTGAAAATATAATAGTTATATATGACGATATAAGCCTTGACCCGGGCAAGCTGCGCATAAGACGCAAGGGCTCTGACGGCGGACACAACGGGATGAAAAACATACTCTATCACCTTAAAAGCGATGGCTTTCCCCGCATTAAGGTGGGTGTGGGCGCAAAGCCCAACCCTGAATATGACCTTGCAGACTGGGTGCTTTCACGCTTCACCTCAAATGAGGCAAAGCTTATAAAGCAGGCGGCTGAAAAGGCTGTGGGAGCAGTGGAATATATGGTCTGCGGCAACATCGACAAAGCCATGAGCGACTATAACAGCTGAGCCTATGAAAAACAATAAGGATAAATATCTCACATGGGGCACTGCCTTTGCCTTCACCGTAAATTCAGTGCTCTTTGCAGTGAAGCTTTTTATCGGTCTGAGTGTCAACAGCATAAGCATTTATTCAGACGGCATAAACAATTTATTTGACAGCCTTTCAGGCGGCCTTGCCCTGATTTGCCTTATGCTTCTCAGCAAAGACCGCACCCTGAGTGCCGGGCCTCTGATAAGAAACTGCGAAAACCTGCTGAGCTTTATTATGTCGGTTATTGTGGGCATAACGGGCTTCGCCTTTGCCTACTCCTCATTAGAAAGACTTATGTACCCCACACCCCTGTGGTACCGCAAAAAATATATGTATCTGCTTATCGTCACGGCAGCGGTCAAGCTGATTATGCATTTTGCCTTTAAGGCCCTGGGCAAAAAAAGCCGCTCCCCTGTTTTAAGGGTTATGGCTTTTGATTCACTGCTGGATTTCTTTATAACGGCAGTGACGGTGATGAGCCTTGCTGTGTCAGGCCGCGGCAGCTACAGCATAGACGCCTTCTGCGGCATAGGCATAAGCCTTGTGCTGATTGTGTCTGCAGTTAAAATGATATTTTCCTCAGCAGGCAGACTGACGGGATATGTCAGCAAGGAAAAAAGACTGCATACACAGGAGCTGCTCTTTGAGCATTGCGGTGAGGATAATGTAGTAAGCCTCACCTTCCTCAGCGGCGGCGAAAAGCCTGAGGCTCTTGCAGAGCTGTCGTCGCGTACCGAAATAAGCGAGACAGTGCTTACACAAATTGAAAATGAAACAGGAATGACTGTTCATATAATTAAACGAAAGGAGAACACAGAAAAACTGTGTGAAATGAAGAATGAAAACTAAAGAAAAAGCGGTGCAGGGTGCACCAAAAAAAAAAAGAGGCAAGCTTGCCCTGAAAATTATAGGCGCAATATTTGCGGTCATCCTTGTTTTTGTTGCAGTGACAGCAGTTATCAGCCTTATGGGCAACAAGGCAAATATTGAAAAAATTGCAGCCTTCCCCAAGATTGAAACTGAAAATCAGCTTGTGCCCATAAAGGACGAAAACGGCTATTGGACCTTCACAACAGACGAGGAATTTAAGGTTATGCAGCTGACAGACGTGCATATCGGCGGCGGTTGGATGAGCCTTAAAAAGGATGCTATGGCACTCAATGCAGTTGCAGCTATGGTTGCAGCCGAAAAGCCCGACCTCATTATTGTTACGGGCGATATTGCTTACCCCGTACCCTTCCAGGCAGGCACCTTCAACAACCTGTCATCAGCTAAGGTTTTTGCCGCACTTATGGAGCAGCTTGGTGTTTACTGGACCCTTTCCTTCGGTAACCACGACACCGAGGCATATTCCTATTACGGCAGAGACGATATTTCAGAGTTCTATTCAGGCGAGGATATGAAATACTGTCTCTATCAGGCAGGCCCCGAGGATGTTGACGGCTACGGAAATCAGGTTATCAATGTTAAAAATTCCGAAGGCATTATCACACAAAGCCTGTTTATGCTTGACTCGCACTCATATGTTGACGGCGATATCTTAGGCATTATGTGGAAGTATGACAACATCCACGAAAATCAGGTGCAGTGGTATAAGGAAACCCTCGGCACACTCAACGCTCAGAATAATGCACTTCTCAAGGAAATGGGCAAAAAGGAAAACAGCCACATCAAATCTGCCGCATTCTTCCACATTCCCCTCACAGAGCAGAGAGATGCATGGCATGAATACAGAGATGCAGGCTATAAGGACACTGAAAATGTCAAATTTCATTACGGTGTTGCAGGCGAAGGCGGAGACATCGTTTTCTGCGGTATTCACGAGGATAACCTCTTTGAAACAATGCTTGAGCTTGACTCAACCAAGGCAATTTTCTGCGGTCATGACCACGAAAACAACTTCTCTGTTGACTATAAGGGCATCCGCTTCACCTATGGCATGAGCGTTGACTATCTGGCTTATCCCGGCATTTATAAGTTAGGCTCACAGCGCGGCTGCACAATGATAAGCTTCTTCCCCGACGGTGGCTTTGACTGCCGACAGGAAAACTACTATCAGGATAAATATGAAAGTGTATATGAAAAAGAGTCTGTAGAAATGCAAGAGGTTACATACGAAAGCTGACAGTTAAATATTTTAAGGACGCAGGCAAGTTACCTGCGTCCTTGATTTTTTTGCCGCCGAAATAATAACATATTGACAATATCGTTAAACGATGTTATAATCAGATCAGGAAATATCGACAAACGATATCTATGAAGGGAGGCGGTTCTTTTGCCCAGAAAATCTATGCAGACCTTGTCTGAGCCTATGTATTATGTTTTGCTTGCTCTAACCAAGGAGCTTTACGGCACGGAGATTATGAAGGAGGTAAGACTCCTTTCAAAGGAAAGAATAAAAATCGGCCCGGGCACCCTTTACACAATGCTTGATAAATTTTTAAGTGCCGGACTTATAACCAGAACAAACAAAAGCCTTTCAACCAAGAGCTACATAATAACTCCTGAGGGGAAAAGAGCACTCAAGGCGGAATATGACCGTCTTTCTGCACTCATTCGTGACGGAGAAAAAATAATGGGGGTGTTTCTATGATATTCGGTAAAAAGAATAAAGACGAGCTCAGAGAAAACTTTTATTTCAACTACACTGACCTTAGTGCCATTGAAGAATATCTCACCCTGAAGGAAAAAGAGGGACTACGGCTCAAAGAGATAGACGGTGATAAAATGGTTTTCACAAAAGCCGAGCCCCGTGAAAATATCCGCTACTGTGCAGAAATATATGCCGGCTCCTCAAGAGATGATTTTATAACCGCCTGCCTGCAGGAGGGCTGGACACACTGCGGCACATATCGGGGTGAGCTGCATATTTTCAGAGCAGCTCATCAGGGCATAACGGATATCACCACTGATGAAGAGCTGAAAATGAAAACAATCAGGCGCCGTGCTCTGTTGAGGCCGGGAAATATATCCTGCTTTATGCTGATTATTCTCAGGAGCCTTCAATTCCTTATGGATCTTGATATGGGGCTCAACGAAAGCAGGATTGAATATTGGCTGTGGTGGATAGTTATAGGTGTTTTTGCCTTCAGCCCCATATTTATTCTCACTGACTACTTCCTTTGGCTGACAAGAGCAAAAAGGGCCTTGCGCCAAGGCGAAAAGGTAAAATATACAGGTCTTCGAGGGGTGAAAGCGCGAAGGCTGACAGAGGCTATAGCCTGTTTCCTTTTCTGCCTTGCAGGCCTTGCCTTTGTGTGCATGGCAGATGCAGGTCAGCTTGAAGGTAACGGTGCGGTCTATTGGCTTGTTGTTTTTTTCAGCATCATGGCTTTCTTCTCACTCTTATCACAGTTCAAAACGAAAACAGCCTACGGCAAGGCGGTGAAAATTCTCAGCTTAATTCTTGTTGCGGTGCTGCTGATTTTCGGAACATATATGTCAGCTAAGGTGAGCCATCAACACTTTGAGAGTACAACCAAAATATATAACACCATAAATATTCCCTTTTCACTGTCTGATTTAGGCTATGATGAAAAAGACTGCACTGACAAATGCATAAGATACAACATCACACGGTTTGCCCAGCACTATTTTTATTCCTCAGACTATGAGGCAGAGGGTGCGGAAAATGCTCCAACCGAGGAATATGACGAAAAAAATGAATATATATTTTATGAGGTTTTCGTTTCGCCTTATCCTCACATAAGAGAAAAATATATAAATGAAAAGCTGAAAAAATATGAAAAATACGGCTATGAAATAAAGGCTCTTGACAGCAGTGAAACCTCATGGGATATATGCTACAGAGAAACCGATGAAGAGGGTGAGGACCGCTGGGCAGGCCTTGCGGTTAAGGGCAACACGGTTTTCTTTACTG
Source organism: Clostridia bacterium (assembly GCA_017396515.1). Lineage (GTDB taxonomy): Bacteria > Bacillota > Clostridia > Oscillospirales > Acutalibacteraceae > UBA6857. The sequence goes on along the minus strand of JAFQLV010000055.1, from coordinate 4,064 downwards.
ATATTCTTGTTGATACTAAGGGTGAAAACCTGTTTGAGACCGCTTATGAAAAGCTGGTTACTTAAATGCAAAATGCAAAATGCAGAATTGTGGTCGCGGGGAAATTTCTGCCGATAAGTAATCTTCACCCGCAAAGGGAGCTAGGATGAGATGGGGAGTTTGAAGATTATAACCTCTCCGTCAAGTCCACATAAATGTGTCCTTGCCACCTCTCCTTTCAGGCGAGGCAAGGCATAAATAAGGCAGGTCACTACAAGTTTTCAGTAGTGACCTGCCGTTTGTTTTAAGATTGATGAGATTTGCCTCTTTTGAGCTTCATCTATGCGGAAAGAGGCTGAAGTTTAGTGGGTGGTGGAGTCGCGACCGCAATTTTGCAATAAAATGCACCGTCAGGTGCCACCATAGCCTTGTCTCCCCTGAAAGGGGAGATGTCAAAACAAATTTTTTGTTTTGACAGAGAGGTCATTTTGCATTTAGCATTTATTCAAGCACATAAATGTCTACATTTCTTCTGCCGAACTGCTTGCAGGCATCATAGCCGCGGATATAAAGGTCAACCACCGTTGAGCTGTTGTGGATAAAGCCGCCCGTGTCACCTGCTATGGCATAGCCGTAAACATATCGGTTGTCACTTGAAACAATATAGAGCCTTGTGCCGTAGGGAATCTCTCTCGGGTCAACTGCAACAACACCCGGCTGTGCCCGTCTGCCCGTTGAGGTAATTGTGCCCGTGCAGTATGCCGTTGCCTTGCCTGTTATCTTCTTTGTGTAATTTATGGGTCTGTTGTTTTCGTCAAGGTCTATTCTGTAAGGCGGCACAAGCTCTGAAATGACCTTGTCATAAACCTTGCCGCCGTAAAGGCTGCCCTTTGAGCCTCTGAGAATAATTTTATCCTTAGCCTTCTTTTTAACCTTGGTTTCGGTTATCTCTGTCTTGGTCTTTTTGCCGTCAACATAGGTTTCTTTGTAATGATTCACAACCTTGCCGTCTTTACCCTTTTGCTTGACGCTGACCTGCTCGTAATACTTATCCTCATCATACTCAATCCTGGTTTCAAAGGGCACTGTCTCTGTCTTTTCGTAGGTTTTATATGTTACTCTCTGCACCTTGATTTTGCAGCTTTCAGTTATTTCCTCATCTCTTTCGGGTGTGACAATATCATTTTCACCTAAGATGATGCCTGCCTTTTTCAGCACCTCTGCCACGGTACCGCCCACGGTGTTGATTTTTTTGGTTTCACCGTCAACTCTCACCTTGACTCTGAAGGCACGCTCTATTTTCAGCTTCATATCAGAGGGAAGCACAATATGCTCGCCTATACTCAGCTCGTCACCCTCTTTGAGCTTAACGCCTGCCGCCTCTACGGCATCTCCCGCAGTACCCGTAACCGTGAGAATTTTTATGAGCTTGTCCTCATCATATAAAAGCACCTGGTGGGGCTTTGCAATAATAAGAAAGCCGCCCTGCTCCGGGGTGAAATAATCTGTAATGAGCTTGTCTGCCTCGCCTATTTTAAAGGGTGTGTGGGCAACTATGCTCTCGGGCTCACCTGAAAGTGTGATAACGGTTTTGGTTTCACCGTCGCACAAAACAGTGGTTTTTACTACGGTTTCCGTTGCCACCACCGTGCCGCAGGAAAGAAGGAGAAGCACAATAACCGCAATAATAACCTTGGCTCTGAAATGCTTTATGCCTTCATCGGCTCTTATGACTCTTGCTTTCATTGTTATCCTCCTTTTTACGAAAATTCGCTATATTATACTTCATTTTCATAAAAATGTCAAATCTGCCGAACAAATGTTCTGAAAATTATTGACAAGGGCCTCTTTCAGGTGTAAAATTATAAGTGTGACAGCCGCAAAGGTCACATTATGAAAACACTCTGCTTTATCGTCTTTTTTAGGCGACAGGGCAGTTTTTTCTTTTGGAAAGGAGTAACAATGTACAGATTATTTAACCTGATATCGCTTTATGTTGCCCTGTTCCTTTACGGGGCGGCAATATTTTTTCAGGAGGTGCTTTATGGCTGAGAATTATCTTATTTATCCCTGCAGAATTATGCGTATAACGCAGAGCTACACGGGCAAGACCTCGCATAAGACCCACACAACAGGCAATCCGAAGGATTATCCTATAGACGAGGGCTGTGCGGATATGGGCAGAAGCTATATCTACTGCCCCTGTGACAGAATGAAGGTAAGACGCATTTACGGCGTGGGCACAGGTGGCACAAACACCCTATGGCTTGAAAGCACAGACAAGGTCCGCTTTGCCGACGGCACAAAAGATTATTTCACTATGCTTATAACTCACCCCGATGACAGTGACCTTGCAAAAATCAAGACGGGCGAGCTTTTTTTGAGATATGAGCCTATATGCCGTGAGGGCAAGGACGGCGCCTCGGCTTATCATTTTCACATAAGCGCAGGCAAGGGCAGAATGACAGGCACAGGCTGGGTTAAAAACACCAAGGGCAAATGGGTGCTCACCTGCTCCGGCGGTGCCTTTAAGCCCGAAAAGCTCTTTTATATTGACCCTGATTTTACAAAGGTACTCTCAGGTGCTTCACTGAAATTCAAGACTCTGCCCGAAAAATACACGGCAGGGTACTATAGAGTAAACACCGCAGTGCTTAATGTGAGAAGCGGTGCAGGCACCCACTGCAAAAAAACAGGTGCACTGCTGAAGGGTAAAAAAATCAGAATAACCGAAGCACAGGGAAGCTGGGGCAAATTCGGTGAAAACAAATGGGTCTGTCTCGATTACTGCGAGGCGATAAAATGAGTGACACCGTAATTATTGCCCTCATCAGCCTTGCAGGCACGCTTTTCGGCAGCTTTGCAGGCATTGTCACCTCAGGCAAGCTGACAAATTACCGCATAGGCGAGCTTGAAAAAAGAGTTGACAAGCTGGGCGGACTAATTGAAAAGACCCACAACCTTGAAAAGCAGACTTCGGTCGGTCAGGAAAAAATCCGTCTTATGGAGCAGAGGGTGGGCACTCTGGAAAAGGCGGCAATGCAAATAAATTAAAAGGAGTAAACTTATGAATTTTGATATGACAGATATTATTGAATGTGCAATTGCACTTCTGAGTGCAGTTATCAGTGCGTTTCTCATTCCCTATATAAAAACTCAGCTCAGTGAAAACAAGCGTTCACAGCTTATCTTCTGGGTTAAAACAGCCGTAGAAGCAGCAGAACAGCTTTTCGGCAGCAAAACGGGTCAGCAGAAAAAGGAATATGTGGCTGCATTTTTGCTCTCAAAGGGCATAGTTGTTGATATTGACGAGGTTACGGCACTTATTGAGAGTGAGGTTTATAAGTTAACGGGGAAAAGCGAATAAAATAAAATGCCACCTCGGGGTACCCTTCATAAGGAAGTTGGTACCCCGAAGTAGCTTCTGTAGTAAAAATATTGATTTTTCACGGTGTAGCTTATGCTATGCCGTTTTTTCTTTTGATCGTTTGCTGTTAATGTGCTTCTGATAAAGAGTTTCCATTTCTTCAGGCGAGAAGAATTTGATAATACCAACACCTTTATAGTATATATCAATGTTTTGATGTCTAACACCGTCAATGTAAGCAGGATTTGATACAACAATCTTTTCAATAAACTCATGCACTATTTCAGGAGTCAATTCTTTAAGTCTTGTAACACGCTTTGCTTTTTCAATGAATTGTTGTAAGTTTTCTTTCTTGACAGATGCAGTACTGATATACTCTTCCATTTCAGGAATGGTTTCTCTTAAAGATTTCTGCTCGTTTTCCAAAGATAAGGATAAAGTGGCAAACCTTTCATCAGATACCTTTCCGATTATGTTATCTTCGTAAAGCTTCTGAATTATGTTGTCAATTTCATTTACACGCCTGATTGCTTTTTCAAGCTCTCTGCGTTTGGTAAGTAGTTCTTTCTGCTGCCTTATGTCGAGAATATTCATCTGCTCTTTCGCGAACTGAGTTTCATAACATTGAACATACCATAAAACTCTTTTCATACTTTCAAGTACAAGCTCATTGACAATCTTTTCTCTGATGTAGTGTACTGAACACACATCAGAATTT
>JAFQLV010000054.1 GCA_017396515.1 Clostridia bacterium | reverse complement strand
GCATTTAGCATTTTGCATTTTGCATTTTTCAAGCGATTCCCTTAATCCTTGTAACAATCCCCTTAATAATCGGTACGCTGACAATGCTCAGAAGAACACCCTTGACTGCGTTGATTATAGTTGCAGTGCCCACAGCTGCCCAGAGGGATGCATCGTCAATAACAACACCGAGGAAGTATTTGAAAAACAGGGGAGCAATTACATAATTTGCACCGAGTCCGATAAGTACAATGGAAAGAAAGCCTATGATGCTGCCGAGAACAATGCCTTTTGTTTCCTTTTCCTTCTTTTTTAATGAACGGTACACAAGGGAAAAGGGCACAACAAAGGCACAGCCTACTGTAAAATTCATAAGGTTGCCGAAGCCCATCTGTGTGCCGAAGCCCTTGACGGCAAGCTCAAGAGCATTTTTGATAAACTCCGTTACTACACCTGCAACAGGGCCGTAAACAATTGCTCCGAAAAGGGCAGGGATATCGCTTAAATCCATTTTAAGGTGTGCCGCTGCAGGAATGGGGGCAACGGGAAATTCAAGCAGCATAAGCACAAATCCGATTGCACCGAGCATTGCACTTACGCAAACGGCAATCAATAATTCTTCTTCTTTTTTTCTTTTTTTCATAATTATTCTCCTTTTGTCAGGGTGACAAACAAAAAGCCCTCGGCAAAAACACCAAGGGCAAAAATACTGTAAAAAGCATTTGTCTTCTTTCGTCCGGACTATACCGTCGGCTTCGGAATTACACCGAATCTGCACTAAGCTGTTGCTTGGCTCGCGGGCTGTTACCGCCGGTGAGGAATTGCACCTCGCCCTGAAGATATTTTGTGCTTTTATATTAACACTATATTTTATGTTTGTCAAGACAAAAAATAATACTGTCATGCTTTCTTTACCGCAAAGATTTTATATCCTCGGCAGAGTACAACTGTCGCTGATTTTCATAATTTGAAAGGCTCTCTGTGTTGACAATCTTTTTATAAAATGATATCATAAAATAAATTAATTTCCAAGGAGGATATATTATGACAGCATATAAATTCTGGTTTTGCACAGGCTCACAGGATCTTTACGGTGACGAGTGCCTGAGCCATGTTGCAGACCATTCAAAAATTATTGTAGAGGAGCTTAACAAAAGCGGTATACTTCCCTTTGAGGTAGTGTGGAAGCCTACTCTTATAACAAACGAGCTTATCAGAAAGACCTTTAACGAGGCTAATGTTGACGAGGAATGTGCAGGTGTTATCACATGGATGCACACCTTCTCACCTGCCAAGTCATGGATTTTAGGTCATCAGGAGTATAAGAAGCCTCTGCTTCATCTGCATACACAGTTCAATGAAGAAATTCCCTATGACACAATTGATATGGACTTTATGAATGAAAATCAGTCAGCTCACGGTGACAGAGAGTATGCACACATACTCTCACGCATGGGTATCGAAAGAGAAACTGTTGTAGGCCACTGGACAAATAAGGCTGTAATAGAAAAAATTGCCGCTTGGATGAGAACTGCCGTAGGTATTGCCGAAAGCTCACATCTTCGTGTTATGCGTGTTGCCGATAATATGCGCAATGTTGCCGTTACAGAGGGTGACAAGGTTGAAGCTCAGCTTAAATTCGGCTGGGAAATTGATGCATACCCCGTCAACGAAATTGCTCAGGCTGTTGAGGCTGTTTCACAAAGTGATATCAATGCTCTTACAGACGAATATTATGAAAAATACAATATCATTCTTGAGGGCAGGGACCCTGCCGAATTCCGTAAGCATGTTGAGGTACAGGCAGGCATAGAGCTTGGCTTTGAGCGTTTTCTTAAAGAGAAAAATTATCAGGCAATAGTAACTCACTTCGGTGACCTGGGTGCACTCAAACAGCTTCCCGGTCTTGCTATTCAGCGCCTTATGGAAAAGGGCTACGGCTTCGGTGCAGAGGGTGACTGGAAGGTTGCCGCTATGGTGCGCCTTATGAAGATTATGACCGAGGGTATGAAGGATGCCAAGGGTACCTCAATGCTTGAGGACTATACATATAATCTCGTTCCCGGCAAGGAGGGTATTCTGCAGGCTCATATGCTTGAAATATGTCCCTCAATTGCAGACGGAGAAATCGGCATTAAGTGCAAGCCTCTTTCAATGGGTGACAGAGAAGACCCGGCAAGACTTGTTTTCACAAGCAAGCAGGGCGAAGGCATTGCCTGCTCACTTATCGATTTAGGCCATCGCTTCCGCCTTATCATCAATGAGGTGGACTGCATAAAGACAGAAAAGGAAATGCCCTCACTTCCCACCGCCACAAACTTCTGGGTACCCAAGCCTGATTTCTACACAGGCTGTGAAGCATGGCTCACAGCAGGCGGTGCACACCATACAGCCTTCAGCTATGACCTGACCTCAAAGCAGATGTGCGATTGGGCTGCAGCTATGGGCATTGAAGCTGTTGTTATCGGCAAAAACACAAATATTGCCGATTTCAAGCGTGAGCTCAAGCTTAATGAGGTCTACTATTCAATAATGAAATAAGGTGTAAATATGAAAGATATAATCACTACGGGCAAAACTGCTTTAGGCATTGAGCTTGGCTCCACAAGAGTCAAGGCGGTGCTTATTGATGAAAACTGCAAGGTTATAGCAAGCGGTGCCCACGATTGGGAAAATAAGCTGGAAAACGGCTATTGGACCTACTCTCTTGAGGATGTGCAGACGGCTGTACATTCCTGCTTCAAGGCTCTGAAGGCCGATGTCAAGGAAAAATACGGCTGTGATTTCACAACAACGGGTGCAATAGGCATCTCGGCTATGATGCACGGCTATCTTGCCTTTAATAAGAGGGGAGAGCTTCTCACACCCTTCAGAACATGGAGAAACACAACCACAGCCGAGGCGGCAGAGTACCTGACAGAAAAGCTCTGCTTCAACATTCCTCAGCGCTGGACCTGCTCTCACATATATCAGGCAATTCTCAATAAAGAAGACCATGTGAGCGAAATTGCATATGTTACAACCCTTGCAGGCTATGTTCACTATATGCTCACAGGCGTCAATGCCGTGGGTGTGGGTGAGGCTTCGGGTATATTCCCCGTTGACTCAGCAACTAATGACTATGATGAAAAGATGATGGTAACCTATGACGGTCTTCTCAAAGAGAAGGGCTTCGGCAAGAGTCTGCGTGATATTCTTCCCAAGGTGCTTGTGGCAGGTGAAAATGCAGGCTGTCTGACAGAAAAGGGCGTAAAGTTTCTTGACGAAAGCGGTGAGTTTTCCGTCGGTGTGCCCTTTGCACCCTGCGAAGGTGATGCAGGCACAGGCATGACAGCCACCAACAGCGTTAAAGAGAGAACGGGCAATATTTCAGCAGGAACATCAATATTTGCCATGGTTGTTCTTGAAAAAAATCTGACAAAGGTTTACCCCGAAATTGATATGGTAACCACCCCCACAGGTAAGCCTGTTGCCATGGTGCACTGCAACAACTGCACAAGCGACATAAATGCATGGGCAGGCCTTTTCGGTGAGTTTGCAGATGCACTCGGCATTAAAACGAGCAGAGGCAAAATTCTTGACCTTATGTTTGAAAACGCAATGAAGGGTGACAGGGATTGCGGCGGACTCGTATCGTATAACTACTTCTCCGGTGAGCCTGTAACAGGGCTTCAGCAGGGCAGACCTCTCTTTGTGCGCACTCCCGATGCAGCATTCACCCTGGGTAATTTTATGCGTGTTCAGCTTTATTCAGCTCTTGCAGCTCTCAAGGTAGGTCTTGACTTGCTGCTGAAAAACGAAAAGGCAGAGATTGATAAGATCTACGGTCACGGCGGCTTTTACATTTATCCCGGTGTGGGTCAGAAGATAACTGCAGCTGCCATTGACGCACCTGTTTCTGTGATGAAAACAGCAGGTGAGGGCGGTCCCTACGGCATGGCACTTCTTGCTCTTTACAGTGTTATGGGTGAGGGTATGACTCTGGAGGATTTCCTTCAGACGAAGGCTTTCGCTGATGCTGAAACAGTGACAGTGTCACCCGATAAAAATGATGTGGAGGGCTTCAACATTTTTCTTGACAGATATGTAAAGGGACTTGAAACAGAAAAAGCGGCAACACAGTCAATTAACTGAAAAATAAAAACTAAGAATAATTAAAAAACAGGCGTTTTTATTGCAAGAGCGTCTGTTTTTATGTTAAACTCAGCATATAAAGGAGGATTTGATATGAAAAAACTCACAGCATTTATTTGCACATTACTCATTATTTTTTCTGCTTTCAGCATCTCAGCTTTAGGTGCTGAGCCCTATTCATCGGGACTTAAAGTGCTTAAAACTCAGTTTAAAGAGGGTGAAGGCCCTGAGACTGAAGGCATTTCCATTGACTATCTTTATTTTTCACCTGCAGGTGAAAACGACACGGCAAAATATCCCTTGGTTATCTGGCTTCACGGAATGTGGGACGGCTCCTACAGCGGCAGACAGATTAAGAATAACGGCATCGGTTACTGGACAAGTGCAGAATTTCAGAGCCGTTTTTATGGCGGCGGTGCCTTCATTATGGCTCCCCGTTCACCTGAGGAAAAGCTCAATTATTGGGAAGATAACACCGTATATCCTCTCAGAGCCGCAATAGACAGCTTTATTGCCGAAAATAAATCCAATATTGATGTCAGCCGCATTTACATAGGCGGTTACTCAATGGGCGGCAAGATGACTCTTAAAATGATTACCGCGTACCCGGAAATGTTTGCGGCGGCTTTCCCTATCTGCCCGGCATGGTCACCGAGTGAAGAAAACATAGAGCTTTTCAAGGATATCCCCATATGGCTCACCTGCGGAATGAATGACAATGCAGTGAGCTATCAGGGTGTTGCAAGAACTTGGGAAAAAATAGCAGCGGGAACAAACCAAAAGCAGCAGTGCCGCTTTTCTTCTATGACAGCAACGGTTATGCCCGACGGCAGCCCTGCACCCAGCGGTCACGAATCATGGCAGGCTGTAGCTCACGATATGTTTTCATATGAGTGGGGTGCATATCCCAATATGACAACTCTCAACGCTCAGGGCGAAGAGGTCAATTTCACCTATCCTGACGGAATGATATCATGGCTTTCACAGTTCACATCTGATTTTGACGGCAGTGTGGCGGCAGACAGCGGCAACATAACCGTGAATGATGACAGCAATTGCGTAAAGGACTTTTTCAAGAGTCTCGTAGCCGGAATATTAATAACCTTTATAAAAATCAGCGATAAAATCAGCGATTTATTCTGATTTCACTTCCTTTCTTTCTGCACCTCAGTTTTCTAAGCTCAGGTGCAGTTTTTTATTGACAACAACAGCTGCTGATGTTAAAATAAAGATGAAGAAAACCAAAAGAAGGGATGTTGATATTATGGCAGGACCCGGCGGCGGAAGAAGCGGTGGCGGCTTCGGTGGCGGCAGCTTTGGCGGCGGCTCAAGAGGCGGCGGATTTTCAGGTGGCGGAGGCTTCGGTGGAGGCTCATTCGGCGGCGGACCGCGTCCCGGCGGATTTGGAGGGCCACCTCATCATCACCACGGCCCGCATTTTTACGGACCCCGCTGGCGTTTCGGCGGTGGCTACGGCGGCTTTGGCGGCGGATGTGTTACGGCTGTTATTCTGCTGATTTTCTTTGCTTTTGTTGCTTTTTATCTGCTTATGCCTGCAGATAATGTTACTGTCACCTATGAGGACGGTATAGTTTACAGTGAAGCCAAAATGCAGGATTATGCCAATGATAAGTATATGCAGTATTTCGGCAGCTCAAGTGCAGTGGAGGATAATATACTTCTTGTTTTCCTCTCAAACGAAGAGGGTGACGGATACTACACCATTGCCTGGGTAGGCGACAATATCGATTACAGCATCAACTCAATGTTCGGTGAATATACCGAATACGGCGAAGCGATGAACAAGTATATCAACACCAATTACTTCGGCTACTCCCTTGACACTGATTATGCGGCTGTTATTAATGAAATGACGGAAAACATCAAGGCTCTGGGGCTGTCTTCAAGCTTTGCAGGCTTAAGTGACAAGAGCAATATGGCACAGTCGCAATTTGTCAATTTAACCGATTTTGAGCTCAGCGGTGATGTTGTTGATGCGGCACTTGAATATTTCACATCCGAAATAGGCATACCTTGCGTAATAGTGGTGGACTATGCCGAGCGCGTTTTCGGCTCTGTGGGCAGTCCGTCAGGTGAAACCGTAGTTATGACAGGCAATATTAAAAATGGCTTTGGTATCAGTATTGCAGCACTTGTTGCAGTTGTTATTGCCGTGGTGATTATAATAGTGGCAGTTAAGCAAAGCAAAAAGCCGAAAGCCAAGAAAAAAGAAGAAAAAGAAGACCTTCCCTGGGAAGGATAAGAAAAAAATCCCTGTACTCAAAGAGTACAGGGAAAACTTTTTATCTTTTACTTCTTGCTTCTTTGATACCTTCCATAATATAGCCCTTGGCTTCAATTGCCTTTTCCTTGGTTGTAGGCTCAGTACCCTCAAGGGGATAGCTTATGCCGAGTTGCTCATATTTATTCACGCCCAGGGTGTGATAGGGGAGCACATCGAGCCAACGCAGATTTTTCAGCTTGCCTATGAATCTGCCTAAGTCTCTGAGATTGTCGGCATTGTCGGTTATACCCTCAATGACCACATGTCTTATACAAAGGTCAACATTTGTCTTTTCAAGGAATTTTGCAAAGGCGAGTATATTTTTGCCGTCTGCACCTGTCAGGTCCTTGTGCTTTTGGGAATCCATATGCTTGATGTCGAGCATGACAAGGTCTGTCACCGCAATAAGCCGTCTGAGCTTGTTTATATATTCGGCATCGTCCTCACGGTAGGTTATGCCTGAGGTGTCTATGCAGGTGTGAATGTTGTAGCGCTTTGCCTTTGTGAAAAGCTCTGTTATGAAATCAAGCTGCATAAGGGGTTCACCACCGGTAACAGTGATGCCGCCTCTTGAATAGAAGGCACGGTTTTTCATATATTTGTCAATAAGCTCATCGCTTGTCATTTCCGTACCCTGCCCCATAGCCCATGTGTCGGGATTGTGGCAGAATTTACACCTGAGGGGACAGCCCTGCAAAAACACCACAAAGCGTATGCCGGGGCCGTCAACAGTGCCGAAGCTTTCTATGGAATGGATATAACCTGTCATTTTAACATCACTTCTTTATATAGTATCGTGGAAGGTTCTTGAGATAACCTCATCCTGCTGCTCTTTAGTCAGCTTTATGAAGTTGACGGCATAGCCGCTGACTCTGACTGTGAGCTGAGGATATTTCTCAGGGTGTGCCTGAGCATCGAGCAAGGTTTCTTTTGTGAAAACATTGATGTTGAGATGATGTCCGCCCTTTTCAACATAGCCGTCAAGCAGGGAAACGAGATTGTCTATCTGATGTTCTGTTGCTGCCATAGTAATTACCTCCTTAAAAATCGCCGTCGAGACCCTCAAATAGTGTGGGGGTACCGCAGGCACCTGTGCTGCAATCAAGCTCTATGCTAAGATCACCTGAGAAAATTCTGTCATCCTTGCCCAGAGCACCGGGGATAATTGAGAAGGTGTTGGAAATACCGTCCTGTGCATCAAGGAAGGGAAGCTTTGCAACGGAAGAAAGTGATGCAATTGCACCGTGAGTGTCGCGTCTGTGCATGGGGTTTGCACCGGGTGCGAAGGCCTCACCGCGTTTTCTGCCGTCAGGTGTAGAGCCTGTTGCTTTGCCGTAAACCACATTTGATGTGATTGTAAGAATTGATGTGGTGGGAATACTGTTTCTGTAGGTGTGATTTTTTCTCACGTGCTCCATAAAGATGTGCACTATGTCGTGAGCAATTTTGTCAACCCTGTCGTCGTCGTTGCCGTACTTGGGGAAATCGCCCTCAACCTGATAGTCAACTGCAAGGCCGTCTTCGTCTCTTATAACCTTAACCTTGGCATATTTGATAGCTGACAGAGAGTCTGCAACAACACTAAGACCTGCAATGCCTGTTGCAAACCAGCGTGTCACATTCTTATCGTGAAGTGCCATCTGCAGCCTTTCATAACAGTATTTATCGTGCATATAGTGGATGATATTGAGTGTATTGACATAAACCTCTGCAAGCCAGCGCATCATAGCGTCATATTTTCTCATAACCTCATCATAGTTGAGATATTCAGAGGTGATAGGTGAAAATTCGGGACCGACCTGCTTTTTTGTGATTTCGTCAACACCGCCGTTGATAGCATAAAGCAGACACTTTGCAAGGTTCGCTCTTGCACCGAAGAACTGCATTTCCTTACCGAGTCTCATTGATGAAACACAGCAGGCTATTGCATAGTCGTCACCGTGGGTGAAACGCATAAGGTCATCGTTTTCATACTGAATTGATGAGGTTTCAATTGACATTTTTGCACAGTAACGCTTAAAATTATCCGGGAGTCTCTTTGACCAGAGGACGGTGAGGTTGGGCTCGGGGGCAGGGCCTAAGTTTTTAAGGGTGTGCAGATAACGGTATGACATTTTTGTAACAAGATGTCTGCCGTCAATGGCACAGCCGCCGATTGATTCTGTTACCCACTGAGGGTCGCCTGAGAAAAGTGCGTTATATTCGGGTGTGCGGGCAAACTTTATAAGACGCAGCTTCATTATGAAATGGTCAACCATTTCCTGAATTTCCTTTTCTGTGAAGGTGCCGTTTTCTAAGTCGCGTCTTGCATAAACATCAAGGAAGGTTGAGGTTCTGCCAAGGGACATAGCAGCACCGTTCTGCTCTTTGACTGCACCGAGATATGCGAAATAAAGCCACTGTATAGCTTCTTTTGTGTTCTTTGCAGGCAGAGAAATATCATAGCCGTAGCTCATAGCCATTGCCTTAAGCTCCTCAAGAGCTCTTATCTGCTCAGAGAGCTCTTCTCTTGCACGGATAACATGGGAGTACATAGCTGAACGGGTGGTAGCCTTCTGCTCAAGCTTGTCCTCAATAAGTCTGTCAATACCGTAAAGTGCAACACGGCGATAGTCGCCGATAATTCTGCCTCTGCCGTATGCATCGGGCAGACCTGTGATAATGTGACTTGAACGGCAGGCACGCATTTCGGGGGTGTAAACATCAAAAACACCTGCGTTATGAGTCTTTCTGTGAACCTTGAAAAAGTCACTTATCTGAGGGTCAACCTTATATCCGTTATCGGCGCAGGCCTTCTCTGCCATTCTGATGCCGCCATAGGGCTGAAGGGCACGCTTGAAGGGCTTATCTGTCTGAAAGCCCACGATTCTTTCTTTATCTTTATTGAGGTATCCGGGTCCGTGGGAAGTGATGGTTGAAATAATGCTTGTGTCCATATCAAGCACACCGCCTGCCTCACGCTCCTTGCGTGAAAGCTCAAGCACCTGATCCCATAAATCAAGGGTGTCCTGTGTGGGTGCTTCAAGGAATTTTTCGTCACCGTCATAGGGCACATGATTGTGCTTTATAAAGCTTCGGACATTGATTTCGTTGTTCCATGTTCCGCTTTCAAAGCCGACCCATCCCTCATAATTTCTTTTCATAATTCTACTCTCCTGATTCTTTTTGAACTATTTCCTCTCTATTATACACAAAAGCTCATAATTTTTAAACCTTTTAGAGAGAAATTTTTAATTTTTGTTGGCATATCTAAAACTTTTCTCTTAAAGAACTATTTTGTTGTCAAGTTAACAATTTTCAAGGAACTTTTTTCAATTTCGGGATAATTTTTTATTACTTAAAATAAGCCGCAGGGAAACAAATCTGCCACTGAGGCTTATAAGCTGTTCGGAAAAAGGAAGAAGCAGTAAGGTGGACACCGTGTTGAAGGCTATATGAAAAAGTGAAATCTGCATACTGACGCTTTGAGTGAAATTAAAGAGCCTGCCAATGGGAAAAAGCTCCATAAGTACAAGAAAAACTGCGGTGCCTATAAGATTAAACAGCAGATGTATAACGCCTACCTGTCTGGCTGTTTTATTTGTACCCACAGATGATATTATGACGGGAATTACTGCGCCTATATTCTGGCCGAGAATAATATAAAAGGCCGTGTCCGTCGGCATGAGCCCCTGCATGGCAAGAGCCTGAAGTATGCCGACGGTTGCCGAGGAGCTTTGCATAACTGCCGTCATAATAAAGCCGGTGAGTACCCCGCGGAGCCTGCCGTGAGAAGCGGCTATAAAGGATAAAAAGGCTTCATTTTCTTTCAGTGCTTCAAAGGAGGCAGCCATAGTGTTGAGCCCCACAAACAAAATGCCGAAGCCGCTCAGAATAATGCCTGTATTCTGAGCCTTTGTGTTTTTGCCGAGAAGCGTCATAAAAGCACCGACAAATATGGCAAGGGGGGCAATCTGCGAAAAATTGAAGGCAATTATCAGGCTTGTGACGGTTGTGCCTATGTTTGCTCCCATTACAATTCCTGCGGCACCTGCCAGAGAAAGCAGACCTGCATCAACAAATGACACGGCTGTCACGGTTGTGGCACAGGAGCTCTGAATGATTCCCGTTACCGTCAGACCGGTAAGCACTCCGCTTATTTTGTTTTTTGTCAGCCTCGAGAGAATATCCTTCAGCCTGTCACCGAAGGTCAGGGTGGTATAGTTGCTCATAAGAGTCATACCTGTAAGAAACATGCCTATTCCGCAAAGGAGATTTATTATACTGTACATCCTATCACCCGAAAACAATTGAATTAAATAATAATAAATATTCCGTTTGCGGTTGAATTATCTTAAAAAATGAAGTATAATTAAGACGATTAAGTGTGTAAACACAGTTTTGAGGTGAAAGTATGTTTTTAAATGTAATTCCCAAGCCTAACCATGTTAAATTTACCGGCGGTGAAAGCTGGCTCGATTTAAGCAAAATCAGCTACAGCGAAAATGAAAACTTTTCTGATGAGGCTTATTATCTGAAAATTGACGAAGACGGTATTCAGATTGTCTCAAAGGGTGAAAAGGGCAAGTTCTATGCTATGAAAACCCTTGAGCAGATTGCCGCAAGAGGCAAGGCTCCCCACTGCACTATTTATGATGCTCCCGCCTTTCCTTACAGAGGCTTTATGATTGACTCTGCAAGACATATGCAGACCGTTGACGAAATCAAAACCTACATAGAGGCAGCAGCAAGATACAAGTTCAATATTTTCCACTGGCATATCTGTGATGACCAGGGCTGGAGAATGGAAAGTGAAAAGTACCCCCTGCTTAACGAAAAAGGCTCATGGCGTGACTGCCACGGCTTCGGTTCAACCAATATGGAAAGATACGGCGGATATTACACTAAGGATGAAATCCGCGATGTTATTGCTTTTTGTAAAGAAAGACATATTGAGGTTGTGCCCGAAATAGATATGCCCGGCCACACAACAGCCATTGTTTCAACCTTCCCCGAGCTTTCCTGCAGAGGAGTGCAGATTCCCCTTGAAACAACAGGCGGCATTTTCAAGAATATCCTTTGTGCAGGTAAGGAAGAGGTCTTTGATTTCTGCTTCGGTATACTCGATGAGGTTATGGAGCTGTTCCCCTGCAAATATATCCACATCGGCGGCGACGAGGCTCCCAAGGCCCGTTGGTGCAACTGTGACAAATGTCAGCAGAGAATAAAAGACGAAAAATTAAATAATGTTGAAGAGCTTCAGGGCTATTTTGCCAACCGTATAATTGACTATCTTGAAAGCAAGGGTAAGGAAGTGCTTGCGTGGAATGAGAGCCTTAACTCAGGCATACTCAATAAAAATACAATTATCTGCGATTGGATGGACCCCAAGGGTAAGAGTGAGGAATATGCCAACGCAGGCGGCAAAATTATCATTGAGGATTTCTACCACTACTATCTCGACTATCCCTACGGTATGACACCGCTGACCAAGACCTATAATTATGAGCCTTATCTCGAAAAGCTCAGCAGCACGGGCAGAAACGGTGTGTTGGGTGTTGAAACTCCCATATGGACAGAGTATGTTGAGGATTTTGACAGAATGAGCTATATGTGCTTCCCGAGAATGATTGCCGTAGCTGAAAGAGGCTGGACAAAGTCAATGAATGCTGACTATGAGTCCTTTAAGGTCAGAGTCAGAAATGAAATTCCCGTGCTTCGTGAAATGGGCATAAAGGCTGCCGATGAAAGTGAATGGGATCCTTCAAAGAAAATCCGCTTCAAAGACACATGGGGACACATTAAAAAGAGCCTTTCACCTGCATCAATAAGAGCAACCCTTTTCCCGAATAAGGAAGAAGACTGATTAAAAGTCAGAATTATATACAAAAAAATTCAGCAGACTGCTTTTTACGGTAGTCTGCTGTTTGCTTTATTTTGCTTTGTTTTTTGCAGGTGTTGTCTGACAAACTCTTTGATTTTGCCGATAAAAGCCATAAACCTGTCTTTTGGCACAAAGGCGATGAAAAGACCGATTATCAGCATTGCAAAGAACATCACGGTGAGAAGCTCAAGGTGATATTCTTCTATGAAATATCTGTAGCTGTAGCCGTCACCCCAAGTATACCAATAAGAATCTGTTGCATAATCGTATTTTTTATACGGAATACTCACTACAACAAAACGGGATATTACATATATCACAAAGTTACCTAGGAAGCCGAAGCCTGCAACACACAAAGAAATCATTTTCTTAACCAATGTGCCTGCAATAGAGCTTACGGCTTTACTTTTGGCAGGCGCAGGGGCGTCACCCTTATAATCGTCATTGAGCAGATAGTCTGCAGATACCCCGAAAAGCTTGCTCAGCTGCAATATGTTTGAAGCATCCGGCAGGGCAGCGCCCACCTCCCAGCGTGACACAGCCTGACGGGATACACCTAATTTATCCGCCAATTCTTCCTGAGACATATTGCGTGCCTTTCTCAGGCTTAATATTTTTTCTGACAGCTTCATTGTTAAAACCTCCTTGTTTTCGTCAACCCAATTGTAGCATTCCCTGTCAAAAAATACTACCGCATCAGCTTTACAAGAGCGCAACAAGAGTTTACATTTATCAAAAACAACCGCCACACTGCTGTGACGGCTGTTTTTTGCAGGGGTAATTTTACCTTGTGAGAATTTCTCCTGTTTTGGCGTTGATAATGTTATTGAAAACACAGATGTGCGTGGTGGAGATAAACTTATCCATATGCAGTGAGCCGAAGTACCAATGCTTGAACTGACAGATTCTGCTTACGTCCTCAAGATATGTGTTGATAGCCGTAATGCTGGCATCCGCACCTGTCTGAAGCATAAGAAAATCCTTTATTTTTGCAGGCGGCTCGTGGGTGATGACAATATCAACCTTTCCGCCGTACTTCTGCAGGTTTTCTACACCCTCCACAAGCTCTTCTCTTGTGGGAATTTCCATATCCGACCAGGTGTCCATTTCAAAGCGGATATCTATATCGGGGCTTTCGCCGCCGCCCATAGTGAAAATCTTGGTACCCTCTATTTCAAAAACCTGACCTCTCATAAGATGAAAGATATTTGAGGCAATATGGTGTACCTTGCCACCGTTCCACTTTTTGATTTTTATTGCAGAGAGCATATCAAAATTTTCATGAGTGCCGTCAACAAAGCAGATATTGTATTTTTTCTTGCTGAGCTTTTTCAGCACGTTTATTTCCTCTTTGGAGCCGTTCCACAAAAAACCAAAATCGCCGCAGACAATGAGAGTGTCACCCTGCTTTAATTTTTTCAGCCTGGGGTCGCTGAAGCGGGAGGCAATTCCGTGAGTGTCGCCTGTAACATATATCATAATTTCACACCGTTCCTCTGATATTTAACAAAAAGTTATTTTAAAGGTCTGTACTTTTCATAAAGCAATTGGTATAATAAGACATTAGAACTTTATGTTCGCATTTATAATATCATATATTTTTATTTATTGCAAATACATAGGGGAAATTTCACAAAAATTACACATGAGGTGGTTATAATGAAGAAGTCAGTTTCGTTGTTACTTGTTTTATTGCTTGGTTTATCTGTTTTTTTCACCTTGCCGGCAGGGGCACTTTTTGCCTCTGAGGATGTTAAGAGTGAGCTGAACTCACAGGTGTGCTATCTTGAGAGCCTTGATGAAGAAACGGTTTTCTTTGATAAGGGTGCAGATAAAAAAGTTCCCGTTGCAGGCTTTATCAAGCTTATAGCCGCCGTTGTTGCAATTGAAAAATGGGGCAACCTTGACGAAAATGTAAAGGTTACGCCTGAGAACCGTTCTCTTGTTAAATACGATTACGGCGTTAGAACGGCAGGGTACAGGGAAGGAGAAAATGTAAAGAAAAAAGACCTTGTTGACTGCATGGTTATTTACAGCGCCAACGATGCGGCAAGCATCATTGCCTATGAGGTGTCAGGCTCTCTTGAGGCGTTTATCGGTGAGATGCAGGCTCTTATGGCAAAGCTGGGCTGCAGCAACACCAAAATTAAAAACATCCACGGCTTTGACGAAGAAGGACAGTATACTACAGCACGGGATATGGCTGTTTTTCTCAAGTATGCCCTGAGCTATCCCGTGTTTTCAGATGCCTTCTCTGCCAAAAGCTTTGTGATTAAGGCTTATGACGACAGAGAAGAAAAAACCGTCACCTCAAATAATAAAATGACGAATGCCTCAATAAGTGACTATTATCACAAGTCCGTAACGGGCGGAAAATACACAATGACAGATGAGGCAGGCGAGTGTGTTGCCGTGGTGTCAAATATGGACGGCTATTCATATCTCACCGTTGTAATGGGCGGAAAGCTTATGAATATCGACTCAGACTCATCAAAGGAAAACACCTGCTTTAACGATGCACAGACAATGCTTGACTGGGTTTATGAAAACATCAGATACAGAGTGGTTGTGTCACCTGAGCAGAGCGTAGCCTTTGTGGATGTCAAGGCAGGCAAGGGCACGGACAAGCTCAGACTCATTCCCGAAAAAGAGACCTCAGCCCTTGTTCCCTCAAGGGTGACAACAGCGGCAGTGTCCTTTGAGGTGGTTGACGGCAGTGTTCCCTCAGAGGTTACGGCACCCGTAAAAGCAGGCACGGTTATGGGTCAGGCAAAGGTCTATTATGCAGGTGAAGAGATAACAACCATTAACCTTATAGCTTCTCAGGATATTGAAAGAAGCATTTCGGGCTTTATTATGGGAATAATCTCCTCGGTAGTGGGCTCAAAGCTTTTTCTTGTTGTTTCAATACTTCTCTTTCTTGCCTGTGCAGGCTATCTGGCATATATCCTCTGCAAGTTTTTCGGCATAATTGACGATAAAAGCTTAAAGGCTCTCACTGCAAAAAAGAAAAAGGTGCCCGCCGGTTCAAAAACGGCAAAAAAGCCTGTACAGAAAAAGACGGCACAAAGAAAGCCACAGCAGACAAAAAGACCCCCGACTAAAAAAGACAGCAAATAAGACAAGACGGAACAATATCTTACGGAAAGGATAAAACGATATGAAGCGATTTATTAAAACACTTCTCACCTTTGCGGTGCTTGCAGTGTGTGTCTTTATGACCTCACTGATATCACCCGACGCTTCTGCCGCATCTCAGGATGATGAAAACTGGATTTGTGCATGGGGCTCGGCTCCCGTTCAGGTGCAGGTTGACGGACTCAGTGATATGGGCTCCATTATAGGCAGCCTCATAGGCGACGACAGCCTTACGGAGGTTACTGTCAGAAGTGTTATAACCCCCAGTGTAAGCGGCTCAAAGCTCAGAATAAAGGTTTCAAACCATTATAATACAAAGCCCGTTCAGATAAACGGTATGTCAATTGCCAAAAGTGTCAAAGACAGCAAGGTTGATATGAAGACTCTCAAATATGTCACCTTCAGAGACGGCTATCCCGGTGTTACTCTTGCCCCGGGCGAGGAGCTCTATTCAGACCCCATAAACTTTGATGTTGTGGCACACGAAAAAATAGCAGTGACCACCTATGTGTCCTCATTCCTTGATTTCAACACCATGGGTCTTTCGGGCGGTGATACATATATTGCCACAGGCGATGCATTAAAGGAAGAAGACTTCGATATGCTCAAATCCGTTATTGACGATGAAGAGATGATGGATATCCTTGCAGGTCTGCTTGAGGGCTTCGGTATGGGCAGCAGTGTCAATTTAAAGCTTACATACAGCTTTGTCAAGGTTGTTCCCTGCCTTGTGAGCCTTGATGTGCTTTCCTATGATGCAGGCTACAGTGTTGTTGTCGTTGGCGATTCAACGGTTGCAAATGAGTTTCCTCTTTATCTTGCTCAGGCACTTTATGAGGATGAAAATATAACAAACATC
Organism: Clostridia bacterium; assembly: GCA_017396515.1. Lineage (GTDB taxonomy): Bacteria > Bacillota > Clostridia > Oscillospirales > Acutalibacteraceae > UBA6857. The sequence continues at coordinate 35,698 of JAFQLV010000054.1, read as the reverse complement.
GGTGTGGCGGGCAAGGGCATAATAGGCAACTGTATGCTCTATCCCGGCCTGGGACTTGGCTCATATCTTTATGCCGAATCTCTGCTGCAACGCTTCACACGAGATGTTCTCAGTCAGTCAGGTCTGAAATATGTTATTGTCAAAACAGGTGTTAACGATATCATTCACCCTGTCTGCACAGACAGTGCCCAGCAATATCCCGGCATAGTTCAGCCCTCTCTTGATAAGCTCATTGCAGGCTACCGTGAAATTTTCAAGGCATGCCATAATGCAGGAGTAAAAGTTATCGCTATAGGAATAACTCAGTGGAAGGGTGCAACAAGAGACTTTTTCGGTGACGGCGGCACCTATGTGAGAACTCCTGCCGAGTTTGAAGCTGACTGGCAGCTTGCAAAGGATGTCAATGAATGGCTGGCAACCACCACAGAGCACGACGGTTATGTTGACTTCTGTGAAATTTCAGCAAATCCCCTTGACCCTGATGCTCTTCTTCCCGAATACAGCGAAGACTGCATTCATCCCTCAAACGCACTGCAGAAGGTGTGGAGCAACTACTTCCCCCTGTCTCTTTTAGGTGTGGGCTCAATGCCCGGCGGTGTGCTTATGGATACACTTGAGAACGAGGTTTATGTGGGCGAGGCAAAGCAGCTTACGGCAACGGTTTATCCCGAAACAGCCGAAAATCAAGAGCTTGAATGGTACAGTGAAAACCCGGAAATAGCCACAGTTGACAAATACGGCGCAGTTGCGGGCATTTCAAACGGTACTACTGTAATTACCTGCAGAACCGTAGTAGGCGGCTACAAATCAAGCTGTAAATTAACGGTTAAAACAAAGCCTGAAAATATAATACTCAACTACGGTGTAAACACCATTTATACCACAGAAACATTCAAGCTCAAGGCAACTGTTTTCCCTGAAAACGCAACAGACAAAAGCGTAACATATAAAAGTGACAACAAGAGTGTTGCAACCGTTTCGTCAGACGGCACCGTTACAGGCATCGGCAAGGGTACGGCAACAATAACCTGCACAAGTGCCGACGGCAGAATTAAGGCAATATGCACCGTAACGGTTAAAAAGAAGGTTCATGTTCAGAATATAGAGCTCAGCTATGACGGTGAGGAAAATTACAGAAGCCACACCCTCTATAAAGGTCAGTCCTTTAGCCTTGAGCCTGAGGTTTCACCTGCTGATGCAACCTTTAAAAATGTGAAATGGTCAAGCTCAGATGAAAAAGTTGCCACTGTTGACTCTGAGGGCAGAGTTACCGCTGTGGGTGGCGGCAAGGCTGTTATCAAATGCACCTCGGCAGATAACCCTATGGTTGCGGCAACCTGCACGGTGACTGTTAAGGTTAAAGCAACGGGAATAAGCCTTAGCAACACCTCACTCAAGCTCTATGAGGGCAAGACAAAAACCCTTTTTGCAACCATTAAGCCCGATGATGCCACAAACCTTAAGGTAACATGGAAATCGGAAAACAGCAAGATTGCAAAGGTCAGCTCCAAGGGTAAGATAACTGCTGTCAAAGCAGGCACAACCTATATAACAGGCACCACAGCCAACGGAAAGTATACAGCTAAGTGTAAGGTTACAGTTTTAAAGGTGATAGACACCAAAAAGGTTACACTTAATAAAACAACACTTTCAATCAAGCACGGCAGCAGCACCACACTCAAAGCAACGGTGTCACCCTCAGATGCAACAAACAAGACTCTCATCTGGACATCATCTGACACAAAGATTGTCAAGGTTACGGCAGAGGGCAAGATAACCGGTGTTAAGCCCGGCACAGCTTATGTCACCTGCAAAACTCTTGACACGGGCAAAACCGCCAAGTGTAAGGTAACAGTCAAGGCCGTTGTGCCCACATCGGTCAAATTTTCAAAGACTACCGTTTCAGTGCCCTACGGCGAAATTGTGAAGATTAAAAATCTTGTTACGGTGTCACCCTCAAATGCAACAGATAAGACTCTCACATGGTCCTCAAGCTCGCCCTCAACCGTTAAGGTTTCTCAGGCAGGCAATGTGAAGGGCCTTAAGGCAGGCAAGAGTGCTGTTATCACAGTTACAACCAATTCGGGCAAAAAGACAGCGGAAATCACCGTTAAGGTAACCCATGTCAAGCCCACAAGCATTAAGCTCAATAAAACATCTCTTACCTTAAGTAAGGGAGGCACGGCAACTCTTACACCCAGCTTCTCACCTTCTAACACAAGCGTAAAGACCGTTACCTGGTCCTCAAGCGACAAGAGTATTGTCAAGGTCAGCTCAAAGGGTGTTGTTACAGCAGTTGCCAACGGTACTGCCGTTATCACCTGTAAAACCTCAAACGGCAAGACGGCAACCTGCACCGTTACAGTCAAGAACATTTCCGTTTCAGGCGTGTCCATCAAGGAATCCGGCGGGCTTATTATGAATGTGGGCTATGTATATACTCTTACGGCTGTTGTGAATCCCACGGGAGCCACAAACAAAAAGGTCACATGGCAGTCAAGCAATCCCTCTGTGGCAAGCGTTACCTCCGGCGGAAAGGTAACAGCAAAGAGTAAGGGTACCTGCGAAATCATAGTTACAACTGCCGACGGCGGTTACAGTGCGTCATGCACAATAATCGTAAGCTAAAAATGAAATCCACCTCTTTAGCCGAGTGTTCGTAAGGACACTCGGCAGTTTTATTCGCCTTGCGGCGAGTTTTATTGCTTCGCAGTTTTATTGTGCTATGCACAGTGTTATTGTCCTTCGGACAGTTTTATGCGAATAAAATAACACTGAAGCCGTGAGGCTTCAATATCACTTTTGAATTATCAAAAATATAACTGCAAATTTTAATTTGCAATAACACTTATGCATACCGAAAAAATGTTTTCAGATTGGCTTGATTGCTTTCAATGTATATAACCCACTATGACACTTTTAATCTGAAAGTGTCAGTTTTTATATAAAAATTGGGAGCACTTCATCACAAAGTGTCTCCCAATAATTTTATCTGTCCTTAGCAACCCTCTGCGTTTCCGGGGTGGATTTTTTTCGTTTGTTATGATAGAATATGAAGAAAAAGGCAGGTGATTATATGAAATGCAATATGTGTCCGAGGCAGTGCGGTGCCGACAGAGAAAACCAAATGGGCTACTGCAGAATGCCCTGGGATTTTGTCTTAGCAAGAGCAGCAAAGCACTTCTGGGAGGAGCCGCCCATAAGCGGCACAAGGGGCAGCGGGACTGTTTTCTTTTCCGGCTGTAATTTAGGCTGTGCCTACTGTCAGAATTACGCAATAAGCCACGGCGGTGAGGGCCGGGTTATAAGCGAGGAAAGGCTTTGTGAAATTTTTACAGAGCTTATTTCCGCAGGGGTACACAATATAAATCTCGTAAATCCCACACACTATGCATTCAGACTTAAAAGGGTTCTCTCAGAGTATAAAAGCAGTGTGCCCGTGGTCTATAACAGCTCGGGCTATGAAAGGGTGGAGACTCTGCGGAGCCTTGAGGGACTTATTGACATTTATCTGCCTGACCTTAAATATATTGACGGTGAAAAAAGCAAGCGCTACAGTGAGGCTGAGGATTATTTCGCTTTTGCCTCAAAGGCACTAATTGAAATGAAACGGCAGTGTCCCGAAAACATATATGACGAAAAGGGAATAATGAAAAAGGGCATGATAGTGCGTCACCTTGTTTTGCCTAAAAACACAAATCAGAGTATAAAAATTCTGCAGTGGATTTATGACAGCCTGGGTGAGGACACAGCCATAAGCCTTATGGCACAGTATACGCCTTACGGAAAAATCGAAAACCTGCCGGAGCTTCAGAGAAAAATTACTCAGCGTGAATATGAAAAGGTGCTTTCTTTTGCCGAAGAGCTGGGCTTTAAAAACATCTTTACTCAGCAGAGCACCGCGGCAAGCGAAAAATTTATTCCCGATTTTGATCTGACGGGTGTATAAAAGACTTTACTTTTATATGAAAGATGTGCTAAAATATAACGAAAATATTTTCAGGAGGAATTATAAATGAAAGGTTTTTTCAATGAATTCAAAAAGTTTATTATGAGAGGCAATGTTATTGACCTTGCTGTGGGCGTTATCATAGGCGGTGCGTTTCAGTCTATTGTCAATTCATTGGTTAACGACATTGTGTCTCCCGTTCTCTCACTTATAACCAAGGGTGCAAACTTTGCAGACAAGTTTATTGTCCTCACAACTGAAGAGGTTTCCTTTGCAACGGTTGAGGCTGCAAAAGAGGCAGGCTATGCAACTCTCAATTACGGCTCCTTTATTACAGCAATAATCAACTTCCTTATTATGGCATTTGTCATTTTCCTGCTTGTAAAGGCTATCAATAAGGCTGCAGACCTTGGCAAGAAAAAGGAAGAAGAAGCTCCTGCTGAGCCCACAACAAAGGTTTGTCCCTATTGCAAGAGCGAAATCAGCATAGAGGCTACAAGATGTCCTCATTGCACATCTGATAATATTTAAGCCCGGGAGGTAAAGCTATGCTTGGTTTTATCGGCACAGGCAATATGGCAACAGCCATTATAAAAGGTGTTCTCGCTTCAGGTATGCTCAAAAGCAGTGAGATAGCTGTTTGTGATATCTGTCAGGAAAAAGCAAAGGCTTTAGGTGCTGAGTACGGCGTTCAGGTGTTCTCTTGTGCCAAAGAAATCGCCGCCGGATGTGATAAGGTTGTTCTGAGCGTCAAGCCCAATGTTTTTCCGTCACTTCTCGGTGAAATCGGCAGTGTACTCAGTGAAAACAGCCCCTTGATTATCTCTATTGCCGCAGGAAAAACACTTGAGTTTATTGCTGAGTGTCTGCCATATAAGGCAAGAATTGTAAGGGTAATGCCCAACATAAATGCAAAAGTCGGTGCTGCTGTGTCGGCATATTGCGGCAATGAAAATGCAAGTGCCGATGACTTGGCTTTTGTTAAGGCTCTTTGCGAAAGCTTCGGCATTGCCGTAAATATTGAGCAGAAGCTTTTCTCAATTTACAGTGCCATAGGCGGCTGCAGTCCTGCATTTTCTTATATGTTCATCGATTCTCTTGCAAGAGCCGCCGTCAAAAACGGTATGACTAAGGCTCAGGCTTTAGAGGTGGCTGCAGGTGCAGTTCTCGGCAGCGCAAAGATGATTCTTGAAAGCAAAGAGCATCCGTGGAGTCTGGTTGATCAGGTCTGCTCACCGGGCGGCACAACAATTGAGGGTGTTGCGGCGCTGCAAAGCGGTAGCTTTGAGGCTCTCGTGGGCGAAGCAGTGGAAGCAGCGTATAATAAAGACAAGGCTTTATAAATGCAAAATGCTAAATGACCTCTCTGTCAAAACAAAAAATTTGTTTTGACATCTCCCCTTTCAGGGGAGACAAGGCTGTGGTGGCACCTGACGGTGCATTTTATTGCAAAATTGTGGTCGCGATTTCACCGCCCACTAACCTCAAGCCTCTTTCCGCGGAGATGAAGCTCAGAGGCGGTAAGTTTCATCAATCTTAAAACAAACGGCAGGTCACTACTGAAATCTTGTAGTGACCTGCCTTATTTATGCCTTCCCCTTGCTTTAAGGGGAAGGGGGACCGCTTGCGGTGGATGAGGATTATAATCTGCAGAGTTGGGATTTCATCCCGGCTTCCTTTGCGGGAGAATATTATTTTTTGGCAGAAATGTGCCCGCGACCACAATTTTGCATTTTGCATTTTCATTGACTTCTAATTTTTCCCGAACACCCTGAACAACGGCAGGCAGGCAGAGAAAAACGCCTTGTAGCTTTCGCAGTAGTCTGCACTTTCTTTGTTGCGCTTGCAGCCGCCTGCACGGCAAAGGGGATAAAACCTGCACTGCTTGCACTTTTCGGGCACGGCAATGCTCTCTTTAATAAACTCAAATGCTGTTTTGCCTTTTGCCATTTCTTCTAAGGTCAGTTGGTTTATGTTGCCCAGGCACCACTCGTCTGTGCAATAAAAATCACAGGGGTAAATGTTGCCGTTGCCTTCACAGACAAACTGATGTGTGCAGTGCCCCATAAGACCGCACTGCTCAGGCTTTTCGCCCAAATACATTCTTACCCAGTTATCAAACTGTCTTATGCTGATATAGTTACCCCTGACAAAATCCTTGACATAAAGGTTAAATATGCGTATAAGAAAATCCGTATATTGCTTCTCAGTCATATACAGCTCACTTTCAGTGCTGTCACCCATAGGCCTGAGACAGGGGATAAACTGGATATATCCGAAGCCCTGAGAGCGGAAATATTTGTAAATTCTCTCAGCATTGTCGGCACAGTAGCCTGTGAGCACCGTGAGAATATTAAATTCAGTTTTATGCTTTTTCAGCTTGTTGGCGGCGGTGATAATCTTATAGTAAGAGTTCTGCCCGTTGGCGTCAACACGGAATTTATTGCCCTCGTAGTCGCCGTCAAGGCTCAGCCCCACAAGGAATTTATTCTCGGTGAAAAAGCGTGCCCACTCATCTGTTATGAGTGTGCCGTTTGTCTGAATTGAATAGAAAATTTCACTGCCGTTTTTATTGTACGCGTTGACGGTTTCAGTGAAAAATTTAAAGTAGTCTATGCCCGCCATTAAAGGCTCACCGCCCTGAAAGGCAAAGGCAACGCTTGAGCCCTCAGCAAAGCTGAGGGCGTCTTTTATGAGTTTTTCTGCCGTTGCTTCATTCATCTTGCCCAGTGAGAAAACCTCTCGGTTTGCCGCAACATCGCAGTAAAAACAGTATTTGCAGCGAAGATTGCAAAGGCTTGAAGCCGGCTTTATCATTATTGACAGCGGCGGCATTATTCGATAATACCTCTTCTGTTAGCACCGAAATCCTTCTGAATAGCCTTGAGCTCTTCATTCATTTTGGCTGATATTTCGGGGTAAACCACTGTGCGGTTATAGTTTTCCTGATAGTCATCGGTGAGAATATGAAGCCAATTCTTACGGCTCTTATCAAAGAAAGCTGAGTTATCGTTAGGTGCCTTGTCAAAATATTTAAGGGTGAGATATTCACTGTCAAGGATTTCATAATCATAGTCGGGATACATATCCTTGACTGTCTGTGAGGGCACCGTATACTGAATAGCCTTGATATCCTCACGCTTCATATGAAGAATAGGATGCTCTTCGGTATGAACGGGAATGTCTTCCTTAATTACGGGAACAAAGGAAACACCGTCAATAGCTCTGTCTGAGGGAAGTACATTTGCTTCGCCACCGTTTGTTATGCCTGTAAGCTCAAGCAATGTGGGGAAGAAGTCAACAAAGGTTGCGCTGTTTTCACGGGTACCGCCCTTTTCAAAAAGACCGCCGTTGTTATCCCATCTTATCATAAAGGGAACCTTCTGACCGCCCTCATAGGGGAGATATTTTGCACCGCGAAGGTCTGCTGTGCTGCCCTCAAGTGCAGGTCCGTTGTCACTTGTGAAGATGATGATGGTATCCTCGAGGACACCAAGCTCTTCCATAGTGGCAAAGAGCTGACCGAGATATGTGTCAAACTCTGTAATACAGTCAACATATGTACCCATACCGCTTGCACCGTCAAAGTCGTCGCCGGCAAATACGGGGCCGTGAGGCCAGGGGGTTGCGTAGTATGCGAAGAAGGGCTCATCGCTGTTTGTAACGGTATCTGTAATCCAGGTGGTAATTTCTTCGTGAATCCACTGAGTAAGCTTGCTCTGGTCCTTCTTGCCGTTTTCGTCCTTCATTTCGTCAGTGCCGTGAACGATAGTATATTCGCCGTTTTCTTCACTTACATGATAGAAGGGCTTCATATCGTTAACATGGTGTGAGCCGTAGAAATAGTCAAAGCCCTGATTTGTGGGAAGGTACTCACCGTAGTCACCTAAATGCCACTTGCCGAAAGCACCTGTAGCATAGCCTGCCTGCTGGAAGACCTCTGCAACTGTGATTTCATCGCCCAGCATACCGTCAACATTGTTGCCCATTTCAAAGGAGTTGTAAACTCTTGTCTGTGCAAAGGGATTAAAGGTTGAAACTGTGGGATAAATAACATTGTCTGCATAGCCTCTGTAGGGGTAACGGCCTGTGAGAGCAGCAAAACGGGCAGGTGAGCAAACTGAATAGCTTGAATAGAAATTCTCAAAGTTAAGACCGTTTTCGCCGATTGAGTCCATATTGGGTGTGTCATAAATAGCACCGTTCAGTGATGTGTCACCGTAGCCCATATCATCCATAAGGATAAAGAGCACATTAGGCTTGCCCTCGGTGTTTTTGTCAACACCGCCAAGATAATCGTCGTGGCCGTCCCAGAGTCTTTCCGTTACGGGCTTTGTTCTCAAGTTGCCTGTGAGCACTGCAAGCACTGATGAAGCCATAAGCAGCACACTGAGAACTGATGACACAGCAGCCTTGAGACCTTTTTTGTTGCAGCTTTTCTTTGCAACAAAGAAAAGTCCCCACAGTGAAGCACTTGCCGGCAGTGAAAGAAGAAGGTTGCCTAAAAGCCTTGTAAAGAAGCTGCCTTCACCTGCAAAAAGCGGATTGTCGACACTTGACCAGCCTGCAAGACCGCTGCAGAAGGCACCGAAGCCTGCGTCTGCACCCCAGATTACATGGAAGATGATTAAGCCCAGGTTTGCGGCAGCATAGCCGAAAATCATAGGTGCATAAACCTTTTTCTTAATGATGAGTGAAAGAAGAATGACAGCAGACATAATGCAGCAATAAAGCAGACTGACAAGACCTACAAGATTGAGTCTTGTAACAAGCTGTGCTATCATAATTCCGATGCCTATAACCATAAGGATTATAGGGAAGACCTTTTTTGATTTGTCGAGTGAAAATTTGTTTTCCATAATTTTCATTCCTTTCTCCGTAATGAATTTATTATAGCTTATTTGACTTTCTTAGTCAACTGATTTTTAAGTTTCCATAAACAAATCGGCTATGTCTTTAACGCCGTATCTCTCTATTAAATCCTCCACACCCTCTTTTACTTCTTCCTGTGTGTACCCGTGCCGAAAAAGAAAGTCTTCATCTTTTTCTGCAAGGTGATAATAAAAGATTAGGGCTGTTTTCAGGTGTGTTCTGTCGCCGTCGAGAGTTATTTCATAAAGCTCATTTTCGGCTTCGTTTACAAACCCCTCGTCTGTCATTTTTATAAGTCTGTCAAGAGTCTGCTTTTCCTCGGCTTCTTTTATTACATCTTCCATAGACCTTGTTGTGTCAATATCAAACAGCAGCTTTAACAGCATACGCACCATTTCTTTGACGATGCGCATGATGTAATCTTTTTCAAACGATGCGAACATAGTTCATCCCATCCTCTTTATATTTTCTATTGCGTTATGAAGCACCTTTTTGCCGAATTTTCTATTTGCATAAAACTCAGGTGAAAGTCTGCCGTGGCGATAATACTGTTCGGTATAAACAATAAGACCGAGATATATTTTCATAAGATAAAGCCTTTTCATTTCATTGCTGTCAAAGGTTAAAGGCTCATTTGCCACATTATTATATCCCTCAATCAGGTGCTTGTTTTCTTCCAAATCAAAAGCCGCAGTATAATCAAGAGATATGAAATCACCCACCCTGTCACCAAGCATAGCTCTTTCGCAGTCTATTAAGGCATAGAGCTTTTTATCTTTCAGTATAATATTCCCTGCCCACAAATCAAAATGGACAAAAGATGTATTTTTAACCTCACGCAAAATATTTCTGTTTTCTTCAATTATACTTCTTATCTCACCGAGATATGGGATTTTTGCATTCTTGCTCTCAGCATTCTTTATAACATTTTCTGTCATACTTAGATAAGCTTCTTCCCATGTTTTGCAAAGTCCGTTCTGGATATATCCGAAGCCCTCTTCACAAGGCAGATCGTGAATTTCAGCCATAGCTTTTCCCAACTTAAACATAACCTGACTGTATTCTTCCTTGCTTAGTTTTGCTTCGGTAAGCATTTCACCCTCAATATACTCCATTATGAGATATTGATATTCTCTCTCAAAGCTGTAATCATAGCCACAAATTTTCGGGAAACAGACATTCTTTAAATCGGCGAAATTCTCATAGAAATACACTTCGCTTTTTATAAGGTTTTTTTCATAAGTGAGCACTTCTGTTTCTTTTGAAGGTGCTATTTTGATAACATAATCTTTGCAATCCTGCACTGTTACTTTCAGCACCGAATTGAACTGACCTCCTTTGAGCGGTGTAACCTTTGCAACTTTGCCTAAAGAGTGTCTGAGGAAAATTTCTCCTAATGCTTCATCACTGATATTACGCTTGGTTTTCGACATTGTGTTTCACCTGCCTGTACAATATAATTTAATTATAATTCTGCCTTTTTTCTTTGTCAACTGTACTTTTTATATGTTTTGTGATATTATATTTTCACCAACACAAACGAGGTGCAAAATGTTTATCATAAACGAAGATATAACTGCCTTAAGCGGCAAAATAAAAAAGCTTGCTTTTAGTGACAGAAAGGATAAGACTTCCGAGTACACAAAAATAACTGCCCGACCCTTTGAAACCAAACAGGGCATAAAGTGGCAGCTTGAAAAGCATAAAAACAATCAAGTTTTTCACGAAAATTTAAGTGAAGCGGACTTCCTTTCATGGTGCGAAACTGTGGGTAAAGACACTTTCCGTCAGGCTTGCCTTACCGCCGAGGGTACCACAGTGCAGTACACAATATTTCCCGATAAAACCAAGCGCAAGGTGACGGGCAACGATATTGCGAAAGTTGAAACGGCAAAGCACAACAAAGAGAAAAACTACATCCTGCCTCAGGGGGCAAACATCCCTGCTCTCGTGGATTTAGGGGTTTTTTCAAAGGATTTCACCGTAGTCAAAAGCAAGTATGACAAGTATAAGCAGATTAACCGCTTCATTGAAATTATCGACGACAGCTTCTCAAAGATGAATAAGGATGAAGTTACTATACTCGATTTCGGCTGCGGAAAGTCATATCTGACATTTATTGTTTATTACTATTTCACCGAAATCAAGAAAGTGAAAGCCAAGGTTTTAGGCTTCGACCTTAAAGAGGATGTGGTTCGCCACTGCAATGAAACTGCGGAAAAATACGGCTACGACAACCTGAAATTCTATGTCAATGATGTGACAAAAGGCGAAGTCTATAAAGACAATGTTGATATGGTTATTACCCTTCACGCCTGTGATATTGCCACGGACTTTGCTCTTTATCACGCCATAAGCCATGGTGTGAGGCATATTTTTTCCGTACCCTGCTGTCAGCACGAGGTCTGTTCTTCAATTAAAAAGGGCGGTGACTTCGATTTGCTCCTCACTCACGGACTGATAAAGGAGCGTTTCTCTGCACTTCTGACAGACAGCATAAGAGCCGAAATTCTCAAAAGGTGCGGCTATGAGGTTGATATCATCGAGTTTGTGGACTTTGCACACTCGCCTAAAAATCTTATGCTTCGCTGCAAAATGAAAAAGCCACTCACACCCGATTTGAGTGAAGTGGAAAAACTTATGAAAACCTACGGCTTTGAGCAGAAGCTCTATGAGCTGGTGAAAAAATAAAAAACAGCAGGTCATTACCGATTGGTAGTGGCCTGCTGTAGTTTTATGTTAAGAGACTATGATTTAACTGAATCGTAATTTATTTGTAAGAATCTCTAATGAAATTTGAAAGAATTATTAGTTATGCTGAATGATATAAGATGCAGTAATCTATACATGCTTAAACGAACGGAGCTTAATGTTTTAAAACAAGCTCAAACAGGAGAAAGAATATGAAACTTTTTACAATACAGCTGAGACTTATGCTCAAGAGAAAGTCATTCTTAATATCACTTCTTCTGATGATATTATTTGTGGTCTTTGCTTTTTCTTGGGAGTGTTTTAAATATTACGGTCACGATATCGTGGCGGTGCCTGCAGCAAAATATCTTTTCTGCCTTCAGGGTAATAAAAACAGCGCAAGTTTTATTTTTACTATAGTTTTTCCCATTGTTGCAACCTTGCCCTTTTCTGACAGTTTTTTTGAAGAGAGAAAAAATAAAACTCTTGAGCTATGCTTAATGAGAATGTCAAATAATAAGTATTATTACTCTAAATTATTTGCTGTTTTCTTTTCGGGTTTTATTATAATGTTCTTACCTTTGATTATAAATATGTTTTTGAATTTACTTGCCTTTCCGAGTGAATCAACGGTTGGTGCCGGCAATATTTCTATCATGGAGTCACACCTTTTTGTAGCCGAGGAAAATAAAAATATTTCTACTGTTATTTTCAAGAATTTATACATTAATAATACCATTTTATATGATGTGCTTATCGGATTTATCTTATCGTTGGCATGTGCTTTTATGGCTGTTATTACATATCAGATTTCCTTTTTCTATAAAAAAAGTCAGCTTATTCTGACGGTGTTGATGTTTGTAATTTATAATTTTTATGACCTTATGTTAGGTATTTTCAGCTTGGAAGAATTTCAGCTGAAAAATTATATAAAGATACATTCGGTTAACGACGGACAGTCTTATTTTGGTTTAGCTGTTATTTTTACCTTTCTGTTCATAGCGTCTGCTTTACCTATTCTGTTTGCAAAAAGAAAGCTGGGAAATCCCTATGATTAAAACTTTATTTAATAAAAGCAATTTTATTGCAATAAGTGTTTCCGCTGTTCTTTGCGGTATCCTCATTTCTTGTATACACCTTATTTATTTTGGGGAGGCAACATTTGAAGCCGCTTTTTTGTGTGCAAGAGACGGAACTATCGACTTAGGGGATGGGCAATTTCATGTAGATCTTTTTATTTGTTTTTTAAACTGCGTAACCACTTTACCATTTATTATCAGGCTGTTTTCAGATGATTTTGATATTTATAAAGCATATCTCTTTGTCAGACACAAGGGCAAGAATAAATGGTTTTCATATAAGCTATTCCAGTGCTATTTTTACTGCCTTTATTCCGCTGCTTTGTATAATGGTGTTATTATGATTGTGACAAAGCTTTTTGGTTATCAGGTAGAGAATAATATTACAGCTGCAGGATATTATCTTTTTGCTGTGTGGGCAAGCTTTATAATTTTAGCATTTGCGGCTATGCTCGGAAATATAATGACCTTGTTTTTCAAACCGGTTCTGGTCAATACTGTGGTGATGCTTTTGACCGGTATGTCATTAGGTGTAACTATTATTATGACCAGACGTGAACATATTCAGTTCAATTTGCTTTCAAACTTTTTTATATCCTGGCATATAATGATGAGTCGATATGAAGATATGTATTCCTTGCCTACATTTGCTTATTACCTGATAATTATTCTGATAATGCTTTTTGCCGTTATTGCCGGAAAAAAAGCGTTTAATAAAGCTGATTTGTTATAGGAGAAAAATGATGAGTTATATTAAAATAAAAAATGCTGTAAAAAAAATTAATGGAAATCTTATTCTAGACAATATAAATCTTGAGCTGGAAAAGAATAAGGTTTATGGTTTTGTAGGCGTAAACGGTTCCGGAAAAACTATGCTTTTCAGAGCAATTGCAGGTTTGATTAAATTAAATGCAGGTGAAATAATTGTTGATGGGGTGAAAATTGAAAAGGGCAAACACCCCGAAAAAACGGGCCTGCTTATTGAGAATGCTGATCTTTGGTCGGAGCTTACAGCAAAGGAGAATCTTGAGATTTTAAACTCTATGAGTGAATCTAAGGTTAAAGCTGAAACGATAGAAAAGCTACTGACTTATTTCGACCTTGATTATAAAAGCAAAAAGGTTTATAAACATTTTTCATTGGGAATGAAACAAAAGCTTCGTCTGGCTCAGGTCTTTATGGGTGAGCCGGAGCTGCTTATTATAGATGAACCTACAAACGCCTTAGATGAAAATAGTGTTGAAAAGTTTAAAAATTTAATTGTTGAAAGAAAAAATAACGGAGCAACGATTTTGATTGCGAGTCATTCTAAATATGATATAAACTCTTTATGTGATGAAGTGATTTATATTTCAGAGGGGAAAATAGTCAAAACAGAAAAGGGAGTTGAAAAGAATGGGCAGATTTAAAAAAGTCTCTGTTATATTAATTTCTTTGATGCTTGTTTTTTCTACTGTTTTAGGATTTGTTACAAAAAACAGCTTCAATGCAGTTGAGGATACTGATCAAGCAAAAATAGATTCAGAAATGTGTGATATCATTGAAAGCATAAATAACAAAATAAGTTTAAAAAAAGTGAAAAAGCAAATAAATAAAACCGAATGTGCCTTTGTGGTAACTGTAAAAGAGAATTTAAGATATTATGAAGCGACAAAGACACTTGTTCATATTGATAAAGTAATAAAAGGTGATGAAGCATATTCAGATACAGATGTTTATATATATGAACTCAATTATATTCAGTATTTTGACTATACTGACAGAGTGGCATACAGATTTAATACTTATGTTAACAATATTATGAGTCCCGGCAGACAATATTTAGTCTTTTGTGATAGGCTATATTATGATGAAAGTTATCAGGAAAATATAAAATTCTTTGAATTTAATATTGATTGGCGGAAAATCAGTTATATATATTCCTTTCCTATAGAAAAAAATATCGGTTGGATAGCTGGAAAAGAGGATGTTACTTATGCTGATTTTAAATATTTGGATTATCTTTGCATGAATAAGGAACAGGCTGAAAAGCTTGAAAGTATAAGAGCTTCAATTTTAAAGGAATATTTGAACTTATAACAACCTCGGCGGCGGTGAACTTACCTTCACCGCCGCCTTTTTTTCGGTGCGGCATAAGCCGCACCGATTTTTTGAAAGCCAATTATTACAAAAGAATTACAAGTTTACTAAGTATATGTAATAATTATTGAACTGCATATATTTCGGTGTTAGTATAAGTATGTAAATAAATTTTGCAACAAGGTGCCGTAATAAGGAAGGAGTTTTGTATGAGATATTTTAAAATACAATTGTCATTGCTGTTTAGAAGAACATCTTTTATAGCAACTTTTACATTAATGTGTGTTTATGCTATAGCTGCTTTTTTTCTAAATTGTATAAATAATTTTGGCAAGGATGTTTTTGCAGTGCCTGCAGCTAAATATCTGTTTTTAGGGTCTAATATATCAAATGTAATGTTTTATTTTATTCCTTTAATATTCGCTGTTGTTGCAGCAATTCCTTTCGCTGACACATTCTTTGAGGAAAGAAGCAGAAGGACAACAGAATTTTGTTTAGTTAGATGTACTGATAATCAGTATTATTTTTCAAAATTGTTTGCTGTCTTTTTTTCCGGATTTATTGTGATGTTTATTCCACTGATTATTAATTATTTTTTGAATTTTATTGCTTTTCCCATAGAATCAACTGTGGATTATACTAATCTTCCAACATCGGAATCGGGAATATATACTACCGGAATAGACACTTTGGTTTTATTTAAAGAGTTTTTTGCTAAAAATATGTACATATACAATATTTTGCATCTCTTTTTAATATCACTTACATCCGGATTTATATCTGTAGTAGTTTTTCAATTTTCTTTTTTCTATAAAAAAAGCAGAGTGATGCTCATTTGTTCATTTTTTATAATTTACCACATATACACAATAATTTTAACGGCTTTTGGGGCAAGAGAATTCTGTATTAACAATTACATATTTGCTTCAATGGTTTTTGAAGGACAAACTATACGAGGTTTGTTTGTAGTATTTATTGTTCTTGTTTTAGCCGCATTTTTGCCCATACCTTTTGCGAAAAGGAAGTTAAGAAAAATATATGATTAGGATTTTTTTTAGGAAAAAAGACATAGTATCAATCACTTTTCTAGCGGTTATTTGTGCGGTAATTATAACTTTTTTGCAAGTTGGGATTGACGCTCCAGTAAATTTGGAAGGTGCGTTTTTAACTGCACGAGACGGATTTATTGTTTTGGGAGAGAGAGAGTACCATAGTGATGCATTTACCTGTACTTTCAATATGGTGTTGGCAATTGTTTTTATATCCAAACTGTTTTCAGAAGATATTGACATAGCTAAGTCGTTTGTTTTTATCCGTATAAAAAAAACAGATATATGGTTTAAATATAAATTTCTGCAGACACTTGTTTACAGCTTTTATTATTCTTTTATTTATCATTTATCTATTTTAGCATCAGTTTACTTGTTAGGATATAAAACCGACAAATATTTTGTTCTTGCTAAATATGTGATTTGGGGGATGATAACAAGTTTTATGATAATTTTCATGATTCTTGTGGTTTGTAATATATTAGGTTTGTATATGAAACCACACTTAGCGACTGCCTTAATAACTGCTCTGACAGTGCTTAGTATAGGTGTTGTCTGTTTTTTGCACTTAGATCAGGTTCAGTATCATTTGCTGATATCATATTTCATTTCATGGCATACAATAGCAAGCTCTAATTCAGCTGTCTATTCCTTTCCTACATGGTCATATTATGCTGTGATTGCTGTTATAATATTAGTTGAACTGATTTTAGCAAAGATATTTGTTAAGAAAAAGGATTTTATATAGGAGGAAATATGAGTTATATAGTTATTGAAAATGTTACAAAGACAATAAAAAACAACCTTATATTAGACAATATAAATTTATTGCTCGAAAAAAATAAAATATATGGATTTGTGGGAATAAACGGTTCGGGCAAAACGATGCTTTTTCGCGCCATTGCAGGTCTTATAGGCTATGACAACGGAAGCGTTAAGGTTGACGGCACAGAAATTAAAAACGGTGTGCATCCAAAGAAAACCGGTCTGCTCATTGAGAATGCAGATTTATGGATGGAGCTGACAGCTATGGAAAATATGAAAATATTGAATCGGCTGAGCACCAACACAATATCCGATGAAAAAATAGAGGAAATTCTTACATATTTCGGTCTTGACCCTAAAAGCAAGAAGCCATACAAGGCATTTTCTCTCGGTATGAAGCAAAAGCTCAGAATATCTCAGGCATTTATGGGTGAGCCTGAGCTGATAATTTTGGATGAACCGACTAATGCTCTGGATGAAAATAGTATTATAAAGCTGAGAGAATATATTATAGATAAGAAAAAGAAAGGCGCAACGATTTTGCTTGCAAGTCATTCGCGCACGGAAATAGAACTTCTGTGTGACGAAATAATATTTATGGATGAAGGAAAAATCACTAAGCTTGAAAAGGTGGTGAAGTGATGAACAAACTAAGCAAGATATGTGCTATGCTAATTGTTCTTATACTTTTAATGAGTGCCGCATTTGGTGTTGTGACAAAAAACAGCTATAAGGAGTTTGAAGAAGATGCCGCACTTGTTGATAAGCTTATTATTGAAAATAGTGAATCATGGATTAAACACATAGAAGGCAAGAAAGTACAAAAACAATTAAAAAAGGTAGGTTATATTTTTTTAGTTACAGCTACATCGTCTGAAAGGGTATTCAGAGGAACAAAAACTATTTTAAACGTTGAAAGAGTAATAAAAGGTGATATAAACTACAGCGAAAAAACAATTGCACTTTATGAATCGGCTTTTACAAATTATAGTAAAGTAACAGAAGTATTCCTTTTTCGTTCAATGAATAATCTCAGTATCGGTATGCAACCGGGCAGACGCTATCTTGTGTTTGCTGATAAAGTTGAATATGCACAGGAGTATAAAGAAACATTGCCATACGATGAGTTTATTGTAGATTGGGATTATTATATGTATTATTTTCCTATTGATAGCCAAATAAAGCCAATCGAGCCAAAAGATAATTTGACATATGGCGACATTAAAAATTTTGATTATATATGTTTCAACGAAAAAGATGCTGATAAATTAGAACGGATTAAAAACAGCGTTTTAGATGAATACTTAAATGAAGAATAAAACAACCTCGGCGGCGGTGAACTTACCTTCACCGCCGCCTTTTGTCGCGTACAAAAATTATTTAAGCTTAAGCACAGCATTATAATCGTCAATGCCGTAATTGCCTGCTGTATTTTTCAGCAGGTCATAAAGGTCAGCCTTTTTGCCGTCCCAGCCCTTGATGTCGAGCCTGTTTAAAACGGGTCTGAGCCTTTTCAGCAGGGCAAGAAAAACATCGCCCTTGGGTGTGCCCTCGGTGAAGGCCTGATTGCCCCTGAAAACCCCTCTGACAAGCTCTGTGGCATAGTCCAGCACCTTCATATCTTTAATGCTCTTGTCGCACCTTATCCAGAGGATTTTCGCCATAGTGCCCACCTTGACCGAGCAGATAAAGCTTCCCGCAAGGTGCAGCACCTTTTTGATGATGCCCTTATCCTCAACATGAAATTTATTCATAACACGCACCGTGTCATCACGCATATCTGTCAGCACATTGACAATCATGCGGTCAAATAAATCTCTGAGGTACTCCTTACAGTCTCTGTCTCCCGTATCCCACTGAAAATCCGGGGTGGGTATGCTTCTGATTTCGGCTTCGTGCTCTTTTAAGGTGACGAGTCTGATATAGGCAGGGTCGGCAATAATTGCACCTGTTGTTATATCATAAAGTCGGTTGCCTTTTTCTGTATCAATATAGTTTATGCTCTGGTTGTGCATATGTCCCGTGAAAATAAGCTCTATACCCTCATCTGCAAGCATTGTGGCAAATTTATGGGCATCCTTTATCATCATAGGCGAAATAAGCGAAAACAAAGGCTGTCCTGGCAAAATGGGGTAGTGGCACATTGCAATCATTTTCTGCGAGTCCTCACGGGCGGCCTTTACCTGAGCTTTTATCCACTGCCACTGTTTATCCTCAAAGTGGTACTTGCCGCCGTCCTTGAGATCGCAGTTGATTGCAAGCAGGCGAACACCGTCACAGAGCTGTGCAACATAAGAAAGGTGCTCCTCATCTGCGGCAATTGCATCACCGAAGCCGTAGTCGCGGTACATAAGGGTGATATCCTCGCGTCTTGTGCGTTCGGGAGAGTACCTGCCGTCTTTGCCGAAAGCAAAGGTGTCACCGTCCTTATACTTAAAATCGTGGTCGGCAGTGACAACATAGATTTTTTTGCCGCTGTCCTTCAGCTCCTTAAGCAGCTTTGAGAAGCCCTCACTGCTCTTTTTTTCACCGTTAAAGATAAGGTCACCGGCTATGAGAACTATATCCGCTTCGTCGGCCTTTTTCAGATAGTCAAAAACACTTTTGCATATGCTTTCTGTTTCCGCAAAGCATTTCTGCTCATAGTGCATAAAATCTTCATATTCTTCGCCGCTGCAGCCCAGCTCACTTGCAAAATAGTGGGGGTCGCTGATAAGATAAAACTTAAGCTCGTTCATATATTTTTCCTCATATTATTGTATTTTTATCTGAGATGTGCTATGTTTATATTACCAAAAAGTACCGCTGAAAGCAAGAGCCCGTGGCGGTAATTTACAGAAAGGATATATTTTATGAAGATTACATTTATGGGTGCGGGCAGCACTGTGTTTGCAAGAAATGTTATAGGTGACTGCATGTGCACACCTTGCCTGAGAGAAAGCGAATTTGCACTTTATGATATCGACGAAAAAAGGCTCAGAGAGTCTGAGACTATTCTTTCTGCACTAAACAGAAATATAAATGAGGGCAGAGCAAAAATCACAACATATTTGGGTGAGGCTGAGAGAAAGCAAGCTCTCAGAGGTGCCAGCTTCGTTGTCAACGCTATTCAGGTTGGCGGATATGAGCCCTGCACGGTAACAGATTTTGAAATACCCAAGAAGTACGGACTTCGTCAGACTATTGCAGACACAATGGGCATAGGCGGCATTATGCGAGCACTGCGCACCATTCCCGTGATGAAGGCTTTTGCCGATGATATGGAAGAGGTCTGCCCCGATGCATGGTTTCTTAACTATACTAATCCTATGGCTATGCTTACAGGCTATATGCTCAGATACACCAAAATCAAAACAGTGGGTCTTTGCCACAGCGTGCAGGGCTGCTCAAAGGGTCTTCTTGAAAGCCTCGGCATGGAAGATAAGGTTGAGGGCAGAACTGACCGTATTGCAGGCATAAACCATATGGCATGGCTTCTTGATATAAGAGACAAAGAGGGCAACGACCTTTATCCCGAAATAAAAAAGAGAGCAAAAGAAAAAAATGAAAATGAAAAGCACGGCGATATGGTGCGTTTTGACTATATCGATAAATTAGGCTACTACTGCACCGAAAGCTCAGAGCATAATGCGGAGTATAACGGCTTTTATATCAAGTCAAGATATCCCGAAATGATTGAGCAGTTCAATATTCCCCTTGACGAATATCCCAGACGCTGTGTTGAACAGATTGAGGGCTGGGAAAAGCAAAGAGACAGTATACTTGCCGACGGCAAAATCACTCACGAGCGCACAGGGGAGTACGCCTCATACATAATGGAAGCTATTGTGACGAATAAGCCGTACAAAATCGGCGGAAATGTGCTCAATAACGGGCTCATTGATAATCTGCCCCCTGAGGCTTGTGTTGAAGTGCCCTGCCTTGTTGACGGAAGCGGAATCACACCTTGTCGTATGGGACCTTTGCCGTTGCAGCTTGCCGCTATGAATGCGAGCAACATCTACCCTCAGCTGCTCACTATTGAAGCCGCCGCAACACTTCAGAAGCAGTATATATACAATGCGGCTATGATGGATCCGCTTACAGGCACAGAGCTTAACATCAAGGATATCTATGCTATGGTTGACGAGCTGCTTGAAGCACATAAGGCTTGGCTGCCGGAATATCATTAAAATGCAGAATGCAGAGTGCAGAACGCAGAATTGCGACAAAATATGGCGAGCAGGTTAATTCCTGCCCGCCGTTTTTGATTTTTAAATTTATCTCACTATCTTCACCCCGTGAGATGCAACATTCATACTAAGCATATCACCCACACTGATTTCTTCTTTAGTCCACAGCTCAGTGACAGTGCCGCCAAGCTCAAAGCCGTATTCCTCAAGCTTAAGGCTTATTTCTCTTTCCTCATCGCTGAGATTAAACATTGCTATAACTCTCTTGCCCTGCTTGTCAAGGCATGTCCAGATTGCTTCATTTCGGGTTCTTCTCAATTGTGTATTTTCACTTGAACACTGGTTGATTTCGATAATATCTCTGTTGGTGATAACCTGAAGGTCTTCGGGTCTGTTTTCACGAAGCTCACCGCCCAGCATCAGAGGTGAACGGAAAATAGCCCAGAGGGTCAGCATGGTTTTCTGCTCGTCATATGTGAAGTTTGTGTATCTGTCTATATCGCCAAGGCAGGAGCAGTTTTTGCTTATCTTGCCTAAGGGAAGCATGTCGCAATCAGGCCAGCAGCCCTCTTTCACATGGGGAGCCCACTTTTCGCAACGCTCAAACATATTATAAAGCTTGTCCCAACGGTCCCAGAAATCGCCTGTCATGCGCCACATATTTGCGTTTTGCGACAGGTGAAAGGCTTCGCTGATAACTGCAGGCCCCGGGGAAAGGGAGAGCACCATAGCTCTGCCTGAGTTATCTATAGCCTTGCGGATAAGCTCTATTTCCTCCCTTGCACTGTAGGGGTCGTGGGGCTTAAACTCAGTGTTGGCAATATCGTCAACCTTAACGAAATCCACACCCCATGAAGCATAAAGCTCAAAAAGGCTGTTATAGTACTCTGCCGCACCCTCACTGCGGGGATTAACTCCGTACATATCCGTGTTCCAGGCGCATACAGAAAAGCCTGAGGCAATATCTCTTGCAGTTTTTGTTGTACCTTTTATAGGAGTGTTCTGATGCACTGCCTGACGGGGGATGCCTCTCATAATATGTATGCCGAATTTAAGTCCCATAGCGTGAATTTTATCGGCAATAGCCTTGAAGCCCACTCCGCCTGCCGAAGAGGGAAAACGGTTCACGGCAGGGATAAGACGGGAGTATTCGTCCATGCAAAGCTCGGTGAAATTGTTATAGAAATTTGATGTGGCCTTAGGCTCATACCACTGAATGTCGCAGACAATATATTCCCAGCCGTAATCTTTCAGGTTATCTCTGACATATTCTGCGTTGCCTAAAAGCTGTTCTTCGTTTACTGCGGCACCGTAGCAGTCCCAGCTGTTCCAGCCCATAGGGGGACGAAGGGCAAATGTATCTTTTTTAAGCATAAATTTTCTCCTTTGATTTGGTGGAGTTATTATACAACAAACGAGAGGAAAAAGTAAAGTGATGTTTAAATTATTTAACGGGTGTAAAGCTACAAACTGTTTATTTATTATTAAGAATTATAAAAAATACGACGGCACTTCTCAATTTGTTGACTTTTACGCTTGAAAGTAGTAAAATAAAAGTGCGAAATAATTACCAAGGAGGAGATATAAATGAAGAAAATATGCAAGAACTTATTTTTCCTGACGGTGGCAATGATGATGTGCTTTGCCGCTGCCGTGACGGTGAGCGCCTTGGATGCAACCGGAAGCTGTGGCGAAAAAGTGGTTTACACTTATAACAGCGAAACGGGAGAACTTGTTTTAAGCGGTGAGGGAAAAACAGATTCTTATCAGGAGGGAGAATCACCTTTTTATGCTTCTGACATAAAAAGTGTGGTAGTAAAAGAGGGTATTACATACTTGGGAAATAATATATTTAACGGCTGCGCTGAGCTTGAAACTGTTGTTATGTCCGACGATGTTGAATTTATAGGAAGCGGCGTTTTTTACAAATGTGTGAGCCTTAAGAATGTAACTCTTTCCAAGGGTCTTACCTATTTGGGTGGAGGTAGTTTTGAAGGGTGCACAAGCCTCAAAAATATTGTTATTCCGAAGGGTATCTCCGAAGTAGGAGGTATTACTTTTAAGGACTGTACAGGCCTTGAAAGCATAGTTATTCCGGAGGGTGTAAAAAAAATATGCAATGCAGCCTTTTCGAACTGCACAAGTCTTAAGTCTGTAACGATTCCCGATACTGTTACTGAATTTGAAACTCTGGTATTCAGCGGCTGCACAAGCCTTGAAAGTGTAGTAATTCCTGATAGAGTTAAAATTGTGCCTGAGTATATGTTTTCGGAGTGTGAGTCTCTCAAAAGTGTAAAAATCGGAGACGATGTTGAGGAGATAGACGAAGGAGCATTTTATGCCTGCACGGCTCTTAAAGATATTCAGTTCGGCAACAGTTTAAAAACTATAGGAAGATATTCTTTTTACATTTGCAGGGGATTGGAAAGCCTTATTATACCCGACAGCGTAAAGGAGATTTCCTTCAAGTCTTTCATGTATTGTATAGGGCTTAAGGAGCTTGTAATCGGTGACGGAATTGAAGTAATACCTCAGAGAGCGTTCAGCGATTGCTACTTCATAAAAAGCTTGGTAATAGGAAGCGGAGTAAAGGAAATTGAAGAGTGGGCGTTTTCTAACTGTCAGTACATTGAGAATATTGTGATTCCCGGAAATGTTGAGATTATCCGTTATAGTGCATTTGACAAGTGCTACAATATGAAAACTCTGACATTGGAAGAGGGCGTTACCACTATTGAACACTCTGCCTTTGTATATTGCAGTGCTCTTAAGGAATTGAATTTACCCAACAGTATTGAATTTATTGGCAGTAGTGCTTTCAGCTTCGGCGAAGCTCTTGAAAGCGTGATAATTCCCGTCGGTGTCAAAGCCATGGAAAGGTCACCTTTCTATGTATGTGAGAATCTTAAGGATGTATATTACTTGGGTACAGAAGCTCAGTGGAATGAAATAGAAGTTCCGGAAAATATGTCTGCATTACCGAATGACGAGGTCAGATTGCACTTCTCAACCGACGGAAAAAATCATTATACTGTAAAAGTTGTTGATCCTACCTGTACTAGTCAGGGATATACACAGCACAGTTGTGCCTGCGGCTACAGCTATGAGGAAAATTATACCGAAAAGCTTGCCCATCAATATACACCTGTTGTAACTCCGCCAACATGCACTCAAAACGGATATACAACCTACACCTGCAGCTGCGGCGAAAGCTATAAAGGTAATTATACGCCCGGTTTTCATGAATATACCTGGGAAATTACGACTCCGGCAACGCATACATCCGACGGAATCAAAACCTATACCTGCACCAAATGCGGCAATCATTATACAACAAGAATACCGATAATTACCACTCATTCTTATGAAGTGACAATGGAGGTTCCTTCTGATTGTACTACAGCGGGCTACACGGTTTATTTATGTGCCTGCGGTGATACTTACAGAGAATTAATACCGGCAACGGGACATGATTATGACGGCTCACGCTGTAAGAACTGCGGTCACGATAAGTCAAAGGAGTGTTCCTGCAACTGCCATAAGACCGGTTTTATGAGCTTTATCTGGAAAATTCTCAATTTCTTCCAAAAGCTGTTTAAAACCAACTCTGTCTGCGCCTGCGGAGAAGCACACTATTAAGAGTCAGATATTTAAAAGGCACCCTTTGAGGTGCTTTTTATATTGTTTATATATTGACATTTTTTCAGTATTGCATAAAATATAACTATAATGTTTTAATGTAATGAAGGAGCGAAAAGCTATGAGAGCTATCATCACCGTAATAGGAAAAGATAAACCGGGTATCATTGCAGAGGTGTGCACACTTCTTGCCTCATGCAAAATCAACATCCTCGATATCAGCCAGACAGTTATGGAGGGCTTTTTCACAATGACAATGCTTGTTGATTTAACCGAAAGCACTGTTGACTTTACCACTCTCAGCGACAGCCTCAAGGCAAAGGGAGAGGAAATGGGTCTTAATATAAGAATCCAGCGTGAAGATATATTTGACCTTATGCATAAGGTGTAAGGGGGAAGTAAAATGCATAATCAGAAGGAAATACTTTCCACAATTGATATGATAGACCATCAGCACCTTGATGTCAGAACAATCACTATGGGCATATCACTTCTTGACTGCTGCAGTGACAGTGTTGAGGTAACAGCAAAAAAAATATATGACAAAATCACCCGCCTTGCAGAAAACTTGGTTGCAACAGGTGAAGCAATAGAAAAGGAATTCGGTATTCCCATTGTAAACAAGAGAATTTCCGTTACACCCATTTCAATTGTTGCCGCTTCATGCAAGGAGACGGACTACACTCCCATTGCCATTGCCCTTGACAAGGCGGCTCACAAGGTAGGCGTAAACTTTATCGGCGGCTTTTCTGCCTTAGTACATAAGGGCATGACCAAGGGTGACATCAATCTTATAAATTCCATTCCCTCGGCTCTTGCCGGTACTGAGCGGGTCTGCTCAAGCGTTTCGGTTGCAAGCACCAAGGCAGGCATCAATATGGATGCAGTGGCTCTTATGGGCAGAATTATCAAAAAGACTGCCAATATGACTGCCGATAAAGGCGGTTTCGGATGTGCCAAATTAGTTGTTTTTGCCAATGCAGTTGAGGATAACCCCTTTATGGCAGGTGCCTTCCACGGTGTGGGTGAAGCCGAGTGCGTTATAAATGTCGGTGTAAGCGGCCCCGGTGTTGTTTATCACGCACTGCAGAAATGCAAGGGTCAGCCCTTTGATGTGGTGGCTGAAACAATAAAGAAAACAGCCTTCAAAATTACCCGTATGGGTCAGCTTGTGGCTTCTGAGGCTTCAAGAAGACTCGGTGTACCCGTCGGTATAGTTGACCTGTCACTTGCCCCCACACCTGAAAAGGGCGACAGCGTAGCGAGAATTCTTGAAGAAATGGGTCTCGAGGTCTGCGGTACCCACGGCACAACTGCCGCACTTGCACTGCTCAATGACGCAGTTAAAAAGGGCGGTGTAATGGCAAGCAACCATGTTGGCGGTCTCTCAGGTGCATTTATCCCTGTCAGTGAAGACGAGGGCATGATTGAGGCGGCACTGAAAAATGCTCTGACTCTTGATAAGCTTGAGGCCATGACCTGTGTGTGCTCCGTTGGTCTTGATATGATTGCAGTGCCCGGAGATACCTCTGCTGAAACTCTCTCGGCAATTATTGCAGACGAAGCCGCAATAGGCGTTGTCAACACAAAAACAACTGCAGTGAGAATTATTCCCGCTATGGGCAAAAAAGTGGGTGAAATTATAGAATTCGGCGGACTTTTAGGTTCGGCACCCGTTATGCCCGTGCACGAGTTTTCGTCGGCAGACTTTATTGCAAGAGGCGGCAGAATCCCTGCTCCCATGCACTCACTTAAGAATTAATTATGAATTATGAATTATTCCTGATTTTAGAAAAGAAGATGATTTGATGAAAATAATTGATATTATAACCGGAGATAAGCCTTCGCTTTCATTTGAGGTTTTTCCGCCAAAGACAAGTGATGCCTTTGACAGCGTTAAAACCGCAACAGAGGAAATTGCACTGCTGTCACCCTCATATATGTCCGTAACCTACGGTGCAGGGGGCGGCACAAGTGAATTTACTGTCAATATTGCAGAAAACCTTGAGAAAAAATGCGGTGTTCCTGCTCTGGCACACCTTAGCTGCGTTTCATCAACAAAGGATGAAATCAAGACTCAGCTTGATACATTAAAGGCAAAGGGAATTGAAAATATTCTTGCTCTCAGGGGTGATATGCCCGAGGGAATGTCAAAGGAACACCTTGACTATCACTATGCAAGTGAGCTTACCCGTGAAATCAAAGCCTACGGCGGCTTTTGCATAGGTGCGGCATGCTATCCCGAAAGTCACCCTGAAAGTGAGACCTCCTTTGACGATATACGCTATCTTAAAGAGAAGGTTCAGGCAGGTGCAGAGTTTCTTGTTACACAGATGTTTTTCGATAACGATATACTCTATAATTTTATGTACCGTATAAGAGAAGCAGGCATAGATGTGCCTGTTGTGCCGGGAATTATGCCTGTGACAAATCCTAAGTCAATTAAGAGAATATGCCGCATTTCAGGCTCGGCACTGCCTCAGAGATTTTGCAGAATAGTTGATAAATACGGTGACAATCCCGAACAGATGAAGCAGGCAGGCATTGCCTATGCAACACAGCAGATAATTGACCTTTATGCCAACGGTATAAATGCAGTTCATGTTTATTCTATGAATAAGCCTGATATTGCAAAGGCAATAAAGGATAATGTTTCGGCTATAATTAAATGATATATTTTAGGGCGGGGTGTTTCATCCCGCCGTGTGCGATTTTATACACAGAGGATTTTTATGACGGACAACCTGATTTTTCTTTCAAAAAAAGGCGATGAAATTGAACCCGATAAAAAGGAAGCCTGCCGTTATATGGGCTATAAGAGTGACAGAAAAAATGAAGCTCTTGAAGAGCTGTACGGTGAGAGTCTTCTTTGCTTAAAAAAAGAGGCGTGCTATAAGGCTGTTTACACAGAGGTGCCCATAAGCCTTTGTGACGGCACAGTTGATTTCGGCTTTTGCAAAATCGAAAACGAAAGCCTTTACAGAAATCTTTCGGGCTGCAGCAGTGCTGTTATTTTTGCCGCAACCTTAGGTGCCGGTGCCGACAGACTTATTATGAGGCTCTCAAAATTATCACCGGCACAGGCAATGGTCTGTGACTGCATAGCCTCCTCGGCTGTTGAGGTGTGGTGTGATGAGGTTAACGCCTATGCAGTGGGCAACAGAAACGCAAAGCCCCGTTTTTCTCCCGGTTATGGCGGTGTAAGCCTTTCATATCAGGCGGCTATACTGTCTTTTCTTGATGCTCAGAGAAAGCTCGGCATAACACTTAACGATTCAATGATGATGACACCGAAAAAGAGCGTAACTGCATTTATCGGCATAAAAGGATGATAATATGAATATAAGAGATTTATTAGGCAAACAGCGTTTATATTTTGACGGAGGTATGGGAACTCTGTTGCAGAGTGCAGGACTTTCAGCAGGTGAGCTGCCCGAAATGTGGAACTTAACCCATGCCGAAACGGTGAAGAATATCCACCTGGACTATTTTAATGCAGGCAGCAATATTGTTTCAACCAACACCTTCGGTGCAAACTCACTGAAGTTTGACAATCTTGAGGAAATTATTGCCGCCGCAGTTAAAAATGCTAAGGATGCCGCCAAGGAATGCGGGAGAGAAGATTGCTTTACCGCGCTTGATGTGGGACCTCTCGGCAAAATGCTTGAGCCCTTGGGCGATATGAGCTTTGAAAGGGCAGTGGAGCTGTTTTCTGAGACTATCAGTCTGGGTGCAAAGCACGGAGCCGACCTTATTATAATTGAAACTATGAATGACAGCTATGAAACAAAGGCGGCGGTTATTGCAGCTAAGGAAAGCTGTGAGCTTCCCGTATTTGTCAGCAATGTCTTTGACGAGAATAAAAAGCTTATGACGGGTGCAGACCCTATGGCTATGATAGCAATGCTTGAAGGTCTCAGGGTTGACGCAATTGGAATGAATTGCTCTCTCGGCCCGAAGCAGATGCTCAGTGTGGCTGAGGAATATATCTCATATGCTTCACTTCCCCTTATTGTGCAGCCTAATGCCGGTATGCCCAGAACCGAAAAGGGCAAGACGGTTTTTGATATTACTGCCGATGAATTTGCAGATTATGCAGTGAAAATGGCTGAGCTTGGTGTGAGTGTACTCGGCGGCTGCTGCGGTACTACTCCCGAATATATTAAAAAAGTAGTGGAAAAGACAAAGGATATCCCCTACAAGGCTCCCGTAAGCAAGAATATAACTATGGTTTCCTCTTATACTCATGCTGTGGAAATCGGCAGAGTACCTGTGCTTATAGGGGAAAGAATCAACCCTACAGGCAAGTCTAAATTCAAGCAGGCTCTTCGCGATAACAATATTGCCTATATCATAAATGAGGGCGTTTCTCAGCAGGAAAAGGGTGTGCATATTCTTGATGTGAATGTAGGTCTGCCCGAAATTGATGAGGATAAAATGCTCGTTACTGCCGTAAAGGAGCTGCAGAGTGTTCTTGATTTGCCCTTGCAGCTTGACAGTGTTAAGGCTTCTTCTCTTGAAAAGGCTATGCGTATTTATAACGGCAAGCCTCTTATAAACTCCGTGAACGGCAAGCAGGAAAGTATGGATGCAATTCTGCCTCTTGTGCAAAAATACGGCGGTACCCTGATAGCTCTGACTATAGATGAAAACGGTATTCCCGAAACCGCCCGGGGCAGGTGCGAAATTGCAGAGAAAATTGTAAATGAATGTAAGAGGTACGGCATAGAAAAGAAGGATATAATTGTTGACCCCCTTGCCATGACAGTTTCCTCCGACGACCAAAGCGGAAAAATCACCCTTGAGAGCGTGAGGCTCATAAAAGAAAAGCTCGGACTTAAAACAAGCCTCGGTGTGTCTAATATATCCTTCGGTCTGCCCGACAGAGAAAACATCAATGCACTTTTCACGGCTCTCGCATTTGGTGCAGGTCTTGACTGTGCAATTATGAATCCCTACAGTGTGGCAATGATGCGAAGCTATCACACATATCTTGCACTCACAGGTAAAGACACAAACTGCATGAACTACATTGAGTTTGCCGACAGCCACAAAACAGAACCTGCCGTTGTCACAGCCCAAAAGAAAGCTGAGGAAAAAACCGAGGTTAGTGCCCTTCAGCGAGCAATTATCAAGGGCATAAAAAGCGAAGCATACTGCGAGGCTAAGGTGAGTCTGACACAAAAGGATGCACTCAGAGTTATAAATGAAGAAATAGTGCCTGCCCTTGACACTGTGGGCAAGCAGTTTGAGGAAAAAAGGATGTATCTGCCTTCACTGCTTATGAGCGCAGAGGCGGCTTCAAAGGCTTTTGAGGCAGTTAAAGAGGCTATGCCCGAGGGTAAAAGTGAGAGCAAGGGCAGAATTATACTTGCAACGGTGAAGGGCGACATTCACGATATAGGTAAAAATATTGTAAAGACCCTCCTTGAAAATTACGGCTATGATATCCTAGATTTAGGCAAGGATGTTGCACCCGAGGCAGTGCTTGAAAAGGCCAAGGCTGAAAATATAAAGCTTGTGGGGCTTAGTGCGCTTATGACAACCACCACTGAGGCTATGGCTGAAACGGTACGCCTGATAAATGAAAATCTCCCCGAAACCGCAACCGTTGTGGGTGGCGCGGTGCTGACAAAGGAATTTGCTCAGATGATAGGCGCGTCCTATTATGCAAAGGATGCTATGGACACGGTGAGATTTGCAGAGGAATTTTTTGCATAAAAAAACAGTGGGTCTGCTTTTGCAGGCTCACTTTTATAAGAGGAAAAGCAGATGAAATATGATAAAATCAAAAAGGCGACCTTCATAAGCCGCCCCAACCGCTTTGTGGCATATGTGAATATTGACGGCACGCAGACAGCCTGCCATGTTAAAAACACGGGCAGATGCCGTGAGCTTTTAGTACCCGGGGCACAGGTGCTTTTAGAGGAAAGTGACAACCCGGCAAGAAAGTATAAATATTCACTTGTAACGGTGAAAAAGGGCAGCAGGCTTGTGAATATGGACTCTCAGGCACCCAACAAAATAGTGGGTGAGTGGCTGAAGGCAGGCGGTCTTTTCAGGGATATAAAGCTGCTGAAGGCAGAGTGCACCTATAAAAAATCACGCTTTGATTTTTACTGCGAATATGAAAATAAACGGGCTTTTATAGAGGTTAAGGGTGTCACTCTTGAAAATGGCGGCATTGTGTCCTTCCCCGATGCACCTACCGAGCGCGGTACCAAGCATATAAATGAGCTCATTGAATGCATGGCTGAGGGCTATGAAGCATATATTATTTTTGCCGTGCAGATGAAGGATGTGCTTTATTTCACACCAAATGAAGACCACGACCCGAAGTTTGCCAAGGCACTGCGAGAGGCGGCGAAGGCAGGGGTTAATATAATTGCTCTTGACTGCACTGTAGACGAAGACAGCGTTGAAATAAGCGGCAGGGTTGAAGTGCGGCTGTAAAAGGCAAAAATTTTGCTTGACAAATGCAGTGGGTTATGTTATTATACATAGGCACTTGAGGGTGTAGCTCAGTTGGTCAGAGTACTTGCTTGACATGCAAGGGGTCGGTGGTTCGAGCCCACTCATCCTCACCAAAAATCCCGTTCTCGTCAGAGGGCGGGATTTTTACTTATTACCTCTTCACTCTTCACTTTTCCCTCTCCCTTGATTTTGTCGGGATTTTTGGAAGGTAAGAAGTAAGAGGGAATAGTGAATAAGTGTGGGCGGGACACCCGCACCTGATTTATAAAAAAGAAAAACAGTTGATTTTTTGCTATGCGGAAAGAGGAATCTATAGCAATAAGATCTTTCAATAATTTGAAAAATATGCTATAATATTCATAATATCGGTTGTCGTAACAGAAAACATAAAGGAGAATGCTAAATGACATTTGGTTTAATAGATAGAAAAAATCACGAGATTTATACCTATATGGGAGAGGTTTTTGAAGCAATTGACAATGCACAGAATCAATATAATTGGTTAGTTGCGGATTGTGAGTGTTATCCCGAAAGCAAGAAATTTGAGCAGTTGTTTTCTCAGGAATACTGTTGGCTGTCCGGCAAAGAATTATCCGAGATAGTTGTGCAAGAGGAATTTCAATGGATTTGGGGAGTGCTGTGCGGTTTTGAAAAGCATATTACATTGGAGGAAGTGCTGAAATATCCACTGCCGTCAGCGCGAGATTATAACGGCTACTATCAGAATCCCGTATCTGTTCAGCACCCGTTATCTTCAGTAGAAATTGCACCCTCAGACAGTTCGTGGATTGTAATTGTAAGTAAGGATAAAAGGATTGTTGATAATTATTTGAAGAGATATCCCAAAACAGAAGAATTATCCGTTTATAATCAGCAATAAAGATACCTTGACCTTTCCCACCTAATCTGTTAAAATATCCTAAAAGAAGAAAAAGGAGAAACACTATGATTAAAAACAGAACGGCGTTTATACAAAAGTATATTTATTATCTTTCACTTCTGCTCTATATTATGGCAACAATCGGCGGTTGGTTCGGTGTGAGTGCAGACTCAACCCGCATTAAAATCAATAAGCTCTCCCGTGAGCAGGAAATCACCGGCTGGGGTACCTCAGGGTGCTGGTGGGCTCAGGAGCTTGGTAAATGCGACTCTGCCGAAGAGGTGACGAAGCTCATTTTTAGTGAGGAAGGTCTCGGCCTTAACATCTACCGCTACAATATCGGCGGCGGTGAAAGAGATAACCCAAATTCAAGACTTAACCCGGCTTCCTCAAGAAGCACAGAAAGCTTCCTCGTGTGGGACGAAGAAGCAGGGGAGTGGGTCTATGACTGGAATAAGGATGCTGCAGCACAAAAGGTGCTGAATATGGCACTTAGCTACGGCTGTGTGGATACCGTTGTGATGTTTGCTAACTCACCCCACTATTCTATGTGCGTTTCAGGTCAGGCCTCAGGCGGTCTTGAGCCTGCACAGTCCAACCTTAAAAAGGATTGCTATGACGATTATGTTGATTACTTCCTTGATATAACTCAGCACTTCATTGATATGGGTGTGCCCGTAAAATACATAAGCCCCATAAATGAGCCTCAGTGGGATTGGGGCGGCGATTGGGTAGGTCAGGAAGGCTGTCACTATGAAATTGATGAGGCCGTAGAGCTTATCCGAATGTTTGCCCTTGAAATCAAAGAGAGAAATATGCCCGTTAAGCTCAGCGTACTTGAAAGCGGTCAGGTGGGTGACCACGCTATGGATTGCATCGACCTTCTTATGGCGGACGAGGATATCCGTGATGTGCTTGGCACATACGCGTACCACAGCTATTGGACAGACAGAAATTTCCTTCTCAAAGAGGCCTTCGGTGAATATCTGCAGATAGAGTACCCGGAGGTTGAGGTTGAAATGAGCGAATGGTGCGAGCTTCCCTGTCAGCACACAATAGACGATATCGACGGCGCAATTATTATGGCACGCACTATAGGTGAAGACCTCTCACTTACAGGTGTAAACTCATGGTCAAGCTGGGTTGCAGTCAACGAGGGCGGTGAGCGTGCCGACTCTATGATAGCTGTAGGCGACACCTATAACGAATACACAATTGCCAAGAGATACTACGCTATGGCGCACTACACAAAGTTTGTGCCCGTGGGCAGCCATGCAGTTGACTTTAACCTGAGCGTTGCCGACCTCACAGCAGAAAAAGCCTGGTGGAAGCAGTGGATTGACGATAAGGAATATAATGTCTATCTCGCTGAAAACTATATGACTGTTTCAGCCTTCAGAACGCCCGAGAAAGAGTATGTTGTTGTCATTGCCAACGAAGGCGGTGACAAAGAGATTTCCTTTAATATGCCGGGTTATGATATGAGCGTTTACACCACCGACGCGGAGAAAAATCTTGAGCTGACAGCCGAAACAAAAGGTTATAAAAAAATCACCGTTGGTGAAAAGAGCATCACAACTGTGGTGTTCAGTTAAGTCGGGGGCTTATTTTGTTGTACTCTGCCGAGAAGGTGAGCTTCTGCCTCTCAGGAAATTTTCATAACAGAAAACATATCCGTCTGAACCCTCAGGAACAGACGGATATTTTAATTATAAGATATTGCTGTGTCAATCAGCCGATAAAGCTGCAGGCTTCAAGTGCTGCTGTTGCACCGTCTGAAATTGCTGTTGCAACCTGACGGATTTTTTTCGTTCTGCAGTCACCTGCAGTGAAAATGCCTTTTATGCTTCCCTCAGGGATACAGCTTTCATCTGAGACGATGTAGCCGTATTCATTGAGCTTTACAACATCCTTAAAGCTTTCATTGTCAGGCTGCTGACCTATTGCAACGAAAATGCTGTCAAGGCTGAGCTCAGTTTCTTCCTTTGTTTCGGTGTTTTGAATTTTAATGCCTTCAAACTTATTGTCACCGAGAATCTGCAGCACAATTGAGGAAAGGATAACCTTAACATTAGGGAGCTTTTCAATTTCTTCACGAAGCTTTATTTCGCCTGTGAGGAAGGGGAGGTTTTGCACTACGGTAACGCTTTTGCTCGTCTTTGCAAGAAGTATAGCCTCCTGCAAGGCTGAGTTGCCGCCGCCGATAACTGCAACATCCTTGCCCTTATAGAAGGCACCGTCGCACACTGCACAGTAGGAGACGCCTTCGCCTGTGAAATCGTTTTCTCTGTCAAGACCTAACTGTCTGTGCTTTGCGCCTGTTGCTATTATAACGGTTTTGCCGCAGAAGGAGCCTCTTTCACACTCAACGGTGAAATCGCCTGCTTCGCCCTTGATGCCTGTTACGGTGTCGAGTTCAATTTCGGCACCCTGATACATCACCTGCTCAATAAGCTTGTCAGCAAATTCATTGCCGCTCATAACGGTGAAGCCGGGATAATTCTCAACCTTGGGCGAATGTGTTATCTGACCGCCGAAGGTTTCTTTTTCAATAACGAGAACCTTTTTTTCGGCGCGTCTTGCATATAATGCGGCGGTCAGCCCCGCAGGGCCGGCGCCGATGATTATAATGTCATACATCTCAGTGTCACCTTATCTTTCGGTGTAAGCTCTGATGTTTGAAAGGTTAACGATTTTTTCAGCCTTATCACCGTCAATAACAATGAGAGTGGGAGCCTGAGTTACATCGTACTGCTTTGCAAGGTCTGCTTTTTCTTCTGCAAGAAGCTTCTTGTAAGCTATGCCTGCCTTGTCAAGGAACATTGCAGCCATTTTGCAGTTGGGGCAGGTTGCTGAAGCAAAGAGGATAACCTCCTTAGCTGCTGTAACCTCTGTTACATTTTCAGCTGTGAGCTTATAAGCAGGTGTGCCGAATTCCTTTTTTGCAGCCTTTATGGGGTCATATTCCACACGGTGCTGGAATTCCTGACTCTTACCGTCGTTCCAGTTCTGCACGGGACGGTAGTAGCCTGTGATACGGCTGTAAACCTCTGTATTTTCACCGCATTCGGGGCATGTATATTCTTCACCTGCAATATAGCCGTGGTTCTTACATACTGAGTATGTGGGTGAAATTGAGTAGTAGGGCAGACGGTAGTTTTCGGCAATCTTCTTTACAAGGTTTGCTGCACTCTTCCAATCGGGAAGCTTTTCACCGAGGTATGCATGGAATACAGTACCTGATGTGTAAAGGGTGTGAAGCTCATCCTGCTTGTCGAGAGCCTCGAAGATATCGTCTGTGTAACCAACGGGAAGATGTGATGAGTTGGTGTAGTAGGGAGTTTCGTTCTTGGTTTTGTCTGCAGCAGTGATGATATCGGGATAGTGCTTGATATCATGCTTTGCAAGACGGTAGCTTGTGCTTTCTGCAGGAGTTGCTTCAAGGTTATAGAGGTCACCGTAAAGCTCCTGATAGTCGGAAAGTCTGTTTCTCATGTGGTTGAGAACATCCTTAGCGAACTGCTGTGCCTCATCATTGATAAGGTTGCATCTGAGCCAGTTTGCGTTGAGAGCAGCTTCGTTCATACCAACAAGACCGATTGTTGAGAAGTGGTTTGCGAAGGTGCCGAGATATCTCTTGGTGTAAGGATAAAGACCGGCTTCAAGAAGGTTTGTGATAACCTTACGCTTGATTGAAAGTGAACGGGCTGAAATATCCATAAGCTTATCAAGGCGTGCATAGAAGTCTGCCTCGTCCTTTGCAAGATAAGCAATTCTGGGAAGATTGATGGTAACAACACCGATTGAACCTGTGCTTTCACCGCTACCGAAGAAGCCGCCTGACTTTTTGCGGAGCTCACGAAGGTCAAGACGAAGACGGCAGCACATTGAACGGACATCACTGGGCTCCATATCGCTGTTGATGTAGTTTGAGAAGTAGGGAGTGCCGTACTTTGCTGTCATTTCAAAGAGAAGCTTGTTGTTCTGGGTTTCTGACCAGTCAAAGTCGCGTGTGATTGAGTAGGTGGGGATAGGATACTGGAAGCCTC